>JADLHF010000105.1 GCA_020848935.1 Acetobacteraceae bacterium
CCGCCCGGACCTCCAAACCCCGCGCCTGCCCTGCCCGCCTTTCAGCCCGCCGCCAGTTCCTGCCACAGCGTCCGCCCATGCGGGCGCGGGTCATGGGCGAGGCGGCAGGCGGAGTCCAGCACCATGGTGGCGCGGCTGGCGGTGTCGAAGGCGGGCCAGTCCGGCAGCGCGGCATGGGACGGCCGGCCGGTGCGGGCGAAGGCGATCCAGGTCTCGGCCATGATCCCCGACAGGCGGCGCGCATCCTCGCGGTCGCCATGGGCGCGGGTGAGGTCGAGCGTGTCGAAGGTGAACGGCACGTCCAGTGCGTGCGGCGCCTTCAGCCGGCCGTCATGCACCGGCGTCTCCCACTCGAAGGAATACATGAACACCGGCGCCCCGCGCAGGGCCGCCTGGCGTTCGGCGACCAGCAGGGAACGGACACGGAACTCGGCGTCGGTGCGGATGGCGATCAGCAGTTCGGCCGGGTTCATCGCCGGGTTGGCGGCGCGATAGGCGGCGATCACGCGCGGCGCCGCGTCGCCGGCCAGCGCCGTGACGCGCGCGAGCAGCCCGGCTTCATCCAGCCTGCGGAACCACATCGTGTCGTCGGTGGCAACGAAGCTGGCCGCCTCGTCCTTCATGTCGCCGATCAGCAGCGGGATGTCGGCCGAAAGCGGGGTGGCGTCGGGGGCGAAGGGCTGGCGCGGCAGGATGGTGCCATCGACCACGGGGCCGAACGGGTAGCGGTCGAGCAGCGGCCGGGCAGCCGGGCCGAGCGCCCGGATGGCGGGGCCGATGGCAGCCAGCAGGCGGGCCAGCGGCATGTCGCGCAGGCCGGCCACGTCGGTGGCGAGTTCGCGCAGCACGGCATCGGTGAGCCGGGCGGCGCGCGCGGGGGTGCGCAGCAGCACGGCGCCGCCGCTTTGCACCACGGCGCGGTGGAACACGCCCTTTGCCGCCGGCATCGCCATCAGGGTGCAGACCTTGCCGCCGCCGCCCGACTCGCCGAACACCGTCACGCAATCCGGATCGCCGCCGAAGGCCGCGATGTTGTCCTGCACCCATTGCAGGGCGGCGACGATGTCCAGCATGCCGGCATTGCCGGATGCGGCATAATCGGGGCCGCCAACCGCCGACAGGTCCAGGAAGCCCAGGATGTTCAAGCGGTGGTTGACGCTGACCACCACCACGTCGCCGCGCTGGCACAGCCGGCTGCCGCGGCTGCGCTCGCCATTGCCGGTGCCGTAGCTGAAGGCGCCGCCATGCAGCCAGACCATCACCGGGCGGCGGGCGCCATCGCCCACGGCGGGGGTCCAGACATTCAGCGTCAGGCAATCCTCGCTGGGCGGCGAGCTGTCGCCGACGCCATAGAGATCGGCCAACTCGGGGCGGGAGGGCGGGCGCAGGCCCATCTGCGGCGCGTGGCCGGCATAGTCGGTGGCGTCGCGCAGCCCGGTCCAGGGTGCCGGCGGGGCGGGCGGCAGGAAGCGCGCGGCGCCGGTCGGGGCGCCATAGGGCACCGACTTGAACGCGGCGATACCCTCGACGATCGCGCCGCGCAGCCGGCCATGGGGCAATGCCACGACCGGTGCCGCCACGCCTGGTGCATCGTTGGCCATGCCCGTTCCCCGATCCGCCCGATCCCGCAGGATGGCGCGGCCCGGCCAGCGAGTCGATGCCGCGGGTCCCGGCGGCGACGGCGCGGCATTCAGGCGCCGGCGTCGGCCGCGACGCCCGCCCTGGTGTCGTCCATCAGGGCGGCCATGCGGGCCTCCAGCTGGGCGATGGTGAATGGCTTGCGCATCATCTCCTCCGGGCGGAGCGAATCGGCGGTGTCGGACTCGGCATTGCCGGTCACCAGCAGGGCGTGCAGGCCGGGATGCAGCGCCCGTGCAGCCTGGATCAGCGCCACGCCGTTCATGCCGGGCATCACGTAATCCACCAGCAGCACATCGAACGGCAGCTGAAAGGCATCGGGGCTGCGCAGGATGTCCAGCGCCCCGCAGCCATCGGCGGCGGACATCACGGTGTGGCCGCGTTCCCGCAACATCTCAACCGCCATCTCGCGCACCGCGCGGTCGTCATCCACCACCAGCACCTTCAGCCGCGGCAGTTCGGCGCGCCGGTGGCCGCGGGCTTCATCGCCGGTGCGCGCGGTGGCGGCGGCGGCCCGCGGCAGCAGCACCGTCACGCGGGTGCCCAAGCCGAGGCGGCTTTCGATGCCGGCATCGCCGCCGGACTGAACCGCCAGCCCGTGCACCTGGGACAGGCCCAGCCCGGCGCCCTGGCCCTGCGGCTTGGTGGTGAAGAACGGCTCGAAGGCGCGCGCCATCACCGCCGGCGCCATGCCGGTGCCGGTGTCGCTGACCTCCAGCGCCACATAGTCGCCCGGCACGGCGTTGCGGTAGGTCATCTGGGCGGCGGTGATGGTGACATTGCGGGTGCGGATGGTCAGCTCGCCGCCCTCGGGCATGGCGTCGCGGGCGTTGATGGCCAGGTTGAGGATCACCGCCTCCACCTGGGTGGGGTCGACCATCGCCGGCCACAGCTCGGCGGCCAGATCGGTCTCGATGCGGATGTTCCGCCCCAGCGTGCTGCCCAGCAGCCCGGTCAGCATCAGCACCGGCACGTTGAGGTCGGTGGGCACGGGCATCAGGCGTTGGCGGCGGGAGAACGCCAGCAACTGGGACGACAGCCGCCCGCCGCGCTGGGCGGCCTCCAGCGCATTCTCGATCAGCGGCACCAGCGCGGCCTGGCCGGGCGGCAGGCGGCGGCGGATCAGGTCCAGCGCGCCGACGATCGCGGTCAGCAGATTGTTGAAATCATGGGCGATGCCGCCGGCAAGCTGACCGACCGCCTGAAGCTTCTGGGCCTGGTGCAACTCGGCCTCGGTGCGCTCGCGCTCGGCGATCTCGATCTGCAGGCGATTGCGGCTGGCCTCCAGGTCGCGCGTGCGCTCCTGCACCCGGGCCTCCAGCGTGGCGTTGAGGTCTTCAAGCTCGCTGCGGCGGCGGCCCAGCGTCTCGGCCATGGCGTTGAAGGCGGCGGCCAGGGTGCCGAATTCGGAGCCCGGCGGTTCGCGCAGCCGCGCCCGCGCGCCCAGGTCGCCGTCGGACCAGCGGCGGGCGGCATCCAGCAGGGCGGCGGCGGGGCGGCGCACGAAGCGCTCGCCGGCCAGCGCGCCCAGGCCGAGCGACAGCGCGATGCTCAGCGCCATCAGCAGCGATCCGTAGAAGGCGGCATCGTCGATATCGGCCAGCATGTCGGGCACGAACAGGCCGATGCTGACGAACACCTCCTGCCCCGGCATGCCCGCCGGCACGTAGCCGATCATCCGTTCCAGCCCATCTGCCCCCACCGCCCAGGCGGTGCCGCGCTGGGACAACCCGATCAGCGGCATGACGGGATCGGGCATCCTGCGCCCGGCCAGGGTCTCCTGTCCGGGCACGCGCACCAGCGTCGTGCCCGCGCGGTCGGCGATGCCCACGGTACTGCGCGGCGGCAGGCGGAGCTCGCCGATGTGGCGGGCCAGCCACTCCAGGCTCAGCTCCATCACGATATAGCCGATGCGCCCTTCGGTGGCGGGAAACGCCACGCACAGCGGCAGCACTGCACCGCGGCGGTCGGTGGCCGGGATGAACAGGCCCGCCTGCACCTCGCCGGGGCTGACATGCGCGCCGGGCGGGATGCAGTGCTGGTCCAGCGTCGTGCTGGCCAAGGCGGGATCGGAGCTGCACACCAGCCGCCCGGCAGCGTCGCGCACCGAAAGCACGCTGTAGGATGGCAGGTCGCCCTGGATCTCCGACATATGCCCGGCGCAGCGCGCATCCAGCCGGCGGACCGGAATGAACCGGGCCATGGCGGCGGCCAGTTGGCGTGCGCCTTCCATCACGCTGCGCATATTGACATTGATCAGCTCGGCCTGTTGCAGCGCCTCGTCGGGAACGCGGTCCTTCCGGGTATTGCGCAGATCATGCTGGAGGTAGACCAGCACCAGCAGCGCCGGCAGGGTCGCGGCCACCACCAGGATGATCAGCCGGGCAGACAGGTTGCTGCGAAAGACCATGCGAGGAAAACTATCCTGCTTGAAGATGGCATGACGCGGCCGCCCTGGTGCGAGAGGGGGGATTCGAACCCCCATGACTTGCGTCGGTCGATTTTGAGTCGACTGCGTCTACCGTTCCGCCACTCTCGCCAGGCCCGGCCTCTATACAACACGGCCGGCCGGCGGCCAAAGCGGGCAGGCGCGGCACAGATCGGGGCGGGCCATGCGAAATGCCGGGTTGACCGCAGGGGTGGCGCTATCTAGATAGGCGCGCTCCGCGGATTTGGTGATCGGGCGTAGCTCAGCGGTAGAGCAATCGGCTGTTAACCGATTGGTCGTAGGTTCGAATCCTACCGCCCGAGCCAAGCCGCGGACCTTCCCTCATGCTGCCGCCGCAACCAGGGCGCGCGCCGCGCGTTGCCAGGCCGCCTCGGCCTCGGCCGTCCAGGCGGCGCCCAGCGCGTCGCGGAAGGTGGCGATCACCGTCTGGTAGAACTGGTCGAACATCGCCGACGGCACGCCCAGCCCGGCATGGTTCACCCGTTCGCTGGCGATGAAATGATGGGCATAGGCGCGCGGCCCGGCGAAATCGAGCAGGCAATCCAGCGTGACCTGCAGCATGTTGCCGCGCACGGTGCCCATCCGGTCGCCCACGAACAGCGCCTCCAGCTCCGGGAACGCGGCGAAGAGCCGCGCATAGACCAGCGGGGCGGGGTCGCCGAGGCGTTCGGCCACCAGCTCCAGACTCGCCTCGATCAGCGCCGCGTCGTCCATCAGCCCAGCCCCGTGGCGCCGCGCAGCGCGGCCCCGACCGCGGGCGCGCGCAGGGCCGCGATGCGGTCCAGCCGGCGTTGCAGTTCCTCGGCGGTCATCGGCGCGTAGTGCGGGTTGTCGGCGTGCACCTGCCGGTGCCAGGCCTGCAGCACCGTGCCGATGGCCGCGCGCACGGCCACCAGCAGCGGCAGCAGCGCCACCTCCTCGGCCAGCAGCGGGCGCACCGCGTGGAAGCCGCCGACGAAGCGGGCCAGGGCATCGGCGATGGCCATGTCCGGCCCGACCGCGGTGATGGCGCCGACCGCGACGTCGATCGCCACGGCGGTGTGCACGATGTCGCCGAAATCGATGATCCCCGCCACTTCGTCCGGCCGCGCCGGATCGACCAGCGTGTTGCCGTGGTTCATGTCGTTGTACAGCACCTGCTGGCGCAGCCCGGGCAGCACCGGCGCCGCCTCGCGCGCGAAATCGTCCAGCAGCGCACCGATCGCGGCCTCGGCGGGCGCATCCTCCAGGTTGGCCAGGATCTCGCGCAGGCGCAGCGCGTGGGTCAGGTCCCAGATCAGCTCGTAGCGGGCATGGGGATGCGAGAAGCCCTGCAGCGCCAGGCCCAGGCGGGCAAGCGCGCGGCCACATGCCTCGCGCTGGGCCGCGCTGCGCGGGGCATGGCGCAGCGGCGTGCCGTGCACCCAGGACAGCAGCCGCACCCGGGCCGGCCGCGGCGCCCGCGGCACCGTCGCCTCGATGCGCCCATCGGGCAGCGGGATCATGCGCGGAATGTTGAACTGCGGATCGGTGCGCGCGACATGCTGCAGCGCCTTCACCTGGAGGTCGGTGACCTCCACCGGCTCGGCCGGGTTGGCGAATTTCAGCACGTATTCGCGCCCGTCGGCGGCGGTGAGGTGGAAGTTGCGGTCGCGCTCGCCGGTCAGCAGCTTCGCCGTCGCGGCGATGCCCCAGTGGCCCAGCGCCACCGCCGCCGCCTCCTCGGCGGAGACGTCGTCGGCCGGAACGGTCATGGTGGCGAAGATGGGGGACAGGGCGTTCATTGCCACAGTCTAGCGGCCGCCCGGGCGAGGGGGGAACTCCCCTCCTTGGGGGTGAAGGAAGGACGTTCTTTTTTGAAAAAAGAACCAAAAAACTTCTGTTCATTTGATGTGTGGGGGAACGGCGGTGGCATGCGGTGAACAGTGGATGACGTTTTTTGCTTCTTCTTGTTCACAATAAGAACAGTTCCCTACCCCAACCTCGCCCACCCCTCGGCGGTCAGATGCGCGGGCACTCCGGCGACGATGGTGGCCACCAGCCGCGGTGCGGCGCCGGTGGCGTCAACCAGGGCCAGGTCCGCGCGCAGGCCCGGCGCAATGCGGCCGCGGTCGTCCAGCCCGCCGGCGGCGGCCGGATGGGCCGCCACCAGTGCCCAGGCGCGCGGCAGGTCCAGCACGCCGCGCCCGGCCAGCAGGAACGGCGCGCGCAGCAGGCAGGGGTAGAAGTAGTCGCTGCACAGCACGGTGCAGATGCCGGCCTCGGCCAGCCGCGCCGCCGAAGCCCAGCCGAGATGGGACTTGCCCCGCACCACGTTCGGCGCCCCCATCGCCACCGCATCGCCGGCGGCAACGGCTGCGGCGCCGACCTCCTCGGCCATCGGGAACTCGCAGATGCGGGCACCCTCGCCGCGGAAGGCGTCGCGCGTGGCGATGCTGTCGTCGTCGTGGCTGGCCATCGGGATGCCGGCGGCGCGGGCGGCGGCGGCGATGCGCGCCTGGGCGGCCGGCACGTCAGGGCCACGGGCGCCGATGCGGATGGCCAGTTCACGGAAATCGTCGAGCTTCATCCCGGCACGGTCGCTGTATTTGGCCGCCGTGGTGGCATCGCCGAGCTTCCTCAGGATCGACGGAGTATGGTCGTTGAACGCCAGCAGATGCACCCGCCCGGCGGCGATGTCCGCGATTGCCATGTCCAGGGCATCGAGGTTGAACGCCTCCCAGCGCAGGTGCACGCGCATGTCGCAGGCCCAGGCGCGCGCGGCCAGGCCATCGAGCATCACCCGCCACGCCTCGGCGCTGCGCAGGCCCGGCTCCCAGGACAGCGTCATGCCGTGGAAGGCGGTGGTGATGCCGCAGGCCAGCAGTTGGCGCTCGGTGTCCTCCAGCGCCAGGTCGATCGGAAAGCCGATGCCGGGGCGCGGCTGGACCTGACGCTCGAAGGCATCGCCGTGGAGATCGACGATCCCTGGCAGCACCAGCAGGCCCCGCGCGTCGAAGCTGGCGGCGTCGGGCGCGGTGCCGCGGTCGATGCGGCCGTCGCGCAGCAGCAGGTCACCTTCGATGAGGCGGCCTTCGGTCAGCACCTGGCCGCCATTGATCCTGAGGGGGCGCATCTTCGGTCTCCTGACGACGTCTCGACCGGCTCAGGGCTCGAAGACGATCTGCACGCGCGGCGTGGGATAGCGCGCGACGCCGAACTCGACCACCCGGCCCGCTTCATCGACATTGACGCTCTCGCTGACCAGCAGCGGGCGATTGCGGGCGAGTTGCAGCAGCACGGCTTCCTGTTCGGTGGGCATGCGGGCCGAAACGCGGGTGGTCTGGCGGCGATAATCCTCCACGCCGGATTGCGCCAGCGCGTCGGAGATCGAGTCGGCGGTGCGCAGGGCGGCGAGAAGTTTCGGGAACCGGGCGGCGGGGAAATGGTGCCGGCCGATGCTGACCGGGCGGCCATCGGCCAGCCCCAGCCGCTCCAGCCGCACCACCTTGGCACCGGCGCGCAGCCCCAGCCCGGCGGCGATGGCGGCATCGGCCGGCAGCTCGCGCAGGTCCAGTGTGCGGCCCGAAGGTTCCTTGTTGTGGCGGCGGATCCACTCGGAAAACCGGGTGCGCGGCCCCACGGTGTAGTCCAGCACATCCTCGGCCACGAAGCTGCCGCGCCCCTGCTCCACGCGGACCAGCCCGTTGCGCGACAGCTCCTCCAGCGCGCGGCGCACGGTGTGGCGGTTGACGGCGAAGCGGGTGGCCATCTGCGCTTCGGTCTCCAGCCGGGCGCCGGGGGCCAGCGTGCCGGCGGCGATCCCCCGCTCCACCGCCTCGGCGATGCGGCGCCACAGCGCCATGCCGCGTTCGCCCAGGGCACGGGCCGGCGCGGCGGCGGGATCGGGGGCTGTCGTCGGAAGTTCGTTCACGCGGGGCCTTCGCAGTGCGATCGCGGGTTGACGATACCGCCGCCGGCCGATATCTGTCTAGTTGTCTAGATGTCCATGTATCTGGAATATGCGCCATGCCCGAGGCTCCATCCCACCCAACCGGCGGCACGGCTGCGCGGCAGCGCTGGATGGCGGTGCTGGCCCGCGCCGGGGCGGCGCGCCTGACCGCCCTGCTGGCCCATGCCCCGGCGCTGCCCGCCTGCACCGTGCTGCGCGGGCCCGAGTCCGGGCTGGTGATGCTGCGCGGGCGGGCCGGCGGCGGCGGCGCGCCGTTCAACCTGGGCGAGATGTCGGTCACCCGCTGCACCGTACGCAATGCCGACGGGATGGTGGGCCACGCCTATGTCCAGGGCCGCGACACCGCCCAGGCCCGGCTTGCCGCCGAACTCGACGCCGCGTTGCAGGACCCCGCCCGCCACGATGCGCTGCACGCGGCGGTGATCGCCAGGCTGGCCGCCGAACAGCAGGCCGCGTGCGACGCCGCCGCGGCCAAGGCGGCGGCCACGCGGGTGCAGTTCTTCACCATGGCCACGATGCGGACGTCATGAACATCGACCTTCCCGGCTTTGCCGATCCGGTGGCGCAGGCGCAATCGAGCTTCCGCGCGCTGCTGGATGCCATGGCCCGCCCCGGCACCATCCGCGCGGCCGGCGCCGGCCTGATGCCGCCAAGCCCGCTGGACCCGGCCACTGCCGCCGTGCTGCTGACGCTGATCGACGGCGACGCCCGGCTGCACATCGCCGCCGACTGCGCGCCGGCGCGCGACTGGCTGGTGTTCCATTGCGGCACCATGCCCTGCCCCGACCCCGCCACCGCCGGCTTCGTGGTCGCCACCGCCCTGCCCGACCTGGCCACCCTGTCGGCCGGCAGCGACGAGGCGCCGGAGAGCTCCGCCACCCTGGTGCTGCAGGTCGCCGCCCTCGGCACCGGCACGAAGTGGCGCCTGGCCGGCCCCGGGCTGAAGGAACCCGCCATCCTGCGCGTGACCGGCCTGCCGGATGATTTTGCCGCGCGCTGGGCACCGAATCACGCCCTGTTCCCGCGCGGTGTCGACCTGGTGCTGTGCGCCGGCACCGCCCTGGCCGCAGTGCCGCGCACCGTCGCGATCACGGAGGGTTGAGCCATGGCCTATGTGGCGGTGAAGGGCGGCGAGCGGGCGATCGACAACGCCCATGCCTGGCTGGCCGAGGAGCGGCGGGGCGATCCCTCCGTGCCGGAGGTCTGCGTGGCGCAGATCGGCGCGCAACTCGGCCGCGCGGTGGACCGGGTGATGGCCGAGGGCTCGCTGTACGACCCCGAGCTGGCCGCCGTGGCCGTGAAGCAGTCCCAGGGCGATCTGATCGAGGCGGCGTTCCTGCTGCGCGCCTATCGCACCACCCTGCCCCGCTTCGGCTATTCCACGCCGCTGGACACCGCGGCAATGCGGGTGCGCCGGCGCGTCTCGGCAGTGTACAAAGACCTGCCCGGCGGACAGGTGCTTGGCCCGACCTACGACTACACCCATCGGCTGCTGGATTTCGCCCTCGCGGCCGACGGCACGCCCCCGCCACCCGCCCCACGGGCCGAGGCCGAGGCGGCCACAATGCCGCGCGTCTCGGACATCCTGCGTGGCGAGGACCTGATCGAGGGCGACGGCCCGCGCGAGACCGACCGCGAACCGACCGACCTCACCCGCGAGCCGCTCGGCTTTCCGGCATCGCGCGACGCCCGGCTCCAGGCGCTGGCGCGCGGCGACGAGGGCTTCCTGCTCGCCATGGGCTACTCCACCCAGCGCGGCTGGGGCGGCAGCCACCCCTTCGTCGGCGAGGTCCGGCTGGGCGAGGTTGCCGTGGAGATCGTGCCGCCGGAGCTGGGCTTCGCCATCGACATCGGCGACGTCACGCTGACCGAATGCCAGATGATCAACCAGTTCAAGGGCTCGAAGACCAAGCCGCCGCAATTCACCCGTGGCTACGGCCTGGTGTTCGGCCATGCCGAGCGCAAGGCGATGGGCATGGCGCTGGTGGACCGCGCGATGCGCCACGACGAATTCGGCGAGGAAGCCACGGCGCCGGCGCAGAACGTGGAGTTCATCCTGTACCACAGCGACAATATCGAAGGCACCGGCTTCGTCGAACACCTCAAGCTGCCGCACTACGTGGATTTCCAAAGTGAGCTGGAAACCATCCGCCGCATGCGCCGCGAGGCCGAGGTGGCCCTTCATGAATAGAAGTTTTTTGGTTCTTTTTTTCAAAAAAGAACAAGCGCTTCTTTTTGAAAAAAGAAGCAAAAACTTTCATTCACTTTCTCGGGGCGTGGGGATGGCGCGGTGAACGGGTATAATTTCGCCTATCTCGATGAGCAGACCAAGCGGATGATCCGCCGTGCGCTGCTGAAGGCCGTCGCCATCCCCGGGCACCAGGTGCCGTTCGGCTCGCGCGAGATGCCGCTGCCCTATGGCTGGGGCACCGGCGGGATCCAGGTGACTGCCAGCGTGCTCGGCGCCGACGACACGCTGAAGGTGATCGACCAGGGGGCCGACGACACCACCAACGCAGTCTCGATCCGCCGCTTCTTCGCCCGCACCGCCGGCGTTGCGACCACAACGGATACGGAGCAAGCAACGATCATCCAGACCCGGCATCGCATCCCGGAGAAGAAGCTGCGCGAGGACCAGATCATCGTCTACCAGGTGCCGCAGCCCGAACCGCTGTTCAAGCTGGAATCCAGCCGGGCGGAGACGCGGCGCATGCACGCGCTGGCCGAATACGGCGCCATGCATGTGCGGCTGTACGAGGACATCACTCGCTTCGGCCAGGTGGCGATCAGCTACGACTATCCCGTGATGGTCGGCGGCCGCTTCCTGATGGCGCCCTCGCCGATCCCGGCCTTCGACAATCCGAAGATGCACATGATGCCGGCCCTGCAATTGTTCGGCGCCGGGCGGGAGAAGCGCATCTACGCCATCCCGCCCTATACCGAGGTGCGCAGCCTGGATTTCGAGGATCATCCCTTCCGCACCACGCGCGCGCCGCATCGCTGTGCGCTGTGCAACGCGGACAATTCCTATCTCGACGAGGTGGTGACCGATGATCGCGGCGGGCGGATGTTCGTCTGCTCCGACACCGACCATTGCGAAACCCGCCAGGAAGCGGGCCATGCCGGCACTGGCGAGGCGTTGGTGCGGGAGGCGCCCGTCGGCAGCGCAGCGCGAGGCGGAGGCATGAAGCCATGACCGACGAAACCCTGCTCTCGGCACGCGACCTGTCGCTGCATTTCGGAAAAATCCCCGCCCTGGTCGGCGTCGATGCCGATCTCTGGCCGGGTGAGGTGCTGGCCGTGGTCGGCGAGTCCGGCTCCGGCAAGACCACGCTGCTGAACGTATTGTCGGGCCGCATGCGCGCCGATGCCGGCGCCGTGTGGTACCGCGACCCCGCCCGGCGGCTGCATGATGTGCACGCCATGCCGGCGCCCGCCCTGCGCGCGCTGCACCGCTCCGACTGGGGTTTTGTCCACCAGAACCCGCGCGACAACCTCCGCATGGCGGTCTCGGCCGGCGGCAATGTCGGCGAGCGGCTGATGGCCGCCGGCAATCGCCACTACGGAAATATCCGCGCCGAGGCGATCGACTGGCTGACCCAGGTGGAGATCGACGCCGACCGGGTGGACGACATGCCGCGCACCTTCTCCGGCGGCATGCTGCAACGCCTGCAGATCGCCCGCACCCTGGTCACCCATCCCCGCCTGGTGTTCATGGACGAGCCCACCGGCGGCCTGGACGTCTCGGTGCAGGCCCGGCTGCTGGACCTGATCCGCAGCCTCGTCGCCCGGCTGAACATCGCCGTGGTCCTGGTCACCCACGACCTCGCCGTCGCCCGCCTGCTCGCCCACCGCATCATGGTGATGCAGCGCGGCGTGGTGGTGGAGACGGGGCTGACCGACCAGGTGCTGGACGATCCGCAGCACGCCTACACCCAGCTTCTCGTCAGCTCGGTGTTGCAGGCATGAGCGCACCCCCGCAGATGCTTCGCGTCGAAGGGCTGGACAAGCAGTTCACCCTGCACCTGCGCGGCGGCCTGCACCTGCCGGTGCTGCATGCGGTGGAGCTCGCGGTCCATGCCGGCGAGTGCGTCGCGCTGGCCGGCCCGTCCGGCGCCGGCAAATCCACCCTGCTGCGCAGCCTCTATGGCAACTACCGCGCCGATGCCGGCCGCATCCTGGTGCGCCACGACGGCGAAATGGTCGATATCGCCCGCGCCCCGCCGCGCACCGTGGTGCAGGTGCGGGCGAAAACCCTTGGCTACGTCAGCCAGTTCCTGCGCGTCGTGCCCCGCGTGCCCGCGCTCGATATCGTCGCCGAGGCCGCGCCCGACCGCAGCCGCGAGGCGGCCGCCGCCCTGCTGCACCGGCTGAACATCCCCGCCCGCCTGCACGCCCTCCCCCCCGCCACCTTCTCCGGTGGCGAGCAGCAGCGGGTGAACCTGGCGCGCGGCTTCATCGGCGGCCATCCGATCCTGCTGCTGGACGAGCCGACCGCCAGCCTGGACGCCGCCAACCGCGACATCGTCATCGCCATGATCGCCGACGCCAAGGCCAGGGGGGTTGCCATCGTCGGCATCTTCCACGATGCCGAGGTGCGTGGCCGCGTCGCCGACCGGCTGCTCCACATCGCCCCGCTGCAGGACGCCGCATGACCGAGACCATCCTGACGAACTGCCTGTTGATCCTGCCCACCGAGGTGGTTCCCGGCAGCCTGGTGATCCGCGACGGCCGCATCGCCGAGGTCCAGCCCGGCCGCAGCCATGCCGGCGGCGCCATCGACCTGGACGGCGACCACCTGATGCCCGGCGTGGTCGATGTCCACACCGACAACCTGGAGCGCCAGGTCCAGCCGCGGATGACCGCCCGCTGGCCATCGCGCTCGGCGATGCTGGCGCATGACGCGCAATGCGCCTCCGCCGGGGTGACCACCGTGCTTGACGCGCTGTGCCTCGGCGATCTCGGCTTCAACGAAGCCCGCATCAAGACGTTTCGTGACGCCATCGTCGATCTCGACGCGCTGACCGGCACCGGCCTGCTCAAGAGCGACCACTTCCTGCACCTGCGCTGCGAGCTTCCCGCCACCGACATGATGGAACTGGTCGATCCCGTCGCCGACCACCCCCTGGTGCGCATGGTCTCGCTGATGGACCATTCGCCCGGCGTCGGCCAGTTCGCCGACATGGACCGCTACTGGAAGCTGCGCCGCGATTCCGGCTTCACCGACGACGCGATCCAGGCGCGCATCGACCTGCTGGTGGACCAGCGCGCCCGTGTCCGCGACCCCAACCGCCGCGCCCTGCTCGCCCGCGTCGCCCACCTGGACATCGAGCTTGCCAGCCACGACGACCGCACGGTGGAGGAGATCGCCGAGAACGTCGCCGACGGCATCCGCATCAGCGAATTCCCCGTCAACATGACCGCCGCCGACGCCGCACGGGCATCGGGCATGCAGATCATCGCCGGCGCGCCGAACATCGTGCGCGGCGGCAGCCACTCGGGAAACATCGCCGCCGCCGACCTGGTGCGCGCCGGACGGGTGGACGCCTTCGCCTCGGACTACGTGCCGGCGGCCCTGGTGGAATGCGCCTTCCTGTGCGTCGATCAGGCCGGCATCAGCCTGCCGGAGGCGATCCGCACCATCACCGACAACCCCGCCCGCATGGCCCGCCTGCCCGATCGCGGCCGGCTGGAGGCCGGGCTGCGCGCCGACCTGGCCCGCGTGCGCGTGCACCAGGGCATGCCGGTGGTCCGCCAGGTCTGGCTGGCCGGAGAGCGCGTGGCGTGACGCCATCGGGCCCATCGCGCGTGGCGCTCTACTATGCCCCGGCCATCGACGACCCGCTGCACGATGCCGCCTCCACCTGGCTCGGCCGCGACGCCGAGACCAACGCCACGCGGCGGCAGCCGGAACTGCCCGACATTGCCGCCATCACCCGCGACCCCGCCGGCTACGGCTTCCACGCCACCCTGAAAGCGCCGATGCGCCTGGCCGACGGCGTCACCTGGGGCGCGTTCGTCGCCGCCGTCGAAAGCCTCGCCGCCGGCATCCGCCCCTTCGACCTGCCGCGCCTGTCGGTGCAGGACCTGCACGGCTTCCTCGCCCTCCGCGAGACCGCGCCGAGCCACGCGCTGCAAGCCCTGGCCGATCTCTGCGTCGCCGGCATCGACCACCTGCGCGCCCCGCTCACCGAGGCCGAGCTGGCCCGCCGCCGCAAATCCGGCCTGCCGCCGGCGCAGGAGGCACTGCTGAAGCGCTGGGGCTACACCTACGTGTTCGGCGAATTCTTCTTCCACATGACACTGACCCGCCGCCTCACCCCGGCGGAAAAGGCGATCTACCTGCCGGCCGCCACCGAGTATTTCGGCGCCCTGCTGGAAGCCCCCCGCCGGGTCACCGACCTCGCCATCTTCACCCAGGCCGCAGCGGGCGCGCCGTTCACCATCGCCCGGCGGATTGCGCTGCGCGGGTAAGGGCCGCCACCACCGCCGCCGCGCCCTCCTCCGGCGTCCGGTCGTTCATCACCCGCACCACCGCCACGCCCTCGGGCAGCGCCACCGCGCGCGCCAGCCGCGCGGCGATGTCCGCCTCCGTCTCCCGCCCGCGCGCCGCCAGCCGCGCCGCCAGCACCGCGGCCGGCGCGGTGATCTCCAGCACCATTGTCGGGAACTTCGCCACCGCCTCGGCGATCGCCGCGCGGGAGACATTGGCCACCACCACGCGGCGCGCGATATCGCCGGCGACATCGGCCGGAATGCCATAGCCCAGGCCATGCGCCTGCCACGCCAGCGCATAGGCGCCGGCCGCCCGCCGCGCCGCGAATTCCTCCGCCGTCACCGCGATATGGTCCTCGCCGCCGGCCCCCTGCGGGCGGGTGATCTCGCGGCGCACGAAGCGAAAGCCGGGCGCGCCCGACAAGGCCGCGCGCGCCCGCTCCATCAGCGTGTCCTTGCCGGCCCCGGAGGGTCCGACAACGACCACCAGCATGGCAAGCCTACTGCGCCACCGAGCGCGGCGTCGGCACGATCCGCTGCACCACCATGGCGGACCGGTCGAGCAGTGCCGGGATCTTCGGCGCGATCACGTTCTTCCAGTGGTCGCTCTGATAAACATCGGCATACAGTTTCTCGCGCTGCGCCTCGCTCTCGAAGCGGCGAATCCAGACATAAACGCTCTCATCGGTCTCACCCTGGAAGGAGCCGGTGATCACCATGCCCTTGGCCACCTGGAAGGGAATGATCTCCTCCTCCATGCAGGCCAGCCATTCCGCCATCTTGCCCGGCTGGACCTTGTATTGCCGCAGTTCGTAGAAGGCCATTTTCCGTTCCCCATCGGTGAGGCGGCCAGTGTGCCGGTATCGCCGCAGACCGGCAATCACCCGAGTTGGCCGCACCGGCGCACCGCGCTAGGCTGCCGGCGCACCTGCCAGGGACGCCACCGCATGTTCACCACCCGCCCCGAGATCGCCGGCACCTTCGGCGTCGTCGCCACCACCCACTGGCTCGCCTCGGCCGTCGCCATGGCGGTGCTGGAGCGCGGCGGCAACGCCTTCGACGCGGCCGTGGCCGCCGGCTTCACCCTGCAGGTGGCCGAGCCGCATCTGAACGGCCCCGGCGGCGACCTGCCGATCATCATCCACGACGCCAAGGCCAACCGCCAGCACGTGATCTGCGGCCAGGGCGTCTCCCCCACCGCCGCCACGCCGGCCAAGTTCGCCGAACTGGGGCTCGACCTGGTGCCAGGCACCGGCCTGTTGCCCGCCGTGGTGCCCGGCGCGTTCGACGGCTGGGCGACGATGCTGCGCGACTGGGGCACCATGGAACTGGCCGACGTGCTGGAATACGCCATCGGCTACGCCACCAACGGCGTCCACCTGGTGCCCCGAATCCCCGCCGCCATCGAAGCCATGCGCCCGATGTTCGAGCAGGAATGGAAAACCTCGGCCGAAGTCTGGCTGCCCGGCGGCAACACCCCCGCCCCCGGCGCCCTGTTCCGCCGCCCGAAGCTGGCCGAGACCTGGCGGCGCCTGATCCGCGAGGCCACCGGCACCACCCGCGAGGCCCGCATCGACAGCGTGCGCAACGCGTGGTACCGCGGCTGGGTCGCCGAGGCGATCGGCAGGTTCTACGCCAACGAAGACATCCTCGACGCCTCCGGCCGCCGCCATCGCGGCCTGCTGACCGCCGACGACATGGCCCGCTGGGCCGCCTCGGTCGAGGACCCGATCGCCTACGACTACCATGGGACCACGGTGCTGAAGGTCGGGCCGTGGAGCCAGGCGCCCGCCATGCTGCAAACCCTCGCCCTGCTGAAGGGCTTCGACATCGCCGCCATGGACCCGGACGGCGCCGACTTCGTCCACACCGTGGTCGAGGCGATGAAGCTCGCCTATGCCGATCGCGAGGCCTATTACGGCGACCCCGACCACGCCGAGGTGCCGCTCGCCCACCTGCTCGGCGACGCCTACAACGACGAACGCCGCGCGCTGATCGGCGCCGCCGCCTCGATGGAACTGCGCCCCGGCACCGTGCCCGGCTTCACCCCGATGGTCGATCGCGAGGCCAGCAAGCGCGCCGACCTGCTCACCCGCGCCCCCGGCGTGGGCGAACCCACCGTCGCCCGCCTGGGTGCCATCGGCGGCGACACCTGCCACGTCGATGTCATCGACCGCTGGGGCAACATGGTCAGCGCCACCCCCTCGGGCGGCTGGCTGCAATCCTCGCCGGTCATCCCCGAACTCGGCTTCCCGCTCTCCACCCGCGGCCAGATGTTCTGGGTGCAGCAGGGCCACCCCAACAGCCTGGCCCCGCGCAAGCGGCCGCGCACCACGCTCTCGCCCAGCATGGCGCTGCGCGGCGGGAAGGCCTGGCTCAGCTTCGGCACCCCCGGCGGCGACCAGCAGGACCAGTGGCAGACGGTGATGTTCCTGCGCATGGTCCACCACCGGCTGAACATCCAGCAGGCGATCGACGCGCCGAACTTCCACTCCGACCACTGGCCCAGCAGCTTCTGGCCCCGCGTCGCCCGGCCCGGCCGCGTGGTGATCGAGGGCCGCTACGCCCCCGCCGTGCTGGAGGACCTGAAAGCCCGCGGCCACGATGCAAGCCAGGGCGAACCCTGGAGCGAAGGCCGCCTGTCCGGCGCCCGGCTGGAGGATGACGGCCAGATGCATGCCGGCGCCAACCCCCGCGGCATGCAGGGCTACGCGATCGGGCGGTAGCGTCGTTGCGCCATGTCCGATCGGCCCGTCATCACGCCGCAACACTGGCTGGAGCAGGCGCTCCAGGATCGTCAGGTTGCCCGCGTCCTCGCGGCGAAGGCGCTGTGGGCGCATGCCTTTCACCACGCCGGCTTCGCGATCGAGCGCGCCCTCAAATATCGCATCATGCGTCGGCATGGCTGGAACGCCTGGCCCGATCGCCTCCGATACAGGGACCTCTACACCCACGACCTGATCCTCCTGGCGCGCGAGGCCAGCGTTGCCGACCAGCTTGCCCGCGAGATCGAGGCGCAATCGGACCTTGGACTGCCACAGGGGCTGGAGGTGCCCTGACCGTTCAGCGAGAAACTGCCTTGGCCGCCGGCACCACCCCCTTTCCGACGAAACGACCAGCCCCCGCGTTGGGCCGGGCGCGCCCGATCGGCCTGGGCAATCGGCGCGGATTGCGCCACCCTGCCCCGGCTCACACCGGAGAGTCCAAGCATGGTCAATGCCGCCGCCATCGACTCCGCCCTGCGCCATGCCACCGAAGCCGGCGAGGTTGCCGGCGCGGTCGCCATGGCCACCTCCGCCAGCGACCTGCTGTACCAGGGCTGCTTCGGCCTCGCCGACCTGGCCAGCGGCCGCGCGTTGCGGCCCGACGCCATCTTCCGCATCGCCTCGATGACCAAGGCGATCACCTCGGTGGCCGCCATGCAGCTGGTCGAGCGCGGCAAGCTCAGCCTTGACGGACCGATCGCCGCGGTGCTGCCCCACCTGGCCGCGCCAATGGTGCTCGACGGTTGGGACGGGCCGATGCCCCGGCTGCGTCCGGCCGCCCGCCCGATCACCCTGCGCCACCTGCTGACCCACACCGCCGGCTTCGGCTACGAGAACTGGAACACCGAGCTCACCCGTGCCACCGCCGCGCTCGGCGTGTCGCCGCGCCCGGCCAGTGCGGACGAACTGGCGCGCATCCCGCTGTTGTTCGATCCCGGCGCGCGCTGGAACTACTCGATCGCCACCGACATCGTCGGCCACGCGATCGAGGCGGCCAGCGGCATGAAGATCGACGCCTATCTCGCCACCCACGTCACCGGCCCGCTCGGCATGCCCGATACCACCTTCACCCTCACCGATGCCCAGCGCGCCCGGCTGGTCGCCGTCCACCAGCGCCAGGCGGACGGCAGCCTGGCCCAGGGCGACCGGGCCGCCGGCAACGGGCCGGCCTTCCTGGCGGGTGGCGGCGGGCTGTGCAGCACGGCGGGCGACTACACCCGCTTCCTGCGCATGCTGCTGCGCGGCGGCACGCTGGACGGTGCGCGCATCCTGGCCGCGGACACCGTCGCCGCGATGGGCCGCAACCAGATCGGCGCCGCCGAGGTGGTGGCGATGACATCGGCGGTACCCGCCGCCTCCTACGACTGCAACCTGTTCCCCGGCATGGTGCAGAAATGGGGGCTGGGCTTCCTGATCAACACCGAAGCCGGCCCGGCCGGGCGCAGCGCCGGCAGCCTGGCCTGGTGCGGGCTGGTGAACACCTATTTCTGGCTCGACCCGGCCGCCGGCATCGCCGGAGTGATCCTGACCCAGAGCCTGCCCTTCGCCGATCCCAAGGCACTCGCCCTGCTGGCGGCGCTGGAGCGCGGCGTGTACGGCATCGGATGACATCCACCTTCGCCATCCCCATCTGCGCCGGCGGGGATACCAAGGCACGAGTTTGGGCAGGGACGCAGTGACGCACCGGCGATGACCATTCGCAGACGCCTTCTGGCCGGGCTGGCCAGCGCCATGCTCGCCGCCAGCCCGATGCTGCGGGCACCACCGGCATGGCTGCCGCCGGCGGCGGGCGCGCTGGTGCTGGCCGGGGCCGCGGATGGCTGGGCACAGTCGCGCGGCCGCTCCAGCGGCGGCTATTCGCGCCCGGCGCCGCGCACCCCCTCCTTCGCCCCGCGCCCGTCCGCCCCGCGCACGCCCTCCACCAGCGGCGGCTACGCGCGCCCGTCCGCGCCCTCGTTGCCGTTCTTCCGCGCCGCCCCCTCGGCCGGCGACCAGGCGCTGTCGCGCCAGCGTTCGGCTGACGCCCTGCGCGAACAGCGCGCCGCCGAGCAACGCCGCCAGGAGCCGGCGCGCCCCGCCCCGCAACCCGCACCCGGCAGCGGCACCACCTGGTGGGGCGGCGGCGGCAGCCGCACGCCCAGCGCCGCGCCGCCCCGCTCCGGCAACTGGTTCGCCCAGCAGGGCTGGTCCGCGCCGCCCTACGCCGCCGCGGCGCCGCGCAGCTTCGGCGTATGGGACGGGCTGTTCCTGTGGTTCATGCTCGATCATCTCACCCGTCCCGGCTACACGGATTTCTTCCGCAGCCACCGCGACGACCCCGGCGTGCAGCAATGGCGCCAGCAGGCCGATGCGTTGGCGCGCGACAATGCCGACCTGCGCGGCAAGCTGGCCGCCCTGGACCGCGGCACCGCCGCCGGTGCTGCGCCCGACACCGGCTGGGTGGAGGTGCCGCCCGATATCCCGCCCGGGGTGGCATCGGCGGCGCCGGCACGCACCCCATCCTCCGGCGGCGGCATGGGCGGCACGCTGTTCGCCGCCGCCCTGCTGGCCGGCGCCTGCGCGCTGGCCTACACGGCAGTGCGCCGCCGGCGTGAGGAAGAAGGAGGCAGCCCGATGAACCCCCTGCAATCGGCGATCGCGATGGCACGCAACGCGATGGCACCGAAGCCGTACACCCCCGATCATTTTCGCGTCGGCATGGTGCTGACCGCCGACCTGTCGCCGTTCATCCTCGCCGCCGGCGCCACCCGGGTCACCCCGCCCGAAGCCTCGCCCGAGGGTCGCATGACGGTGGCCGCGATCGGGCGGCTGGATGCCGGCGGGCTGGTGCGGCTGCACCTGGACGACCGCAAGAGCCTGTTCCAGCTCCACCTGAACCCCGCCGGCACGCCGGATGAATGCCGCTACTTCTCCCTGTTCGACGAGGTGACGCCGGCCGACGCGGCGGAATGGGACGTCTGGCTGGGCCAGGCCGAGGGCATGATCGGCTGGCCGGAGTTCCAGACCC
>JADLHF010000106.1 GCA_020848935.1 Acetobacteraceae bacterium
CGATCTGTTCGCGGCCCATGGCGACGCAGCCGTCCCAGTCGCCCTTTTCCTGGAGCGCGCGCCAGGCGCGGGAGCCGTTGGCGTTGCAGCGCTCGCCGATGGAGAAGTAGCTGTTCTCCTGGAACAGGGGCACCTGCTGGTAGAGCGAGGCGACCGAGGGCATCCAGACGGCGGTGCGGGCGGATGGGGTGGGGCGGGGCTGGCCGAGGCGGCGGAGCATGGCGTCCAGGGCGGCGATGTGGTGCGGGTTGGTGCCGCAGCAGCCGCCGATGAGGTTGATGCCGTCTTCGCGGACGAAGCGTTCGACCCAGCTGGTCATTTCCTCCGGCGAGAGGGGGTAGCGGGTCTTGCCGTCGACGAGTTCGGGCAGGCCGGCATTGGGCAGGACGGAGATCAGGCCGGGCCAGTTCTGGCTGAGCCAGCGGACGTGCTCGGCCATTTCCTGGGGGCCGGTGGCGCAGTTCAGGCCGATCAGGGGGACGTCGAGCGCCTTGATGACGGTGGCGGCGGCGGCGATGTCGGGGCCGACGAGGAGGGTGCCGGTGGTCTCGACGGTGACCTGGACGAAGATCGGGATGTCGCGGCCGCTCTCGGCGATGGCGGCCTTGGCGGCGTTGACGGCGGCCTTGATGTAGAGCGTGTCCTGGTTGGTTTCGGTCAGCAGGGCATCGACATGGCCGGCGACGAGGCCGCGGCATTGGACGAGGAGGGCGGCTTCGACGGCGTCGTAGGTGATGTGGCCGAGGGAGGGCAGCTTGGTGCCGGGGCCGATGGCGCCGAGGACCCAGCGGTGGCGGCCGTCGGCGAAGGAGTCGGCGGCTTCGCGGGCGAGTTCGGCGCTGCGCTGGTTGAGTTCGGCGGCTTTGTCTCCGAGGCCGAATTCGTCCAGCGTGATGGGGGAGGCGCCGAAGGTGTTGGTCTCGACCATGTCGGCGCCGGCGGCGAAGAAGGCGCGGTGGAAATCGCGGACGAAGTCGGGGCGGGAGAGGGTGAGGATTTCGGAGCAGTTCTCCTGGCCCATGAAGTCGCCTTCGATGGTCAGGTCGCTGGCCTGTATGTGGCTGCCGAGGCCGCCATCGGCGAGCAGCACGCGGTCGCGCAGGGCATCCAGCAGATGGGGTCGGCTCATGATTGGGTATCCAGAAGGGCGGTTTGCGGGGCGGAGAGTGCGGCGCCGCGCAGGGCGGGCCACAGGCGGGTTTCGAGGGCGCCGGGGACGGCGAGGGCGGGGGCCGGGTGCAGTCCCGCGGCGCGGGTCAGCTCGGCCATGTGGGGGTCGGTGAAGCCGGGCCAGCGGAAGGCGAGGCGGGCGGTGGCGGCGGGGTCGTGGGGGGCGAGATCGACGACGACGAGGCGGCCGCCGGGCTTGAGCACGCGGGCGGCCTCGGCCAGCACCGAGGCGGGGTCTTCGGCGTGGTGCAGGACCATGTGGAGCACCACCAGGTCGTAGCCGGCGTCGCCGAGCGGCAGGCGGTACATGTCGGCCTGGCGGACGGCGCAGTGGGACAGGCCGGGTTTGGCGAGGCGGGCGCGGGCGAGGGCGAGCATGGCGCGGCTGGCATCGATGCCGAGGGCGGTGTCGACGCGGGGGGCGAGGAGTTCCAGCAGGCGGCCGGTGCCGGTGCCGATGTCGAGCAGGCGGCCGATGCCGCGGTCGGGGAGCAGGGCGAGCAGGGCGTGTTCGACGGCGGTGGCGGGCAGGTCGAGCGCGCGCATCTCGTCCCAATCCGCGCCGCTGCGGCGGAAGCTGTCGGAGGCGGCGCGGGCGCGTTCGGCCAGCACGCGGGCGGCGTGGCGGCGATCGGCCACCAGGACGGGGTCGTCGTCGGGCAGGCGGGCGAGGATGGCGCGGGCCAGGGCGCCGGCGTGGCTGTCGGCCGGGGGGAGCGCGAACCAGACATTGGCGCCCTCGCGCTCGCGCGCCAGCAGCCCGGCTTCGCCGAGCAGGCGCAGATGGCGCGACAGGCGGGGCTGGGACTGGCCGAGGATTTCGGTGAACTCGACCACGCAGAAGGCGCCGCGGGCGGCCAGTGCCAGCAGGCGCATCCGGGTGGGCTCGGCGCAGGCGCGCAGGGCGGTGAGGAGGGTCTCCATGGGATTGCTATGACATAAAGATATCCTTATGTCTATGCGTGCATGACAACCCCGCCCGATGATCGCATTCCGTTGCGCTTTGCCAGTTCCGCCGACGCCGTGCGGCCGGGGGAGGCGTTGCTGGTGGCGGATGGTGCGGGTGCGGGACCGGCGGGGTTCGGGCGCGGGGGCGGGCGCCATCTTGCGGGCTGCGCCTGTTGCGGCGGGCGGGGGGCGGTGGCGGTGGCGCTGGGGGCGCTGTTGCGGGACCGCGCGCTGGGCCGCGTGGCATGGTTCTGCGGCGTGGTGGTGGTGGTGGCCGAGCCCGATGCCGTCGCCGATGAATTGCGCGGCGATCGGCTGGTGGCGGCGCGGTTCCGGGTGTTGCGGTAACGGCTGGCCGCCCGGCGCCCGGCGCCCGGCGGTACACCCGGCGGTACACAAGCAGGTGATCGCCCGCCGCCGCAGCCCTGCCCTGGGGTTGCCAGACCCGGGCGCGCGGTGTTTTTGGTCATTTCCTGGCAGGATTTGTGATATACGCCGCAATGCGGCATGCGCGTTGTCGACGGGCCGGCCAGTGCCGCGCCCGCAGACGCGCCAGCGCGGGGCCCGGCGGTGGCATGGGCCGCGCCGCTGATGGGGCCGTCGTCGGATGTCGGGCTGCGGCATCGCTGCGGCAGGGTATTGTTGCGGCATAGTGGGGTGCGTTGATTTGAGTTCTCCTGACCGTCCTTCCGCATCCGAGCCCGATAGGATGCAGCGCGCATCGTCTGCCAGCCTGGCGGCGGTGCCGGCGCCGGACCCTGCCGCGGCAGGGTCCGGCGAGGGTGCGGCCCCGGCGGCACCCTCGCCGCTGGAGGTGCGGCTGCTGGCCCTGGTGGCGGCGGCGCGGTTCCACGGCATTGAGCTGGATCGCGAGGATCTGCGCGTGCCCGAGGACGAGGCGCCGGCGCCGGCGGTGCTGGTGGGCTGGATGCAGGCCGCCGGATTGTGGGCGCGCGCGGTGCGCATGCGCTGGCGCAGCCTGCTGGCCATCAAGGCGGGCGGGCCGGTGGTGCTGTTGCTGAACGACGGCAGCGCCGCGCTGATGGTGCGTGCCGACCCCGCGCGCAACGTGGTCTGGCTGCGGGACCCGCAGGCGGTCAACGACGAGCAGGTGGTGGCGGTGGACGAGCTGCGCCTGTCCCGCGTGTGGGGCGGCGAGGCGGTGCTGGTGCGCCGCGAGCGTGGCGTGACCTTCGAGGACGAGCCGTTCACCTTCGCCTGGCTCGGCCGCATGGTGTGGCTGGAGAAGGTGGTGCTGCGCGACGTGGTGCTGGGCTCGATCGTGCTCAGCATCCTGGCGATCGCGCCGCCGATGCTGGTGATGGTGGTGCTGGACAAGGTCATCACCTACCAGAGCATGAGCACGCTGACCTTGATCGCGCTGTTCCTGGTGGCCGCGGCGTTCTACGAGGCCTATCTCGGCTATATCCGCCGCCGGCTGATCCAGATCGTGGCGACACGGCTGGATGCCAAGCTGGGGCTGCACATCTTCCGCCGGCTGCTGGGGCTGCCGATCGACTATTTCGAGCGCAACCAGACCGGCGCGATCCTGTTCAAGCTCGGCCAGATCTCCAAGGTGCGGGACTTCATGACCGGCCGGCTGCTGACCACCATGCTGGATTTCGTCACCCTGGCGGTGATGGTGCCGGTGCTGTTCTGGATCAACGTGCCGCTGACCTGGATGGTGATCGGCGCGGCCGGCTGCGTGGCGCTGATCATCGTCGCCTTCATGCCGGCGGTGCGCGCCGCCTTTGGCCGTTGGCTGGATGCGGAGGTGGCGCGCAACAACATCATGGTGGAGACGGTGCATGGCATCCGCACCGTGAAATCGCTGGCGCTGGAGCCGCAGCAGCGCGAGATCTGGGACCAGCGCGTGGCCGAGGCGTCGTCGCGCAAGCAGGCGCTGGGCGACATCTCGAACTGGCCGCAGACGCTGGTGGTGCCGTTCGAGACGTTCATGACCCGCGGCGTGCTGATGGTCGGCGCCTATATGGCGCTGCAGGGCGACCTGACGACCAGCGTGGGCGCTCTGTTCGCGTTCATGATGCTGTCCGGCCGCGTCAGCCAGCCGCTGGTCAGCATGGCGCGGCTGGTCGAGGATCTGGAGGAGACGCGCATGGCGGTCGGGCTGGCGGCCAGCGTGCTGAACAACCGGCCGGAGACCAGCAACCCCGGCGCCGGGCTGCGCCCGCGCTTCGAGGGGGCGATCAGCTTCAAGGGGGTCGACTTCACCTATCCCGGTTCGCGCAACCCGGCGCTGGTCGACATCTCGTTCGAGGTGCCGGCCGGCACCATGCTGGGGCTGGTCGGGCGCTCCGGCTCCGGCAAATCGACCATCACCCGGCTGTTGCAGGGCATCAACCGCGAGTACGAGGGTTCGATCAAGATCGACACCACCGACCTGCGCGAGATCAACCTGGCGCATCTGCGGCGCAGCTTCGGCGTGGTGTTGCAGGACAACTTCCTGTTCCGCGGCACCATCCGCGAAAACCTGCTGGCCGGCCGGCCGGGCCTGACCATCACAGATGCGGTGCGCGCCGCCCGGCTGGCCGGGGCCGAGGAGTTCATCGAGCGGCTGCCGCAGGGCTATGAGACCCAGATCGAGGAAGGCTCGCCCAACCTGTCGGGCGGGCAGAAGCAGCGCCTGGCGATCGCGCGCGCGCTTATCCACGATCCCCGCCTGTTGATCCTGGACGAGGCGACCAGCGCGCTGGACCCGGAGAGCGAGGCGCTGGTCAACGCCAACATCCATCGCATTGCCCATGGCCGGTCCATGCTGATCGTGTCCCACCGGCTGTCCTCGCTGGTGGATTGCCACCAGATCCTGGTGCTGGACCAGGGCAGGATGGTCGATATCGGCCCGCACAAGGAATTGCTGGAACGCTGTTCGGTGTATCGCCAGCTCTGGCTGCAGCAGCACCGGCACATGGAGAGCAGCGGCATGGGCAAGCCGGCCAGCCCGAAGCCCGTGCTGGCCCAGGGCGACTGAGGGCAGGAGCGAGACATGGCACACCCTCCCGCCCCCGAGGCGCGCGCCGGACGCGACGACGCCCTGGCGCCGATGCTGCTGGAGTTCCAGTCCCCTTCGGCGGCGGTGATCGCGCAGAAGGTGCCGCTGCACAGCCGCTATACGCTGTGGGTGCTGGGCTCGGTCTTTGCCGTGGCGCTGGTGCTGATGGGCACGGTGCCGATCGACCGCGTGGTGACCAGCCAGGGCAAGACGGTCACCACCAGCGCCAACATCGCCATCCAGCCGCTGGAAACCTCGCTGGTGCGTTCGATCGACGTGCGCGAGGGCCAGGTGGTCAAGGCCGGCCAGTTGCTGGCGCGGCTGGATCCGACCTTCGCCGCCGCCGATGCCGATTCGCTGATCACCCAGGTCGCCAGCCTGCAGGCCGAGGTCAACCGGCTGCGCGCCGAGGTGGATGGCAAGCCCTATGTCGGCGACGGCACGCCGGCGAGCCAGTTGCAGGCGATGATCTTCACCCAGCGCAGCGCCGAGCGCAGCTTCCGGCTGGAGAATTACCGCCAGAAGATCGACAGCCTGCGGGTGCGCGTGGCGCAGGGGATGGCGGATGCCGAATCCTATGCCCAGCGGCTGGCGGTGGCGCGCAAGGTCGAGGCGATGCGCGTGGAGCTGGAGCGCCAGGCGGTGGGCAGCAAGCTGAACACCTTCCAGGCCCAGCTGGACCGCAACGAGGCGGCGCGGATGCTGGACGCCGCGCGGTCCCAGGCGATTGGGGCGCAGCGCGACCTGGACGCGATGATCGCCGAGCGCGACAGCTACGTGCAGCAGACGCGCAACGAGTCCTCGCAGCAGCTGACCGAGCAGGGGCGCAAGCTGAACGAGGCGGTGGAGAACCTGAACAAGGCGAAATTGCGCCGTGCGCTGGTGGAGATCCGCGCCGAGAGCGATTCGATCGTGCTGAGCGTGGCCCCGGTCAGCGTCGGCTCGGTGATGCAGTCGGCCGAGCAGTTCATCACCCTGGTGCCGCTGGACGCGCCGCTGGAGATCGAGGCGGTGGTGGATGGGCGCGATGCCGGGTTCGTCGGCGTGGGCGACGCGGTGACGATCAAGTTCGACACCTTCCCCTATGCGCTGTACGGCACCGCCCGTGGGCGGGTGCAGATGATCAGCCCGGACAGCTTCCGCAACCCCAACGAGGACCGCTCCCGCCAGGCCGGGCGGCCGCGCGCGGCCAATGTCGATTTCGGCAACACCTATTTCCGCGCCCGCATTTCGATCGACGCCATGACGCTGCACGACCTGCCGACCGGGTTCCAGATGAACCCCGGCATGCCGGTCACCGCCGACATCAAGATCGGCAAGCGAACCGTGCTGGCCTATCTGTTCTCGCGCGTGGTGCCGGCGACGACCGAGGGGCTGCGCGAGCCATGATGGCGGATGAGCGCCGGTTGACCGGCCCAGGTACGGGGCGGGGCTAGGCCATGTCGGGATCGCTGCGGCGGCTGGCGGGGCTGGTTTCCTCTGCCTCCAGCAAGATTCAGCGCGCCAAGGCGCTGATGGAGAAGGGCCGCCGGGCCGAGGGGTTCCGCATGCTGACCCCGCTGGCGCAGGCCGGCAATGCCGAGGCCGAGTTCCTGGTGGCGCGCTGCTACCTGGAGGGCAGCGGAGTGCCGCCGAGCGGGGCGGAGGGCGCGCGCTGGCTGGAGCGGGCGGCCGGGCAGGGCTACCTGGAGGCGCAGTCGATGCTGGCGGCGCTGTATCTGCGCGGCATTCCCGGCATGGAGGCCGGCGCCGCGCAGGGCGAGGTGGGGGCGCTGACCGGCGACCGGCCGGCAGCGGCTCTGTTCGCCGCGTCGGATGCCGCACAGCCGGATTTCGAGCGCGCCCATGCCTGGGCCAGCCGGGCCGCCGAGGCGGGTTCGGCCGATGGGCAGGCGCTGCTGGGCTTCATCCTGACCAACGGGCCGGAGGGGCTGCGCGACCTGCCGCGCGCCGAGGAGCTGTATCGCCGCGCCGCCGATGCCGATTGCCCGCAGGGGCGGCTGGGCTATGCGCTGGCGCTGTTGCGCCGTGGCGACCGGGAGTTGGCCGCCACGGCCGCGACCTATCTGCGCGGGGCCGCCGAGGCCGGGCTGGCGACCGCGCAATACATGCTGGGCGTGATCACCGAGGACGGCCAGGGCGTGCCGGCGGACCGCGACGCGGCGACGGAGTTCTACCGCCAGGCTGCCGCGAAGGGGCTGCGCAGCGCCCAGGCGCGCTACGGCTTCGCGCTGATGCATGGCTTGGGGACGAAGAGGAATTTGCAGGACGGCGAATCCTGGCTGCGCCGGGCGGCGTTGCAGGGCGATCCGGATTCGGCGGCACTGGTGGGCGATCTCTACTCGCGCGGCGGGGAATTGCCGCCCAACCATGCCGAGGCGGCGATGTGGTATCGCCGCGCCGCCGAGGCCGGGCACAAGGCGGCGGCGCGGGCGCTGGGGCTGATGCACCTGACCGGTGCCGGCGTGCCGGCCGATCCGCGCGAGGCCGCGGTGTGGTTCCGCCGCGCTGCCGAGGCCGGCGAGGTCAATGCGCGCTACGACCTGGCCAGCCTGGTGATGAAGGGCGAGGCGACGGCCGAGGATTCGGTGCGCACGCGCGAATGGTTCCAGCAGGCCGCGGCGGCCGGTGACCTGGTGGCGGCATATAATTACGGCATCTGCCTGGCCGAGGGCGTGGGCGTGGAGCGCGACGACGAGCAGGCGGCGCAATGGCTGCGCCGGGCCGCCGAGGGCGTGGTCAACGCGCAGTACTGGTATGGCCGCATGCTGATCCAGGGCCGCGGGGTGGCGGCGAACCTGGAGGAGGGGCGGAGATGGCTGGCCCGCGCCGCCGAGGCCGGCATGGTGGATGCCCAGGTGGCGCTGGCCGAGATGTTCGTCAGCGGGCGCGGCGGGGCGCGCGACCACCGCGAGGCCGAGACGCTGTTCCGTCGCGCCGCCAGCCATGGCCATGTCGGCGCGATGTTCGCGCTGGGGGCGCTGTTCGGCGGCGGCCATGACATTCCCTGGGACCGGCCGCAGGCGCAGCAATGGTTCCGCGCGGCGGCCGAGCGGGGCCATGCCCATGCCCAGATGATGCTGGGCCGCTATCTCGCCCGCGGACTGGCGGGCCAGCAGGATGCCGCCGAGGCGCGGGTCTGGCTGGAGAAGGCGCTGGCGCAGGGGCTGTCCGACGCCCAGGTCGACCTGGGCGCCCTGCCGTCGGCCGAGACCGAGGCGGGCGATGCGGCACCGGCGCGCGCCGCGCAGGCGGTCCGGGGCGGTGCCGCCTGACCGGCATGGCCGACGACGCCGCCGCGCCGATGACCCGTGCGACGTTCTTCCAGCGCCAGGCCGGCGAGGCGTGGCAGGCCGGGCAGTCGGCGCTGCAGGCCGGCCGGCTGGGCCAGGCGCTGATGTGGATGGAGCGGGCCTGGCGGCTGGCACCCGACGACCCGGCGACGGCCCTGGCGCTGGCGGGTGCGCGGCTGCGCCACGGCGATGCGCAGGCCGCGCTGCCGCTGCTGGAACGGGTGACGCAACAGGTGGAGTCGCGCGAGGCGCTGCTGCTGCTGGCCGCGGCGCGGCGGATGGCCGGGCAGCCGGCGCGCGGCGCGGCCGCGCTGGCGGAGATGCTGTCGGCGCATCTGGTGGCGCCTGACGACGAGCTGGCGACGCTGGCCGGCGCCTTGGCCGGCGCGATCGGCGCGCCGGGCTGGTGCGGGGTGGCGCCGGACGGCCATGCCTGGGTGGCGGTGACCGGGCCGGGGGCGGTTGCGATCACGCTGGACGGGCGGCGCTGGCGGCGGGCGGACCGGATGCCGCCGGGGGCCGCGCGGCTGGACGTGACGGTGGCGGGACGGCCCTGCCTGGGCAGCCCGGTGGATGTGCGGCGGGCGCGGCGGGTGGAGGGCGTGGTGCGCTGCGACGAGGGCGGGATTTCCGGCTGGGCCTGGCAGCCCGGCAATCCCGATGCCGCGCCGGCGTTGCGGGTGGTGGCACAGGATGGTCGTGGCGGCTTTGCGGTGGTGGCCGATGATCCGTCGATCGCGGCCACGGCACCGCTGGCGCGCCCGCGTGGCTTCGCGGTGCCGGCGGCGCGGCTGGCCGGATTGCGGCGGCCGCTGCGGGTGCTGGCCGAGGATGGCAGCGAACTGGCCGGCAGCCCGCTGGACCCCGATGGCGAATGGCGCGCGGCGATGGCGATTGCCCGGGCGGTGGCCCGCCGCTTTCCGCTGCGCGGGCGGGCGAGCGCCGGGGATGAGCCGCTGCTGCATGCCGCCGCCGCCGCGACGCTGCGCGGCCCGGCCTGCACCGCGCAGCCGGCCCCGGAGCGGGGGGTGGCGGTGGTGGTGCCGGTGTTCCGTGGGCTGGCGGTGACGCGTTCCTGCCTGGAGGCGGTGCTGGCCACGGTGCCGGCGGGCAGCGTGGTGGTGGCGGTGGACGACGCGTCGCCGGAGCCGGCGCTGGCCGCGCTGTTGGAGGAATGGCATGCGGCGGGGCGGCTGCTTTTGTTGCGGCACAAGGCCAACCGGGGCTTTCCGGCCAGCGCCAATGCCGGGTTGCGGCTGGCCGCGCGGCTGGCGCCCGGCGCCGACCTGGTGCTGCTGAACAGCGATGCGGTGCCGGCGGCGGGGTGGGTGGAGCGGTTGCGGGCGGCGGTGCATGCGGCCGGCGATATCGGCACCGCCACGCCGCTGTCCAACGACGCGACCATCCTGAGCTATCCCGATGCCCGCACCGCCAATCCGGCGCCGGAGGGGGCCGCGCTGGCGCGGCTGGCGAAGCTGGCGGCGCGGGCCAATGCCGCGGTTGCCGTGGAGGTGCCGACGGCGGTCGGGTTCTGCATGTATCTGCGGCGCGAATGCCTGGCGGCCACCGGGCTGTTTCGCGAGGATGTGTTCGCCCAGGGCTATGGCGAGGAGAATGATTACTGCATCCGCGCCCGTCACCTGGGCTGGCGCCATGTCGGCGTGCCCGGGGCCTATGTCGCCCATGTCGGCGGGCAGTCCTTCGGGGCGGCGACCTCGCCGCTGGTGGCGCGCAACCTGGCGGTGCTGGAGCGGCTGCACCCCGGCTACGGCGCGCTGATCGCCGCGTTCCATGCGGCCGATCCGCTGGCCGAGGCGCGGCGGCGGCTGGACGCGCTGCGCTGGCAGGCGGCGCGGCGGGGGGCCGGGGGGGCAGCGGGGGAGGGCGCGGTGCTGCTGCTGACCCATGACAGCGGCGGCGGAGTGGAGCGGGTGGTGCGCGAGCGTGCGGCGGAGGTGCAGCGCGCCGGGCGGCGGGCGGTGCTGCTGCGCCCGGTGGCCGAGCGCGCGCGCGCGGGGCCGCAGGGGGGGCAGGCGTACCAGCCCGGCCTGGTGCGGCTGGCCGATGGCGACGGTGCCGCCTATCCGAACCTGGTGTTCGCGGTGCCGGGCGAGCTGGCGGCACTGGCGCGGCTGTTGCGTGCGGACCGGCCGGCGGTGCTGGAGGTGCACCATCTGCTGGGCCACGATCATGCCGTGCTGCGGCTGGCCGCGCTGCTGGGCATTCCCGAGGAGGTGCACCTGCATGACTACGCCTGGTTCTGCCCGCGGGTGACGCTGATCGGCGCCGAGCGGCGCTATTGCGGCGAGCCGGAGGATACCCGCGTGTGCGATGCCTGCGTGGCCGATGCCGGGCGGGCGATCGAGGATGATATTTCGCCGGCGGCCCTGCGCGCCCGCTCGGCACGCGACCTGGCCCGGGCGCGCCGCGTGGTGGCGCCGTCGGCGGACAGCGCGGCACGGCTGCGGCGCCATTTCCCGGCGGTGGCGCCCGTGGTGGCCGCGCTGGAGGACGATGCCGCCGCGATTGCGACCGGGCGGGCGCTGGTGCCCCCGGTGCAGCGCCAGGGCGAGCGGCGGCGGGTGGCGGTGATTGGCGGCATTGGCGCCGAGAAGGGCTATGATATCCTGCTGGCCTGTGCCCGCGACGCGGCGCTGCGCAACCTGGGCCTGGAATTCGTGCTGGTCGGCCATACCGAGGATGACCGCCGGCTGTTGGATACCGGGCGGGTGGTGGTGACCGGCGGCTATCGCGAGGGCGAGGGCGAGACCTTGTTGCGCGCGCATCGCCCGCATTTGGCCTTCCTGCCGTCGATCTGGCCGGAGACGTGGTGCTTCACCCTGGGGGTGGCGTGGCGGGCCGGGCTGGCGGTGGTGGTGTTCGATATCGGTGCCCAGGCCGAGCGTGTGCGTGCCACGGGGCGGGGGCAGGTGCTGCCGCTGGGCCTGCCCGCGCCGGCGATCAATAATGCGTTGCTTGCGATACAAGGCTGAGCGCGCGATGTATGGGCTTTCGTTGCCGCAACTGGGCGCGGTATCCCTGCCAGCAAGGTCGTGGTCCCGCCGCCTGGCCTGTTCGTTTGAAGAGTGAGACCCTGCATGTCCGATGCCGCTGCCATCCAACAGACCGCCAAGGGCCGCCAGGCCGCCGTCGGCAACAGGGTCAACGAACTTCGTGTCTCCGGCAACCTGATGCGGTTGGAGACGGGGTTGTACTGCATCGTGAACAAGCCGGTGCCGCATGCCGATGCGCGAACCGGCCTGCCTGGGGTGCGGCTGTCGCCGGCGCCGGGCATCGACAGCCGGCCGGAGATGGTGGAGATCACCACCTTCCGCGCGGATGGCTGGCTGTCCGGCTTCGGCGATGCGGCGCTGGTGCGGGTGCAGCAGGGGCCGGTGCATGTGATGGTGACGGTCTATCAGGCGCCGAACCATCCGGAGACGGCACCCAACATCCAGGTGGTGAAGCTGCTGGAAACCGCGCCGCCGCGGGCCGCTGGCGCGCATGTGGCGGCCACTGCGGTGGAGATGGCGGCGCCGGCGGCGGCCCGCGAGGCGGGCATGGCCCCGGACACCGCGCCGCGGGTGATGGACATGGTGGCGCATATCCAGGGCCAGGGCGATGTGGGCGCGCTGCTCGGCGACCGGCTTGGCGAAATCGGCAGCAAGCGCTGGATCGAGGGCTTCGCGATTGCGCCGGCCCATGACATCGCACCGTCGGACATCGAATACCAGGCGGTGCTGGGGCGTGGCTGGCTGTCGCCCTGGGTGGAGGGCGGCGAGTTCTGCGGCAGCCGGGGCATGGCGCTGCCGGTGCTGGGCCTGCGGGTGCGGTTGCGCGGCGATGCGGCGCGCGACTTCGAGTGCACCTATACCGCCAGCTTCACCGACGGCACCCAGTCCGGGACGGTGGCGGCGGGGGCGTCGTGCGAATCCGAGAGTCTGGCGCCGCTGGAATCGTTCCAGATCAATCTGCGCCGGCGTGGCCAGGCCGCGGCCCCGCCACGCGCCGCGGCGCCGGTTGCAACGCCCGCGGCGGAGGCCGAGCCGGCCGCGGTGAAGGCCCCCCCCAGGGCGGCTGGCACCAAGGCGGTTGGCACCAAGGCGGTTGGCACCAAGGCGGGAGCGGCTAAGCCGGCGGCCCCGAAGGCTGCGGGGCCGCGCCGCCGCTGACGCGGCGCGACGCTGAAGCGGCCATCGCCATGCACCGTGCCCCGTTGCCCCGCACGCCGCGCTGCTGCGGAGGCGGGGCGTGAAGTTCCTGTTCGTCCACCAGAACTTTCCCGCCCAGTACCAACACCTGATCATGCACCTTCTGGCGCGTGGCCGCCACGAGGTGGTTTTCATCTCCGAGGCGAACCAGAACGCCATGCCGGGGGTGCGGCGGGTGCTGTACCAGAGCCAGCCGGGCAGCCAGGAATCGGTCCATCCCGCGGCCCAGGACCTGGATCGCGGCGTGCGCCGGGCCGAGCTGGTGGCCGCGGCCGCCGCCAACCTCAAGCGCCTGGGATTCACGCCGGACATCATCATCGGCCACCATGGCTGGGGCGAGATGCTGAACCTGGTGGATGTGTACCCCGGCGTGCCGATGCTGGGGTATTTTGAATTCTACTACTGGCCGGATGGACAGGACGTGGATTTCGACCCGGAATTCCCCGCCGACCCGGCGAACCGGTCGCGCATCCGCACCATGAACGTGATCAACCACCTGGCCTTCGCGCTGGAACAGCCGGGGCAGACGCCGACAAAGTGGCAGCAGGAACGCTACCCCGACTGGATGCGCCCGGGCATCGACGTGCTGCCGGAAGGCGCGCTGCTGGACCGCTGCCGCCCGGACCCGAAGGCGCGGCGGCAGGGCTTTGCCATCGGCGACTTCCGCGTCGCGCCCGGCGAGAAGCTGGTCACCTTCGTGGCGCGCAACCTGGAGCCGTATCGCGGCGCCCATACCATGATCCGCGCCCTGCCCGGCCTGTTGCGGGCGCGGCGCGACGTGAAGGTGGTGATGGTGGGCGGCGACGATGTCAGCTACGGCGGGCGCTGCCCGACCGGCAGCTGGCGCGAGCATTTCCTGAAGGAGATCGCCGGGCGCTACGACCCCGCGCGAGTGCTGATGCCCGGGCAGATCGCCTATGACCTGTATGTGCGCATGCTGCAACGATCGGATGCGCATGTCTACCTGACCTATCCCTTCGTCGCCTCCTGGTCGCTGCGCGAGGCGCTGGCCACCGGCTGTGCGGTGATCGGTGCCGAGGTGGACCCGGTGCGTGAGTTCATCACGGATAACCGCAACGGGCTGCTGACGCCGTGCCTGGACCCGGAACGGCTGGTGGAACAGTTGCTGCGGCTGTTGGAAGACCGGAAACTCGCCGACAGGCTGGGCGCGGGGGCGCGGCGCTATGCCGAGCGGCACCTGGACATGAAGCTGCATATCGCGGCCTATGCCAGGAAGATCCATGCTTTGACGGGGCAGAGGATATAGGGAAGGAAGCGTGTTCTTTTTTGAAAAAAAAGAACCAAAAAACTTTCATGACTTGGAATTTGTGGCACGTTGGTGCCGCATGATGGATCATGAGTGAAGTCTTTTTGCTTCTTTTTCTTCAGAAAAAGAAGATCTTTCTTGCCTTGCCTTGAACCACCAGGCCCGAGGAGAACCCCATGCAACTGATCCGCACCGAGATTGCCGACCACATCGCCGTGGTCACCATGGACGCGCCGCCGGTCAACGCGGTTTCCACCGCGTTCATGGAGGAGATCATGGCCACGTTCGACCGGCTCAACGACCTGGACGAGGTGCGGGTTGCCGTGCTGACCGGGGCCGGGAAGTGCTTCTCGGCCGGGGCGGACATCAAGAACCGCGCCAAGGGCCATCCCGAGCCGGGCCAGGCCTGGGGCCATGGACGGCGGGCGCGGGAGATGAGCTGGTCGATCGTGGAATGCAAGAAGCCGGTGATCGCGGCGATCAACGGACCGGCGCTGGGCGCCGGGCTGGGGCTGGCGGCGAGTTGCGACATCCTGCTGTGCTCGGAGAACGCGTCGCTCGGCCTGCCCGAGGTGGATGTGGGGCTGATGGGCGGCGGGCGGCATACCATGCGGCTGTGCGGCCACTCGCTGACCCGGCGCATGATGCTGACGGGATACCGGGTGCCGGGCGCCGAACTCTATCGCCGCGGTATCGTCGAGGCCTGCACCTCGCCCGAAGGGCTGATGCCCGCGGCGATGGAGATGGCGCGGGTGATCGCGGCGAAGAGCCCGATTGCCACCCGCATGGCCAAGCATGCGGCAGGGACCATCGAGTTCATGTCCCTGCGCGACGGCTATCGCTTCGAGCAGAACCTGACGGTGGAACTGGGCAAGACCGAGGATTCCAAGGAGGCGATGGCGGCGTTCATCGAGAAGCGGGCGCCGAACTTCACCGGAAGATAACGGCGACCTGGGGAGATTCGCGATGGCGGACGATTTCGTTTCGATCGAGAAGGGGCTTGGCCCGAACGGGCGCGTCGCCGTGGTGCGGTTCGACCGCGGCATCCGCGCCAACCCGCTGTCCACCGCGGCGACGCAGCAGTTGCGCCGCGCTGCCGAGAGCTTCGAGGACGATTTGGAGACCTCGGTGGTGATCCTGACCGGCAACGGCGCGGCCTTCTCGGCTGGCGCTGACCTGAAGGATGCCCGCCCGGCCAACGCGTCGATCGCCGAGCGCATCCACCGCCAGCGCAGCGGGCCGAAGATGTGCCGCGCCTGGGAGCAGATGGAGCAGGTGACGATTGCCGCCATCGAGGGCTTTGCCATCGGCGGCGGTGCGGCGCTGGCGGTCTCGCTGGATTTCCGCTTCTGCGGACGTTCGGCGCATTTCCGCATCCCGGAGGTGGAGCTGGGGATGAACATGTCCTGGGGCTCGATCCCGCGGATGCTGGCGCTGATGGGGCCGGCGCGGACCAAGCAGGCGGTGATCCTGGCCGCCGAGCGCATCGGCGCGCAGCAGGCGCTGGACTGGGGGCTGGTGGAGGAAGTGGTGGACGACGGCACCACGCTGGACGCCGCCATGGCGTTCGCCGCGCGCATCGCCGCGATGCCGCCGCTGCCGGTGCGGATGAGCAAGACCACCATCAACCGCGTGGCCTTCGCGCTGGCCGACGCCGCCAGCCATATGGACCCGGACCAGAACGTGCTGACCGCGCTGACCGAGGATTACGCCGAAGGGACCGCGGCGTTCCGCGAACGGCGCAAGCCGCGATTCACCGGACGGTAGCGGGACTTTCCACGCTTCCGGGTTGGGCTGAGCGCAGGCTAAGCTAAGGAAGGTCGTAGCTGCCCAGGTGCCCCGGGTTCAGATTTTGATTGACGGACAACGACGCGGCGTGGGGCAGGGTTGGGATGGCGTTGCAGCCGCGCCCTCTGTCGATATCTGATAAACCCCGACTCCTCTGGAATCTGCGACTTTCTATTGCGCCGACGCGAGGGAGTGGGATTCGCTTGGTTGCATGGCAGGGTTGGTTCTGAGCGGCGAGGACCGCGCGCAGTTTCTGAGCCTGATGCGCCGGCAGCTGAACAGCGCGGTGCATCGGCGGTTGAACGTGCTGCTTCTGCTGGACGACGGGTGGTCGGCGGAACGCATCGCCGAAGCGTTGTTCATCGAGGC
>JADLHF010000107.1 GCA_020848935.1 Acetobacteraceae bacterium
GACCGCAAGCTGACCGCCGCCCACGCCTCGCTGCCGCTGGGCAGCCGGGTGCGCGTCACCGTCGCCGACACCGGCCGCAGCGTGGTGGTCACCATCAACGACCGGCCCGGCACCCGTCGGCGCATCATCGACCTGTCGCGCGCCGCCGCCGCCGAACTCGGCATCGTCGCCCGCGGCATCGCCCGCGTCGCCCTCAGCCCGACCTGAGCGGCCCCACAGCCCCCCCGCCAACCCTGGGCCTACCCACCCCTGGCCCTACCCACCCCTGGCCCAACCCGGCCCCGCCTGATACCAAGGCCGCCCACCACCCACAGCCGACCACTACCCACAGCCTCGGGGGCCGCCCACCGCATGGACCGCAACACGCTGCTGCTCGGCGACGCCACGCGCACCAGCCGCATCATCGAGATCGGGCCCAGCCACGCCCCCATCGCCCCCAAGCGCGCCGGCTGGAACAGCTTCGTGGTGGACCATGCCGACCAGGCGGCGCTGCGCGCCAAATACGCCGGCTTCCCCGTCGATGTCGAAGCCATCGAGGTGGTGGACGCCGTCTGGCACGGCGGGCGGCTGGATGCGGCGGTGCCGGCGGAATACCACGCCAGCTTCGACCGGCTGATCGCCAGCCACGTGATCGAGCACATCCCCGACCTCGTCACCTTCCTGGTCTCCGCACAGACCCTGCTGGCCCCGCACGGCGCGCTGGCGCTGGCGGTGCCGGACAAGCGCTACTGCTTCGACGTGCTGAAGCCGGTCTCCACCACCGGCGACGTGCTGGCCGCCCACAACCCCGAGGGCGCCGGCCGCCATTTCCGCCGCACCATGTTCAACCAGGTCGCCTATTCCGCCGCCTTCGACGGCGCCAGCGCCTGGGGCCAGCACCCGGTGGCCAGCGCCGGCTTCATGAACTCGCTGACCGACGCCTTCGCCTTCGCCGATACGATGAGCGAGGCGCGCGACAGCGCCTATGTCGATGCCCATGCCTGGCAGTTCACCCCGGCCGCCTTCCGCCTGGCCATCCTGGAGCTGGCCGATGGCGGGCTGATCGACTGGCACGTGGCGGACTGCACCGCGGCCATGGGCAGCGAGTTCATCGCCACCCTGCATCGCGGCCGCCCCACCTGGGCCAGTGCCGCCGAGCGCGAGGCCCGCCGCATGGACCTGCTGCTGGCCCTGATGGTCGAGCAGCGCGAGATGATCGACTTCGCCGCCCTCGGCGGCCTGATCGCCATCCCCGCCCAGCCCGCCGACCCTGCCGTGGCCCGCGCCATCCACGAGCTGCGCGAGCTGCTCGCCGCCCAGCAGGCGCGGATGGCGGCGATCGAGACCGCGCTCGCCCCGCCCACCGACACGCCCGCCGCCCTGGGCACCCTGGCCGACCTCACCGCGCGGCTGGACGCCCAGCAGCGCCAGCTCGCCACCATCACGGCGGCCGACGGCACCCAGGCCTCGATCATGGCCGCGCTGGCCGATATCGGCCGGCGCCAGGAAGACCAGCGCGCCCTGATCGACGCCCAGCAGACGCAGATCGCCGGCATCACCGCCGCCGACGGCACCCAGGCCTCGATCATGGGCTCGCTGGCCATGATCGCCACCCAGCAGCAGCACCAGCACCAGGCCATCGACGACGCCGCGCGGCAGACCATCAACGCCCTGCGCGCGCTGGAGGCGCTGGCCAGCCAGCTCGCCGACCAGCAGCGCATGCTGGCCGAGGTCCACCGCATCACCCAACCCCTCGCCCGCCTGCGCCGCCTGTTCAGCCGCCGCAGCAGTGAATGAAAGTTTTTGCTTCTTTTTTCAAAAAGAAGCGCTGTTCTTTTTTGAAAAAAAGAACCAAAAAACTTTCATGACTTGTTGAGTGCCGCAACCAGCAGCGCCACGCCCTGGGCGTGCCAGCGTTGGATCGCCTTGTGGTCGGCGCCCAGCAGGGTGGCCAGGCGGCGCCAGGGGAACAGGTGGCGGCCGGTGTGGGGGCTGACCAGCATGCGGCTGGCCACGATGCGGCGCAGGACATACTTGTCGTCCGGCACCAGCGCCAGCCAGCCCAGGGCGGCGTCCATGCGGCTGATCCGCGCCGCGCTGGGCACCGGCGGGCGCAGCCGGCCCGGCGCGCTGCCATAGCCCTCGGCGGCGTCGTCCAGCACCGTCCAGGTGCTGGCGCGCATCCGCGTGGTGTAGCCGCCCGGCGGCAGGCACAGCAGCGTCTCGCCCGCCTCCTCCAGCCGCGCCACCACCCAGGCGGCGTCGATCGGTGCGCCATCCCCCGCGCCATTGGCCGCGCCATTGCCGGGGGCGGATACGCGCGCCTGCGCCCGCCCGGCGACGCCATTCCCCCCCGATTTCATCGGGGGGAATGGCGCGATCGGCGCGGCCGGCCCCGGCCGCCGCCCCGATGCGCCATTGCCCGCGCCATTCACGCCGTTTTCATGCTGCATCGTCATTCTCCTTGCGGGTTGCCGTCATCGTCGGGCGCCGTGCGTCCACCACGCGCAGGCCCAGCCGGGCCTTGCGCTGCGCGGGGTGGCGGTACTCCTCCTCCACCAGCAGCCCGCTGCGCAGCCAGGTCGCCAGCACGCGGGCGGCCTCGTCGGCGGTGAAGCCGAACAGCCCCTCCAGCACCGTGCCGGCCCAGCGCGCGCCGGCGCGCCCGGTGCGGTGGCGGGTGAAGGCGTGGCCGTCCTGCCCCGCGGCGATGGCGTCCAGCGCCCGGTTGCAGTCGGCCGGGCTGAGGTCGCGGAACGGGTTGGGCGGCGCCCAGGGCGCGATCGCCGCCACCTGGTCGCCCAGCGGGTATTGCGCGGTGGCATTGCCCAGCGCGACGGACTCCAGCCGGTACCAGCACGCCGCCTCGGCGCGCGGCGCCAGGTTGGCCTTGGCATCGTCCAGCCGGACATGGCGCCAGCGCTCGCGCTCCGGCACGCCCAGCGCACCGGCCTCCTCGGCCGTCATCGGGCTGAGCAGGGATGCCGAGCGCGCGGCATCGGTCAGCGCCTTGGCGCCGCGGGTGGCATCCACACCCTCCACGCTGCCCTTGCGGACGTGATGCACCAGCAGCACGGCACAGCCGGCGCGGTCGGCCACCTCGGCCCAGGCGGTGGCGGCGGCGTCCATGTGGACGTTGGAATTCTCGTCCAGCCGGTGGGACTTCACGAAGGGATCGACCACGATCAGCCCGACCCCGGCGGCACTGGCCGCGGCGATCATCGGTGCCCGGTCCGGCAGGGCGATGCCGCCCTCGCCATCGGGCTCGGCCATCACCAGCCGGCGCAGCCGCCCGGAGTTCAGGAACAGCCGCCCGCGCACCTCCGCCTCGCCGATGCCGTGCAGCCGCATCAGCGCGGCGAGCCTGCGGTGCATCTCGTCCAGCGGGTCCTCCAGGTTGAACACCCAGGCGGGGGCGGCGTGGTGCACCCGCTCGCCCAGGAACGGCCGCCCGGTGGCCAGCGCCAGCGCCTGGGCCAGGGCGAGTGCCGACTTGCCCACGCCTCCCGGTGCGGCCAGCACCGAGACGAAGCGGCGGATCAGCCGGTTGCCGTACAGCCACTCGCGCGGCGGAATGCTCTCGGGCGCGGGCAGCAGGGCGGGATCGGCGGCCAGCGGCGCGGGTGAAGCGGGGGCGGCGATGTGCTGGGCCCAGTTGTCCCAGGCATCGGCCCCGGCGAGATCGTTCATCGCCGCACCGCGCGCAGCCGCCGGCGGATCGCCGCCTCGGCCAGCGCCCGGCGCTCGGCATCGCCCAGCACGCCGTCGGGGTCCGCGGCCGCGGCGGCTTCCAACAGGGCGGGGCCGGGCGCGCGCCGGTCCAGCAGCGGCGCCAGCGCCCAGGCCACCCGGCGCTGCGCCGCCGCACGGGCCATCGCCTCGGCCGCCTGGGCATCGGCGAAACGGTGCGCCAGACGCATCGCCAGGCCGCGGGGGTCGCAACCCGGCGCGGCGCGGCGCGCGGCGCGGGCGATGGCGGCCAGCAGGGCGGGGCCATCCACCACGCCGCGCGCCGCCAGCGTGCCGGCGCGCATGGCTGCCATGTGCTGTGCCGGCGGGTCCAAGGGATGCAGGTGGCTCACGCGGCCATCTCCATCCCGGCATCGTCCCCGTCTTCCGGTACGGCGGCTTCCATCGGCGGATAGGGGTACTGCGCGCCGTCCAGCAGGGTGCCGGCGGTGATGGCACCCCAGGAGACCGGGTGGCCCGGCGGCAGCGGCTCGCGGCCCGGCTCGGCGCCCGGCATGCTGGCGGCGCGCGGCGGGGCCGGCGGCTTGCGGGCGCCGATCCGCCGGCCGCGCTCGATGGCGGTCCAGCGGCTGATGCCCAGGGCGGCGGCGATGACGTCCCAGCTTCGCCCCTGGCCGCGCAGGCAGCGCAGGGTTTCGTCGCGGGCGTCGGTCCAGACGAGGGGGGCGGGCATGGGCTTGGTCTCCCTTTGGGTGGCGCGGCCCACATGTTAGTTACATGAACTAACGGTTGTCAATGATCGTTAGGTTGATCAGTTATTAAAAATGTCGTATAAGGCGCCATGAGCGAAAAAACCCAGACTCCGGCCACCGCCCCAGGCGCCTCCACCCCCGCCAGCACGGATGCGCGCCCCCCCAGCGCGGCTCCCCCCAGCGCGGCTCCCCCCAGCGCGAGCCCACCCAGCGCGAGCCCACCC
>JADLHF010000108.1 GCA_020848935.1 Acetobacteraceae bacterium
CCATCGCGGCGCAGCGCGTCGGCCATCGGGTTGGCCGGCACCGCCGCCCGGCTGCACGGCGTCGTCGTGCCCGCCGGCGCCTTGCCCCCGCCCCAGGCGCTGCGGCTCCGGTCGCGATAGCGCACCCCCGAAAGCTTGCCCGTGCTGTCCAATGCAAACAGCGCGCTGCCCCCGATCCCCTTGTCCGAGACCCAGGACACCCGCGCCACCCCGCCATCCACATCGCCCTGCAGCGTGCCGCCCGAATGTCCCGCCTGCTCGGTGTAGCAGCCGCTCACCGAAATCCCGTCCTGCTTCAGCTCGATGAAGGCTTTGCGCCCGGTCTCGAAAATGCCGGCAAACCGCGGCGCCGCCGCCGGCACCGCCTGCTCCCCGTGCAGCACCACTTCGTTGAAATAGGTCCAGATCGGGCTGCCGTGGTTCGACGCCACCACCAGCCGCACCCAGCGGAACGGCGTGGCATCGCCGACGGCGGCCAGCGTCTCGCCCTCCTCCGCGGCATCAAAGGCGGCGATCTCCCGAAACCCGGTGCCCGGCCCTGCGCTCGACGCTTCCACCACGATCCCGCGCGCCGCGCCGCCCTGCACCCCGCCCGGCCGCTTGCCGCCGCCCACCACGCCCACCTGCGCGATCTTCGTCGGCGCGCGCAGTTCGAACACGAAGCGGTACGGCAGCTTGTCGCGCTTGCCCTCGTTGCTCCAATGCGTCTTCGCCGAGCCGTCGGTCAGCGCCAGCGCCGCGTGTGCATTGGCCGAGGCGCTCACCAGGATCGCGCCCTCCGCGATCGTCATCAGGTCCACCGGTCCCGCCGCCTCGCCGCCCGGCGGCTGCGCCCCCGCTGCCCCGCCGCCGCAGACGCCCGCCAACATGATTGCCACCAACCAATGAAGTCGCATCCCTCTGCCTCCCCGATATCCGCAAAGCCCAGGAAAGACCGGCCCTCACCCTCCCGCCGCCACCGCCACCTTCTGGTATTCCCCCTCCTCCACCGCCTCCAGCCAGGTCGTAGTGTCCGCCCCATCGCTCTCGATGAACGATATATGCGCGAACAGATGCCCGGCGATCGCCCCATGCCAGTGCACCACCCCCGCCGGCACCTCCGCCACGTCCCCCGCGCGCAGCACCTGCGCCGGCTTCCCCTTCACCTGCACCATCCCGGTCCCCTGCGTCGCCACCAGGATTTGCCGCGTCTTGTGGGTATGCCAGTTGGTCCGCGCCCCCGGCGTGAACGTCACCAGCGTGGCACTGGTCCGCGACGGCGCCGCCGGCACCGCCAGCGAATCCTGCAGCACCACTCCTGAAAAACTGCTCCCCGGCGCCGTCTTCGTCGCCCGGCTCGCCGCCGTCCTGATCGTCACGTCAGCCATGGCCCGCCTCCTGTGCAATCCCGCTGCCGCCACCCTACACCCCTAACCCGGCTTCCCGTCCGAAAACCGCGAATCCCGCCACGCCAGCGCCGCCTTCAGCCCCACCTCCCGCCGCAGCCGCCCGAACTCCGCCTTCTCCGCACTCGGTGTGGCATTCAAAATGATATCGATATCCAGCGAGGCCAGCAGCGCCTGGCGCATCCCCATGATCTCATAGGTCCGGTTCATCGCCCGCTTGGTGAAGAACACGCTCGGCCCCGCCGCCGCCGCGATGTCCATCGCCATCTCCCGCCCGAACCCCAGCAGCGCCTCGCCGGGCACCACATGGTTCACGATCCCGATCGCATGCGCCCGCGCCGCGTCCATCTTGTCGTTGCCCGTCAGCAGCATCTCCTTGGCGTGCTTCGGCAGCACCGCCCACGGCAGCAGCATCGCCACGATCCCCGTGCCGAACCGCACCTCCGGCTCGCCGAACCGCGTCCCCTCCGCCGCGATCGTGATGTCGCACGCCAGCGCCACCTCGAACGCGCCCGCCATGCAGAACCCATGCACCAGCGCGATGGTCGGCTTCGGACAGTCCCAGAACGCCATGATGAAATCGAACTGCCGCTCCATCTGGCGGCGCACCAGATCGACCGTGGACATGTCCCGCTCCGCCGAGGCCTTCATGTCGAACCCCGCCGAGAACGCCCGCCCCTCCCCGCGCACCAGCACCACCCGCACCCGCTCGTCCTCCGCCAGCGCCTTCAGCGCCGCCCGGCACTCGTCCATCGCCGCGTTGTGGAACGCGTTCAGCACCTCCGGCCGGTTGAACACCAGCGTCCCCACCGGCCCCTCGATCTCGACCCGGACAAATTCATACGCCATCGCCGCATCCCCCATCCCCGCCGCCACCATCCCGCCCGCCCCGCCGAAACGCAATGCGATGCAAGAAACCCCTTGCACCGCTCCTCGTTGTTAGTTATAAATCTAACAATGTTAATCGCAATCACCCACGCAACCCGACGCCCCGGCCCGCACGCGCCCCTGGCCGTGGCGATGCTGGCGGACCGCGTCCTCGCCGCCCTGTTGCTCCTGCTCATCCCCCGCCGCATCGCCGAGCTCATCGCCCGGTTCGAGCATCTGCTGAACCTCTGGCGCACCGGCTGCCTGCCCCTCCCCCCGCCGGCTGCCCAGCGCCCGACCCATGCCGGGACCGCCACGCCGTCACGCGCCCCCCGCGCCGCATCGCGCCCGGCAAACCCGCGCCCGCGCCTCTGTCGCGCCTCCCCCTGCGCCCAGGCAGCCACCGGCGCGGCCACCCGCGCCCCCGCGCCCCGTCCCCCGCGCCCCACCCCCCGCACCCAGTCACCGGCACCAACGCGCCACCCCCGCGCCGCCGTCATCCCCGCCGCGTGCAAATTTCGGCCCATTCGGCTTCTTGCCTTCGTATAGGCATTTTGTTACGATATCGTAATAAACAGCCTCTCCGGCGCTACAAGACCGGCGCCATATCCAGCGGCGGCGGATACCGCCGCGGCCGCAAGCCGGACTGGAACCACGAAACAAAGCTCTCGATCGAATAGGTCGGCAGCCCCGTCGCCCGCCGTATCGCCGCCGCATACGGGATCATGTTGGTGCATTCCAGCACGATCGCCCCGAGTTCGGGATGCGCCGCATGCAGCGCCCGCGCGGCATCGACATTGTCCGCCTCCGCCGCCGCCACATCCAGCGTGGCCTCGTCGTCCAGCAGCACGCGGGTGAATTCCCGCAGCCCCTCCGGGGACCCCACCGGCGTATCCGCCGGCACCCCGGCCGCGGCCAGATGGCGCGCACTCAGCGATGCGGCCGAAACGGTCAGGATGCCGGCCCGCCGCCCCGCCGGCAGCACCGCATTGACCAGCGCCACCTGCATCAGCGACGAGGTCGCCACCGGCACCCCGACGGCCGCGGCCAGCTCGGCCTGGAACAGCGACAGGAAGCCGCAATTGGTGGTGATCCCGTCCACCCCGTCGGCCTCCAGCTCACGCGCGGCGGCGATGAAATGGTCGAGCAGGCCGGCGGCACCCTGGCGCACCACGCGGTCCGGCGAGGCATCGCGCACCACCTTGTAGTGCACCGGAAACGGCCAGGTCAGCGCATTGCCCATGTCGCCGGGAATGCGCGGAAAGCGCGCCTCCAGCATCAATATCCCCACCGCGGCGCCATACACCGCCTTGCCGCCCGCCACCCGCATTGCCCGCCAGCTCCCCAGCACCGAAACCGCGGCCAGCTTGAACCGCCGGTTTGCCCGCCGGCAAGGGGGCCTGTGCCGCCGTGCTTGCGCTGCGCCCGGCGATACGCTTCAAGGGAATTCCAAACGGGATCAAAACCGATAACAGGGAGTTCATCATGCGCATGGCATCGCTCGCGGCGGGCATCGCACTCGCCATCGCGGCTTCGGCGCCGGCCTTGGCCCAGAAATGGGACATGCCGATGGCCTACCCGGCCACCAACTACCACACCCAGAACGGCGTGGCCTTCGGCAAATGCGTCGCCGACGCCACCGCGGGCAAGCTGTCGATCATCGCCCACCCCAACGGCTCGCTGTTCTCCGGCAACGACATCAAGCGCGCGGTGCAGACCGGCCAGGCGCCGATCGGCGAGCGGCTGATCTCCGCCCACGCCAACGAGAACCCGCTGTTCGGCGTCGATTCGATCCCGTTCCTGGCCACCTCCTTCGCCGACTCCGCCCGGCTGTGGAAGGCGGCGGAGCCGAAGATCGCCGCCGCCCTGGCGCGGCAGAACCTGGTCTACCTGTATGCCGTGCCGTGGCCGCCGCAGGGCTTCTACTTCAAGAAGCCGGTCACCTCGCTGGCCGACATGAAGGGCATCAAGTTCCGCGCCTACAACGCCGCCACCGCGCGCATCGCCGCACTTGCCGGCATGGTGCCGGTGCAGATCGAGGCCGCCGAGCTGAGCCAGGCGCTGGCCACCGGGGTGGCGGAAAGCTTCATCTCCTCCGGCTCCACCGGCGTGGATTCCAAGGTGTGGGAGAGCCTGAAATACTTCTACGACGTGCAGGCCTGGCTGCCGCGCAACGTGGTCTTCGCCAACAAGGACGCCTTCGCCGCGCTGGACGCCGCCACCCAGGCCGCGCTGCGCGGCTGCGCCGACAAGGCGGCGGTGGCCGGCGCCAAGACCGCCGAGGACCTGACCGCCGGCTACCTCAAGACCCTGGCGCAGAACGGCATGATCGTCAGCCCGCCGAGTGCCGCGCTGAAGACCGACCTGGCGAAGCTCGGCGAGACCATGACCGAGGAATGGCTCAAGGCCGCCGGTGCGGACGGCAAGGCGATCATTGACGCGTTCAAGGCGCGATGACCGAGACACCCGCGGGCCGGGGCTGATGGCGGCGCTGCGGCGCCTGCTGGATGCGCTGTATCGCGGGGCCGGGCTGCTGGCCTCGGCCTGCCTGGCGCTCATGCTGGGGGTGATCGTCGCCCAGATGGCGGCGCGCTGGCTGGGCGTGGCCTTTCCGGGCTCGTCGGAATATGCCGGCTACCTGATGGCCGCCTCGGCCTTCCTCGCCTTCGCCCATGCGCTGAACGGCGGCGCCCATATCCGGGTGAACCTGTTCCTCACCGCGCTGGGCGCGCGCCGGTGGCTGGGCGAGGTCTGGTGCATGGCGATCGGCAGCGTCACGGCCGCCTACATCGCCGTCTATGCGGTCAAGCTGGTCTATTGGTCCTACAAGCTGAACGACATCAGCCAGGGCCAGGACGAGACCGCGCTGTGGATCGTGCAACTGCCGTTCATGGCCGGCGCGGTGCTGCTGGCGATCTGCTTCGCCGACAACCTGGTGGTGCTGCTGGCCACCGGGCGCGACAATATCCGGCCCTCGGCCGATGGTCCCCCGGTGGAGTAGGCGGGCATGGAGCAACTCGCGCCGATCGCGATCTTCCTGTTCGTGCTGTTCCTGCTGCTGGGCTCCGGCGTCTGGGTGGGCCTCGCCCTGGTCGGCGTGGCCTTCGTGGGCATGGAGCTGTTCACCCTGCGCCCGGCCGGCGATGCGATGATGACGCAGATGTGGCGCTCGTCCTCGTCCTGGTCGCTGACCGCGCTGCCGCTGTTCATCTGGATGGGCGAGATCCTGTACCGAACGCGACTGTCCGAGGACATGTTCCGTGGCCTCGCCCCCTGGATGGGGCGGCTGCCCGGCGGGCTGCTGCACACCAACATCGTCGGCTGCACCGTGTTCGCCGCCGTCTCCGGCTCGTCGGCCGCCACGCTGACCACTGTGGGAAAGATGACCATTCCGGAACTGCGGCGACGCAACTACCCGGACCGCATGGTGATCGGCACGCTGGCCGGCGCGGCCACGCTCGGGCTGATGATCCCGCCGTCGCTGACCATGATCGTCTATGGCGTGACGGTGAACGAATCGATCACCAAGCTGTTCATGGCCGGAATCGTGCCCGGCCTGCTGCTGGCCGCCCTGTTCATGGGCTACGTGGTGCTGGCCGCGCTGTTCTCGCCGGACTACCGCCCGGACCCGGAGCCGCGCATCAGCCTGGCCGAGAAGCTGCGTGCCTCGCGCTTCCTCGTGCCGGTGCTGCTGCTGATCGTCGTGGTGATCGGGTCGATGTATTTCGGCATCGCGACGGCCACCGAGGCCGCGGCCTTCGGCGTGCTCGGCTCATTGGCGCTGGCCGGCGCCCAGGGTTCGCTGAGCCTGCGCAACACCATCGAGAGCCTGATGGGGGCCACTCGCACCTCGGCGATGATCGCGCTGATCCTGGCCGGGGCGGCGTTCCTGTCGCTGGCGATGGGGTTCACGGGCATCCCGCGCGCGCTGGCCACCTGGATCGACACGCTGGCGCTGACGCGCTTCGAACTGCTGATGGCGCTGCTGGTGTTCTACATCGTGCTCGGCTGCTTCCTGGACGGCATCTCGGCGGTGGTGCTGACGATGGCGGCGGTGGAGCCGATGATCCGCCAGGCCGGCATCGACATCATCTGGTTCGGCATCTTCATCGTGCTGGTGGTGGAGATGGCGCAGATCACGCCGCCGATCGGCTTCAACCTGTTTGTCCTCCAGGGCATGACGGGCCTGGAGATCAGCACCATCGCGCGCACCGCGGTGCCGATGTTCTGCGTGATGGTGGTGATGGTGTTCATCATGATCGCGTTTCCCGAACTCGCCACCTGGCTGCCGGAGAACATGATCGCGCGGCCGGGAGGATAGTAAGAAAGCACGTTCTTTTTGAAAAAAGAACCAAAAAACTCTTATGAATGAAGTTTTTTTGCTTCTTTTTGTTCACAAAAAGAAGACCTTGCTTTCGACTACTCTGCCACCCCGGTAAATCGCAGGGCGAATCCCAGCGCATCCGGCACCAGTTCGCGCCAGACGCCGTAGGTATGCCCACCGGGCACCAGGCGCAGGGTGGCCGGCATGCGCATCGTCTGCCAGACATCGAACAGCCGGCGCGCCTGGACATGGGTGCCGAGGATGTCGGCGTCGCCCGACGCAATGAACAGGGGCATCGAGATGCCGGTGGCCCGGAATCCCGGCAGCAGGGCGGGATAGTTGAGCGATTGCCAGATCGCCGGGTCGAACCAGTGCTCCGGCAAGGTGTCGCCGGCGAAGACGCCGCCGCCGCGCGCGGCGGAGTTGGCCGGCGGTTCCGGCACGTAGACCGCCGGGCTCATCACCGCCACGGCGGCGAAGTGCTCGGGGTGGAGCAGGGCGAGGCGCAGGCCGGCAAAGCCGCCCGCCGATACGCCCACCAGGGCACGCCCCTGGCGGCCCGGCAACACCCGCCAGCGGCGCCCGATCTCCGGCAGCAGGTCGCGCATCAACGCGGTTTGCATATGCTCCTTGCGGTCCACGCCCCAGGAGGCGCCGAGTTCGGGCACGACGATCAGCGCCGGCGGCATGCGGCCTTCGGCGATGGCGGCATCGGCCAGGCTCGGCAGGGCCAGGGCGACCCATTCGCCACGCCGGCGGCTGATGCCGGGCAGGAAATAGACCACGGGGTAGTGCCGTCCATCGCCGTAGCCGTCGGGCTCATAGACGCTGAAGTTCCAGGTCCGGCCCAACGCCTCCGACCTCATGGCATGCACGGCCATCTCGCCGGCCGCTGCGCGATGCGCCGGTAACGCGGCCAGGGCGAGCAGCACGGCCAGCAGGATGGCCCGCATCCTCAGTGCGATCCGGCCAGTACCAGCCGCGCCAGCCCGTCGCCGATGCAGTCGAACAGCTGGCGGGCCACCGCGGCCTGGCGCGCCCGGTCGGCGGCCTGGAGGTCCAGTACCCCGTCCTCATGCCAGGCGCGCATCAGGTCGTAGCGCGGGAAGACCGGCACCTTCTCCAGCTCACCCACGGTGCGGATCACCGCGCGGTAGGTGTCGATGTTGGGCAGGCCGGCAAAGCCCGGGGCGAATTGGCTGTCCACCAGCATCACGTCGGCCCCGGCGGCGCGGGCGGCGGCGATGCCGGCCTCCAGCACGGCGGCATAGGCGGCCGGATCGGTGTTGCGCATCGCCTCGTGCCCGCCACTGGCCCACACCACCAGGTCGGGATGGATGGTCGCCACCTGCTCGCCGATCCGCCGGGCCATCGACTTGGCCGAGCGGCCGGGCACGGCGCGGTTGGCCAGCACCACCTCCACCCCCGGCAGCAGGCGTTGCAGATGGGCCTGCATGCGGGCGGGGTAGGTCTGCGTGGCATCGGCCACGCCACCGCCCGTCATCGGCGCCCCGCCCATGGTCATCACGACCAGCCGATGCCGCCCGGCCACCGCCTGCTGCACCACCGTCAGCGCAACCGGATCGGCCACCAGGCTGTCGGGAAACGGACAGGTTCCCGGTGCCGTCGCGCCCCCCTGCGCGGCCGCGGCCCCGGTGCCCAGCAGCCACAGCAACACCGCCCACCGCGCGATCATGCCCCCACTCCCAGCCCTGGCCGGCGCTGTGGCAAGCGTCCGCCGCCATCGTACCACGCCATGCCCATCGCCAGCGCCACCATGGCAAGGATTCCCGTGATATTCACCGCCGCCACCATCGCCAGCCCATCGCCGATGCCGGTCAGCACAATCCCGCCCAGCACCGACAGCAGGATGCTGAGGCAGAACACGTCGAGCGAGTTCTGCCCGCACAGCACCACCACCCAGCCGAGGCGGCTGGTCAGGAAACCGGCATCGCGCGGCACGAAGCGGGCCACCAGCACCGCCAGCGCCAGCACGCTGAGCAGCCGCAACGGCGGCAGCACCGTCTTCTCGATCGGCCAGAGCTGGCGGCGCAGCAGGGCGGGAACCATCTCGGTCAGGTCATGCAGCACCCAGGACAGCTGCACCACGCAGGCGAAGCCCGCCATCGCCACGGCAAGGCCGACCAGCCAGCCGGGGATCGCCTGGTCGCGGCCCTCGCCGTCGCGGGCGCGGCGGAACCCCAGGGCGGCGGCAAGCACGAACAGGAACTGCCAGGCGAACGGGTTGAAATACCAGACCTCGTCGTCGGGATGGGCCGGCAGATTGATCGGCCAGACCTGCACCAGCAGGTACAGCGCCGCCGACAGCCCGAGGCCCAGCGCGATGCGGGTCCGCATCAGCAGCAGCACCGCGGGAAACACCAGCAGCAGGGCGATGTACAGCGGCAGGATGTCGAGATAGGTCGGCTGGAACTGCAACGTCAGCACCCGCAGGATGGTGATGTCGGCGCGCTGGAGGAAATCGCCGACGCCGAGATTCTCGACGAACAGCGGGTTGGTCATGTGCGACATGGCATAGGCCACCTGTGCCGCATAGACCACGAAGATGCAGATATGGGCGACGTAAAGCTGCCAGACGCGGCGCCAGATGCGCAGGCTGGCCATCAGCGCCCCGTCGCGCAGCATCGCGCGGCCATAGACCAGTGCGGCGGTGTAGCCCGAGATGAAGATGAACACCTCGGCCGCATCGGCAAAGGCGAAGGATTTCAGCGTGGCATGGGCCAGCGGGTTGTCCGGGATGTGGTCGATGAAGATGAAGAACAGCGCCGCGCCGCGAAAGAAATCCAGCCGGTAGTCGCGCGCCGTCCTGCTGGCACTCATCCCGGCAATCCGCCCCCTTGGGTGTGATGGTTCCGCGAACGCATGCAGCGCACCCGGCCGGGGACGGCCACTACTCCGACATGCCGCTTTCGTCCTGCCCCGGCACCGGGATCAGTTGACCAGCGGGCCATCGGCGCGCGCGTCACTCAGCGTCGCGGCATCGATGCCCTCGATCCGGGCGCGTGCCACCAGCACGGCGATGAACTGGCGCGCCGCCGCCTGCCAGGCGCTGCGCCGCAGATCGCGGGCAACCTCCTCGCGCACCGCCTCGAAGTCGGCCGGGCTGGCGGCGGCGTGGCGGTGCAGGTGCAGCACGTGCATGCCGTAGCGCGATTTCACCACCACCGGGCAGACCTGGCCGGGGGTAAGCCCGGCCAGGAAGGTTTCGAACTCCGGCACCGTGGTGCCACGCGCGACCCGGCCGAGCAGCCCGCCCTGTTCGCGCGAAGGGCAGTCGGAATGGCGGCGGGCAAGATCCGGCAAGGCGCCAGGCACGGCCAGCACCTCGTCCAGCAACGCCTTGGCGCGGGCCTCGGCGGCGGTGCGCTCGGCTGGGTCCTCGGGGTCGGCGGCGATCAGGATATGGCTCGCCTCCCACCATTCCGGCGTGCCGAAGCGCTCCGGGTGGGCGGCGAACCAGCGCCGGCAGGCCGCCTCGTCCGGCTGCGGCACCTGCAACTCCCGGGCCAGCAGGGCGTCGATCGCGTCGCCCTCGTCGGCATCCGGTGCCGCCTCGGCCGCATCCAGCAGCAGCCGGCGGACCACCAGCGCGCGCACGGCGCTGTTCCACGCCGCCTCGGCACTCTCGGCGGGATGATGCTGCATCTCGGCGGCAATGTCCTGGGCCAGGATCGGCGTGCCGTTCACGGCAATGGGTTGTTCGAGAATGCCGCTCACGGGATTGGGCTGTTCCAGCATGGCTTTCATTTCACGACTCCTGGCCGTTGCACCGGGCCAGGGCGCCGCGTCGCCCCGCCACGCACCCGCACGATCTGCCAGGACCGGAACAGATACCAGACCGGGGCCGAGAAGATGTGCACCAGGCGGGAGAACGGGGTGACCAGGAACAGCGACATCCCCAGCACCAGATGCATCTGGAACGGCAGGGCCAGGCCGCGCACCATGTCGGCGGCACCCGCCTGGAAGGTGACGATCGATTGCGCCCAGGCCGACAGCGCCAGCATCGTCCCGCCGTCGCTGTGGCTGATCGAGTACGGCAGGGTGATCATGCCCAGCACCAGCTGCACCCACAGCAGCGCCAGGATGACGATGTCGATCATCGTGCTGGTGCGGCGGATGCGCGGGTCGAACAGCCGGCGATGCAGCAACAGGCTGAGCCCGACAAAGCAGAACACCCCGGCCGTGCCGCCGGCGATCACCGCCAGGCGCTGCTTGGTTCCGGCGTCGATGATCCACTCATAGGCCCAATGCGGCGTCAGCAGGCCGACGAAATGCCCGACGAACAGGAACAGGATGCTGAAGTGGAACAGGTTGGAGCCCCAGCGCAACTGGCCGGAGCGCAGCATCTGCGACGAGCCGGAGCGCCAGGTGTACTGGTCGCGGTCGAAGCGGATCAGCGAGCCGATCAGGTACACCCCGGCCGCGATATAGGGATAGATGCCAAACAGGAAGTGGTGCAGGTAGTCGGTGAAGCCGTCCCAGAGCGCCATCATGACGATCCCTCCCTCAGCGTGCGGCCGCGCCGGCACGGGCCTGGCGCAGACGGTCGATCATGGCGGAAACCTTGGCCCTGGCACCCTGCTGGTCCGGGTCGGATTCCGGGCCGAAGCTGACCGGCTCGTCCTCCCACGCGGCATCGAGTGCCGCGAACGCCTCGGCATCCGACAGCTCCTGCTCGGCGGTGGCCTCGATCTTCGGTGCCGTGCCCACCTCCTCCAGGGCCGCGGCCACCACGGCGGCATAGCCCCGCGAATCGGCCGTGCCCCGCCCCACCAGCTTGGCGTGCAGCGCGTCCAGGATCGGCGCGGCCTGCGCCATCAGGTTCTGCGCCACCTCCGCCGGCGCGACAGCGCAGAACTCCAGCATCATCGGCAGGAAATCCGGCAGCTCCCTGGCGTCCATCGCGAAGCCCGACTGCTCATAGATCGTCGCCAGCTCGATCATCGCCGGCCCGCGGTTGCGGGTGTCGCCATGGACATGCTCGAACAGATGCAGGCTGGTGCCGCGGCCGCGGTCGAACAGGCGGATATAGGCCTCCTCGCGATCCATCGCATCGCCGATGCCCAGGCGCCGCGCCAGCCGCAGCAGCCGCGCGGTGGCTTGGCGCGAAAACCCCGCCTGCCCGATGGCCGCCTGGATGTCCGCCAGGTCGGCGCGCAGCGTCGCGTCGGGATAGCGCAGCAGCGCCGAAAGGATCGCGTAGCGGCGGTTCATGGCCTGTCTCCCACGCTGGCCGCCAATGCCTCGTCGGCCTCGCGGATGCGCGGCGGGGCCATGCGGCCGGCCGAGGCGCTGGTGGCGCTGAACAGGTTGCCCGGCGTGCTGCCGTCCGAGCAGCCATGGCCGAAGGTGAAGCCGCAGGACGATTTCAGGTCGAAGGCGTTCTCGGCATACTCGCGATGCGTCGTCGGGATCACGTAGCGGTCCTCGTAATTGGCGATCGCCAGGGTCTGGTACATGTCCTCCATCTGCGCCGCGGTCAGGCCGACACGATCCAGGATCGCCTGGTCGTCGCGCCCCTCCACGGTGCGGGCGCGCATGTGCATGCGCATCGCCATCATCCGCTCCAGCGCGCTGACCACCGGCTCCTCCTTGCCCGCCGTCAGGAGATTGGCGAGGTAGCGCACCGGAATGCGCAGGCTCTGCACGTCCGGCAGCCCGTCCTTCCAGCCGACATGCCCGGCCTCCACGGCCGCCTGCATCGGCGACAGCGGCGGCACGTACCAGACCATCGGCAGGGTGCGGTATTCCGGGTGCAGCGGGAAGGCGATCTTCCAGTCGATCGCCATGCGATAGGCCGGGCTGCGGCGCGCGGCCTCCAGCCACGCCTCCGGCACGCCCTCGGCATGCGCCTGGGCAATCACCGCGGGGTCGTTGGGATCGAGGAAGATATCGAGCTGGGCCTGGTACAGATCCTTCTCGTCCGGCACCGCCGCGGCCGATGCGATGCGGTCGGCGTCATACAGCAGCACGCCGAGATAGCGGATGCGCCCGACGCAGGTCTCCGAGCACACCGTCGGCTCGCCGGCCTCGATGCGCGGATAGCAGAAGATGCACTTCTCCGATTTTCCGCTCTGCCAGTTGTAGTAGATCTTCTTGTACGGGCAGGCCGAGACGCACATCCGCCAGCCGCGGCACTTGTCCTGGTCGATCAGCACGATGCCATCCTCCTCGCGCTTGTAGATCGCGCCGGAGGGACAGGCGGCAACGCAGGCCGGGTTCAGGCAGTGCTCGCACAGGCGCGGCAGGTAGAACATGAAGGTCTGTTCGAAGGCGCCGTAGATCTCCTTCTGGATGCCCTCGAAGTTGCGGTCCTTGGAGCGCTTGCGGAACTCGGTGCCCAGGATCTCCTCCCAGTTCGGGCCCCACTTGATCTCCATCCGCTCGCCGGTGATCAGGCTGATCGGGCGCGCCACCGGCATCGCCTCGCTCTCCGGCGCGGTCTGCAGGTGGGTGTAGTCGAAGGTGAACGGCTCGTAGTAGTCGTCGATCTCCGGCAGGTTGGGGTTGGCGAAGATGTTGGCCAGGATGCGCCACTTGGCGCCGATGCGCGGCTGCAACGTGCCGTTGCGCTTGCGCGTCCAGCCGCCCTTCCAGCGGTCCTGGTTCTCCCACTCCTTGGGGTAGCCGATGCCCGGCTTGGTCTCCACGTTGTTGAACCAGGCGTATTCCACCCCCTCGCGGCTGGTCCACACCTGCTTGCAGGTCACCGAACAGGTGTGGCAGCCGATGCACTTGTCCAGGTTCAGCACCATCGCGATCTGCGCGCGAACTTTCATTGTCCGGGTCCCCTTCAGGTGGTGTGGATGTCGGCGGCCTGCGGGGTGACCCGCGGACCATCGAGCCAGGCGACATCACGCATCTTGCGGACCAGAACGAACTCGTCGCGGTTGGTGCCGATGGTGCCGTAGTAGTTGAAGCCATAGGCCAGCTGCGCGTAGCCGCCGATCATGTGCGTGGGCTTGAGCGTGGTGCGCGTCACGCTGTTGTGGATGCCGCCGCGGGCGTGGGTGATCTCGCTGCCCGGCACGTTCACGATCTTCTCCTGGGCGTGGTACATCATGATCATGCCCTGCGGCACGCGCTGGGACACCACGGCGCGGGCGCACAGCGCGCCGTTGCTGTTGAACGCCTCCAGCCAGTCATTGTCCTCCACCCCGATGGTCGCGGCATCGATTTCCGACAGCCACACGATCGGCCCGCCGCGCGACAGCGTGAGCATCAGCAGGTTGTCGGTGTACACGCTGTGGATGCCCCATTTCTGGTGCGGGGTGATGAAGTTCAGCGCGATCTCCTTGTTGCCGTTCGGCTTCACTCCGGCCATCGGCGCCGTGGTGCGCAGATCCACCGGCGGGCGGTACAGGCACAGCCCCTCGCCGAAGGCCAGCATCCAGGGATGGTCCTGGTACAGCTGCTGGCGGCCGGTCAGCGTGCGCCACGGGATCAGCTCGTGCACGTTGGTATAGCCGGCGTTGTAGCAGACCTCCTCGCTCTCCAGCCCCGACCAGATCGGCGAGGAAATGATCTTCCGGGGCTGCGCCTGGATGTCGCGGAAGCGGATCGCCTCATGCTCCTTGGCGCGCGCCAGGTGGGTGTGCTCGCGCCCGGTGAAGCGGCCCAGCGACTCCCACGCCTTCACCGCGACATGGCCGTTGGTCTCCGGCGCCAGGTGCATGATGGTCTCGCAGGCCTCGATGTCGGTCTCCATCCGCGCCAGCGTGCCCTCGGTGCCCGCCACCGTGGTGGTGCCGTTCAGCGCCCGCAGGAACTCCACCTCGTGCTCGGTCTTCCACGTCAGGCCCTTGCCGTTGTTGCCCAGCTTGTCCATCAGCGGGCCCAGCGAGGTGTAGCGGGCATGAATGCGGGGATAGTCGCGCTCCACCACCGTCACCGCCGGCATGGTCTTGCCGGGAATCGGCGCCACCTCGCCCTTCTTCCAGTCGCGCACGGTATGGGTCTGGCCCAGCTCGCCGGGGCTGTCATGCATCAGCGGCGTCATCACCACGTCGCGCTCGCGGCCGAGATGGCCTGCGCTCAGTTCCGAGAACCGCTTGGCGATGCCGCGGAAGATCGCCCAGTCCGTCCGGCTCTCCCACGCCGGATCGACGGCGGCGGACAGCGGATGGATGAACGGATGCATGTCCGAGGTGTTGAGGTCGTGCTTCTCGTACCAGGTGGCCGTCGGCAGCACGATGTCGCTGTACATGCAGGTCGTGCTCATGCGGAAGTCCAGCGTCACCAGCAGGTCGAGCTTGCCGCGCGGCGCCTCGTCGTGCCAGCGCACCTCCTCCGGCTTGGTGCTGCCCTGCTCGCCGAGATCCTTGCCCTGCACGCCATGCTGGGTGCCCAGCAGGTGCTTGAGGAAATACTCGTGCCCCTTGCCCGACGAGCCCAGCAGATTCGATCGCCAGACGAAAAGGTTGCGCGGCCAGTTGACCTCGGCGTCGGGGTCCTCGCAGGACATCTTCAGGCTGCCATCCAGCAGGCCCTCCGCGACGAACTCGCCCACCTTCTTGCCGGCCTTCTCCGCCTTCGCCGCCAGCTCCAGCGGATTGCACTCCAGCTGCGGCGCCGAGGGCAGCCAGCCCATCCGTTCGGCCCGCACGTTGAAGTCGATCAGCGCGCCGGTCATCGGCTTCGGCGCCGTCGGCGACAGCAGGTCGGCCACCTGCACGGTCTCGTAGCGCCACTGGTCGGTATGGGAGTACCAGAACGAGGTGGCGTTCTGCTGGCGCGGCGGCCGCGCCCAGTCGGTGGCGAAGGCCACCGGGATCCAGCCCGATTGCGGCCGCAGCTTCTCCTGCCCCACGTAGTGCGCCCAGCCGCCGCCGGACTGGCCGATGCAGCCGCACATCACCAGCAGGTTGATGATGCCGCGGTAGCTCATGTCGGAATTGTACCAGTGGTTCAGCCCGGCACCCAGGATCACCATCGACTTGCCGCGCGTCTTCTCGGCATTGTCGGCGAACTCGCGCGCCACCGTCACGATCTGCTGGCGCTTCACCCCGCACACCGCCTCGGCCCAGGCCGGGGTGTACGGCGCCATCGCGTCATAGTCGGGCGCCCCGCCCGCCACCACGCCGTAATTGGCCAGCATCAGGTCGTACACCGTCGCCACCTGCGCCGTGCTGCCGTCCTTCAGCGTCAGCGTCATGCTCGGCACCGCGCGGGTGACGGTATTGCCCAGCTTGGTCGGATTGAAGAACGCCACCCCGCCATCGCCGAAATACGGGAACGTCACCTCCGCCATCGCCCCGCCGGCCAGCGACAGGCGCGGCGTGATCTCGGCCCCGGTGCTCGCGTCGCGGCCCTCCAGGTTCCACTTGCCCTGCTCGCCCCAGCGGAAGCCCACCGAGCCGGTCGGCACATAGGGCGCGCCGGTGGCATCGTCGATCGCCACCGTCTTCCACTCGGGGTTGTTGGCCTGGCCGGCATCATCGGCCAGGTCGCTGGCACGCAGCTGCCGGTCGGCCACCAGCTTGCCGTCGCGCTCGGTCAGCTTCACCAGCATCGGCGTATCGGAATAGCGGCGCAGGTAGTCGAGGAAGTACTCGCCCTTCCCCCGCGCGTGCCACTCGCTCAGGATCACGTGGCCCATCGCCAGCGACAGCGCGGCATCGGTGCCCTGCTTCGGATGCAGCCACATGTCGGCGAACTTCGACGCCTCGGAATAATCCGGCGTCACCGTCACCACCTTGGCGCCGCGATAGCGCGCCTCGGTCATGAAATGGGCATCCGGCGTGCGCGTCTGCGGCACGTTGCTGCCCCACATCATGATGAAGCCGGCATTGTACCAGTCGGCACTCTCGGGCACGTCGGTCTGCTCGCCCCAGGTCTGCGGGCTGGACGGAGGCAGGTCGCAGTACCAGTCGTAGAAGCTCATGCACACGCCGCCGATCAGCGACAAATAGCGGCTGCCGGCGGCGTAGCTCACCATGCTCATCGCGGGGATCGGCGAGAAGCCGATCACCCGGTCCGGTCCCCATTTCTTGGCGGTATGGATGTTGGCCGCCGCGATGATCTCCTCCGCCTCGTCCCAGCCGGCGCGCACGAAGCCGCCATGGCCGCGCACGGTCATGTATTCGTGCCGCTTCTCCGGGTCCTCCTGGATCGCCCGCCAGGCCAGCACGGGGTCGCCATGCACCGCCTTGGCCTCGCGCCACAGCCGCAGCAGGCGCTTGCGGATCATCGGGTATTTCACCCGGTTGGCGCTGTAGAGGTACCAGGAATACGACGCCCCGCGCGAGCAGCCGCGCGGCTCATGGTTCGGCAGGCCGGGCCGGGTGCGCGGATAGTCGGTCTGCTGCGTCTCCCAGGTGACGATCCCGCCCTTGACGTAGATCTTCCACGAGCACGAGCCGGTGCAGTTGGCGCCATGGGTGGAGCGCACGATCTTGTCGTGCGCCCAGCGCGCGCGGTACGCGTCCTCCCAGGCACGGCTCTCGGTGGTGGTTTCGCCGTGGCCGTTGGCGAAGGTGCCGGCGTATTTGCGGAAATAGGTCAGGCGGTCGAGGAAATGGCTCATCGGATTGTGATCCTTGCGTTCAGACGGCAGCCGGCCGGCGGGTTTCGACGTCGTGCAGCAGCCCGCCGCGGCGTGTATAGACGGCCCAGGTGATGACGATACAGGTCAGGTAGAACACCAGGAAGCCCCACAGCGCGGCCTGCGGCCCGCCGGTCATGGCAATCGAGGTGCCGTAGCTCTTCGGGATGAAGAAGGCGCCATAGGCGGCGATCGCCGAGGTGAAGCCGATGATCGCCGCACTCTCCTTGTCCGCCTGCACCCGGCGCACCTCCACCGTGGCCGCCGGCATCAGCCGCGCCATGTCGCGGCCCATGATCGCGGGGATCATCTGGAAGGTGGAGGCATTGCCCACGCCGGTGGCGAAGAACAGGAACAGGAAGCTGGCGAAGAAGCCGGCGAAATTCTTGGTGTCGATGAAGTAGATCACGCCATAGACGCCGATCGCCATCGCCACGAACACCCACAGCGTGACCCGCCCGCCGCCCCAGCGATCCGACACCCAGCCGGTCAGCGAGCGCGACACCGCGCCCACCAGCGGCCCCAGGAACGCCAGCTGCAGCGCATCCACCGCCGGGAACTGGGTGCGCGCCAGCAGCGGGAAGCCGGCGGAGTAGCCGATGAACGATCCGAACGTGCCGGTGTACAGCCAGCACATGATCCAGTTGTGCTTGCGCTGGAAGATCACCGACTGGTCGGCGAAGGACGCCTTCATGCTGGCGATGTCGTCCATGCGGAACCACGCGGCGAACGCCGCCGCGGCGATGAACGGCACCCAGATGAAGCCGGCATTCTGCAGCCACAGCTTCTGCGTGCCGCCCACGCTCGCCGGCTCGCCGCCGAGCGCGCCGAACACCCCGGCGGTGATCACCAGCGGCACCACGAACTGCACCACGCTGACCCCCAGATTGCCCAGCCCGGCATTCAGCGCCAGCGCGTGGCCCTTCTCCCGCTTGGGGAAGAAGAACGTGATGTTGGCCATCGAGGAGGCGAAGTTGCCACCGCCCAGGCCGCATAGCAGCGCGAGCAGCAGGAAGATGAAGTACGGCGTCTGCGGACTCTGCACCGCAAAGCCGATCCCCAGCGCCGGGATGATCAGCGACCAGGTGGACAGCGTGGTCCACAGCCGCCCGCCGAAGATCGGCGGCATGAAGGCGTAGAACACCCGCAGCGTGGCCCCCGACAGCCCCGGCAGGGCGGCCAGCCAGAACAGCTGCCCGGTGTCGAACGTGAAGCCCACGGCGGGAAGCTTCGCCACCACCACCGACCACACCATCCACACCGCGAAGGCCAGCAACAGGCACGGGATGGAAACCCACAGATTGCGCCGGGCGATCGCGCGGCCCTTCTGCGCCCAGAAATCGGCATCCTCCGGCCGCCAGTCGGCAATGCCATGCGGGCCCAGCACGCCCTCATGCTGCGGCTGGTGGATCGGCCCCATCTCCGGCAGCTCCGGCAGTCTCGCCAGGGCCGGCGCCGTCGCCTCGCGCTCCATGCTCAGGATCGAGACATGCATCCACACCAGCGCCACCACGCTGATGATGAACAGCAGCATGAAGCAGGACTGGCTGATCCCGGTCAGGTCGTTCATCAGCCCGAAGGCGATCGGCAGCACGAACCCGCCCAGCCCGCCGATCAGCCCGACAATCCCGCCGACGGAGCCGACATGGTTCGGGTAATAGACCGGGATGTGCTTGTACACCGCCGCCTTGCCCAGGCTCATGAAGAAGCCCAGCACGAACACCAGCACGATGAACGTCACCACCCCGGTCTCGGCGTGGAAGCTGATCGGCCCGCGAATGCCCTGGATCACATACTCGGTCGGCGGATACGACAGGATGAAGGTCACCACCACCGACACGCCCAGCATCCAGTACATCACCCGCCGCGCGCCGTAGCGGTCCGACAGGAACCCGCCATAGGCGCGGAACACGCTGGCCGGCACCGAATAGGCCGCGCCGATCATGCCCGCCGCGGCAATGCCGAAGCCGTAGGTGTCGATCACGTAGCGCGGCAGCCACAGCGCCAGCGCCACGAACGCGCCGAAGGCGAAGAAGTAGTACAGGCTGAAGCGCCAGACCTGCACGTTCTTCAGCGGCGCCATCATCGAGGCGAAACTCTCCGGCTTCACCCCGCGCGCCCGCCGCGCCACCAGGTCGGGATCGTCCTTGGTCATCAGGAAGAAGACCACCGCCGTCACCGCCAGCGCCGCGGCCCAGATCTGCGCCACCGCCTGCCAGCCCAGCGCGATCATCACCAGCGGCGCCAGGAACTTGGTCACCGCGGCCCCCACATTGCCGGCGCCGAAGATGCCCAGCGCGGTGCCCTGCTTCTCCTTGGGATACCACTTGGAGACATAGGCGATGCCCACCGCGAACGACCCGCCGGCCATGCCGATGCCCAGCGCCGCAATCAGGAAGGTCGTGTAGTCATAGGCATAGGACAGCATCCAGGTCGCCGCCGCGGCGATCAGCATCACCAGCGTATAGACGATGCGGCCGCCGAACTGGTCGGTCCACACCCCCAGCACCAGCCGCACCAGGCTGCCGGTCAGGATCGGCGTGCCCACCAGCAGGCCGAACTGCGCCTCGCTCAGGTTCAGGTCCCGCTGGATCTGCACCCCCAGGATCGAAAAGATCGTCCAGGCGGCGAAGCACACAGTGAAGGCGATGGTGGAAAGCCATAGCGCGCGCCCCTGGTCTGCTGGTGCCGGCGCCGGTACGGTCGATTGCATGGGTTGCTCCGCATCACTCGATTGCCGGCCCATTGGCCCGCAAGGGGGCAATCGGGACTTGATCCAGATCAATGGCGGCGGCGCATCGGCTGCTAAATTTGCCGTAGCACCAAATGCCGCAATATTTGTCTTGATTTATATCAGGGGGAACAAGGAGATCAATCAAAATTCCGCCCCCGCCACCTCTGCCGAGGCAACGACCGGGAATCGCATGCAACACCCAACCAATCGCCATGCCGCCTTGATCGAGCGCTCGCCCTTCTTCCAGGCCGCCGGCCCGGCGGCGATGGCCGAACTGCTGGCCGCCAGCTTCATCCAGCTCCTGCCGCGCGGCGCCATCCTGTTCGAACTGGGCGAAGAGCCGCAATTCCTCCACATGGTGCTCGAAGGCCGCCTGGGCCTCCAGGCCGAGGTCGAGACCGGCGCCAAAACCATGATCGAGCTGCTCGGCCCCGGCGAAATCCTGCTCGCCCCGGCGGTACTGCTGTCCCTGCCCTACCTCGCCTCAGCCGTCGCGCTGACCGAGGTGCGAATGCTGATGGTCCCCGCCAGGCTGGTGCGCGATGCCACCGCGCGCTCCCTGCCGCTGGCGCATGCGATGAACGAATTGCTGTCGCGCCACTGGCGCCTGATGGCCGAACAGGTGGTGGACCTGAAACTGCGCAGCGCCGAACAGCGCGTCGCCCGCTTCATCGCCCGCCGCCTCGCCGAGGAGCAGGGCGCCACCCACGTGGTGCTGGGCGAACCCCGCACCGCCATCGCCGCCCGCCTGGGCATGACCCCCGAAACCCTGTCGCGCGCCCTGGCGGCCCTGGAAGCCAAGGGCAAGCTCCACCGCGCACCGGACGGCGCCACCATCGCCACCCAAGCCACGCCGGAATAACGCCGCGGGACTGCTCAGGCGCGCTTGCCGCGCGCGTGCTCAGGCGCGCTTGCCGCCCGCGTGCTCAGGCGCGCTTGCCGCCCGCGGGACAGGTGCTGGCGCCGAACAGCCGATACAGCGGGCAGAACCCCATCAGCGCGGTGCCCAGCGGCACAATCCCCACCAGACCCCACCAGCCGATCACACCGAAATACGTCAGCCCGAGCAGCACCAGCCCGACAACAATGCGCAGGATGCGGTCGATGCCGCCGACATTGCGAACCATGGAACCAACTCCCCTGTCCCAGCGGGGCCAAACGGCAACCGCCGCCTAAACCATGGCCGCGCCGCCACGACCTGTCCTTGACCCAGGTCAACCTGCCACCCGCGGCCGGCCGCGCCCGGTCGGGGCATAAGCGCAAGGAAGATGTTCTTTTTTGAAAAAAAGAACCAAAAAACTTCAATACCCGTCCTTCGGGACCCGCCCCTCCCCCGTTTCCCCCGCCCCCGCCCTGCTCTACGCTCCCGCCCCACGCCATCCCGGAGGGAACCATGCGCGCCAACCGCCTACGCGCCGGCATCGCCCGCGGCGAGGTCCAGCTCGGCACCTGGGTCAACATGATCCGCACCCCCGCCGTGCTCACCCTGCTCCAGGCCGCCGGGCTCGATTTCGCCCGCCTCGACATGGAGCACACCGGCACCTCGATCGAAACCGTGGCCGACATGGCCGCACTCGCCCGCGCGCTCGATTTCCCCCTCGTCGTCCGCCCGCCGCGCGCCAACCGCGAATGGATCACCCGCCTGCTCGATGTCGGCGTCTGGAACCTGCACTGCCCGCAGGTGGAAAGCGCCGCCCACGCCGCCGAGATCGCCGCCGCCGCGCGCTACGCCCCGCGCGGCCTGCGCGGCAATGCCGGCCACAGCCCCGGCACCGACTACGACCTCTGCGCCACCGTCGAACAGCGCCGCGCCTTCGCCGACCAGCAGGTCTTCGTCACCGTCATGCTGGAAACCGCCGCCGCCTTCGCCGACCTCGACGCCATCGCGGCGATGGACGGCATCGACGCCCTCACCCTCGGCCCCGCCGACCTCTCCCAGGACCTCGGCATCACCGGCACGCCCGACCAAGAGCGCATCCTGGACGAAAAGCGCGACCTCGTCCTCGCCGCCGCCCGCCGCCACAACAAGGCCACCGCCATGCTCTGCGCCACCGTCGAACAGTCACGCCAATGGCGCGCCGCCGGGGTGCAGATCATCGCCTTCTCCAGCGACAGCGAGGTGCTCCACCGCGCCTATGCCGGCGCCATGGCAGCCATCCGCACGGAGTCGTAGCACGATGCAACCCGCCACCGGCCCGCTCGCGGGGCTCCGCATCCTCGACCTCACCACCGTGCTGTTCGGCCCCGTCGGCGCGCAAACCCTCGGCGACTGGGGCGCCGAAATCATCAAGGTCGAAAGCCTCGCCGGCGATACCTGGCGCAACTCCGGCACCTTCCGCAACCGCGGCATGTCCGGCCAGTTCATGGCCGCCAACCGCAACAAGCGCAGCATCGCGCTGGACCTGAAGCACGACTCGGGAAAATCCGTCCTGCGCCGCCTCATCCCCACCGTCGATGCCCTGGTCAGCAACATCCGCCCCGCCGGCCTCGCCCGCCTCGGCTTCGGCTACGACACCTGCCGCGACCTCAATCCGAAACTGGTCTATGCGGTGGCCACCGGCTTCGGCCAGGACGGCCCCTGGGCCGCCCGCCCCGCCTTCGACGAAGTGATCCAGGCCGCCTCCGGCTTCGCCTCGGCCATGGGCACCGACGACGAACCCGCCTTCGTCCCCTCCCTGATCGGCGACAAGATCTGCGGCATGGCGCTCACCGCCGCCGTCACCGCCGCGCTGCTGCACCGCGAACGCACGGGCCAGGGCCAGATGGTCGAAGTCCCGATGCTGGAAACCCTGGCCGCCTTCAACAGCATCGAAATGTTCGGCGGCTACGCCTTCGTCCCCCCCATCGGCCCCACCGGCTACCAGCGCATGAAAGCCCGCAAACCCGTCCGCACCAAGGACGGCTGGCTCACCATGCTGCCCTACTCCGCCGATAACTGGTGCACCTTCTTCACCGAAGTCGGCCACCCCGAATGCATCGAGCAGTTCGCCGTCCGCGACCCCGTCGCCCGCGCCCGCAACATCGACGCCATCTACGACCGCATGCGCGAAATCGCCCCCACCCGAACCACCGCGGAATGGGAGGAACTCCTCCTGCGCATCGACGTCCCCCACACCGCCTTCGCCAAACTCGGCGAAATCGCCGAACAACCCCACCTCAAGGCGGTCGGCATGTTCCCCGAACTCGACCACCCCTCCGAAGGCCGCATCCGCCAGGCCCGCCCCGCCACCCGCTTCTCCGAAACCCCCGCCGCCATCACCCGCATGCCCCCCCGCCTCGGCCAGCACACCACCGAAATCCTCGCCGAACTCGGCTACAGCACCGCCGAAATCGAACAGCTCCAGGCAGAAAAGGCCATCGGCAGCGAGTGAAGCAAGACTCTTCTTTTTGTGAACAAAAAGAAGCAAAAAAACTTCACTCCTCCTCCCTCTCCCCTTGGGGGAGAGGGCCGGGGTGAGGGGTAGCCACACAAAAAGCACAAAAATACCAAGGGATTATTTCTGTATCCCGCGGCCCGCCTCGGACACGCTCCCCCCCCACCCCCCAAAAAATCCCCTTGCACCGAGGCTAACGGTTAGTTATAACACACCCGTGTTAGCAACCTCACCCCCCCTGGCCCAGGCGATCGCCACCCTCCGCACCGCAACCGCGGCGAGCGAAGCCCCCGGCCTGCTGCCCGCCGCCTTGCACACCCTGATCATCACCATCCTCACCCGCCTGTTCACCCGCCTCGAACAGATGATCCAGCTCTGGCACGCCGGCCAGCTCCCCCAACCCCGCCCCCCCGCACCGCGCCCGCTCTCTCCGCGCCCGCTCTCTTTGCGTCCCACCCGCGCCGCCCCCGCGCGCCCCCGCCACCGCAGGGCCGTCCGGCGCGCCGTGGCCGAATCCCCCAATCCCGCCATCATCCTTGCCACCAGCCCCGCAATGCCCCGGCGCGCGCCCCGCCCGCCGCAATCCGTCATGCCGCAATCCGCCCCCCGCGCCGCCCCGCCACACCCCGCCCGCGCCCCGCCTGCGCCCAAGCCGCGTGCAATCCCCTTCGAAACCCCCCGTTGCCGGGCCGCATCGGCGCGCCTGAAACGTTACGATGTCGCAATATACAAATATTTCTGCTGGAAACGAACACGAACGCGAATGTCCTGCACCCTGGAAACCGACGTCACCCCTGCGCTGCCCCAGGCCGCGAGCGCGCCATCCGCGCCGCTCCCGTGCGGCGGATCAGGTCGCCAGCGCGATCGCCGATTGCGCCGCGAAATGCAGGCTCACCGCCGCCCCGACCGCCGGCACCGGCCCGGCCGGCGCCGCCACCCGCACCATCCGCCCGGCCGCATCCGCGTCGCACCGCACCGTGGCGCCCAGGAAGCTCACCGCCCGCAGCACCGCCGGCAGGGCGTTGCCACCCGCCGGGCCAGCACCGTCGGCGGCTGCGAGTGTGATGCTCTCGGGCCGCACCGCCACCTGCACCGCCGCCCCGGCGGCGGCCCCGGCGGCGAAGTGCGCCGCGATCCGCCCGCCCCCCGCCAGTTGCACGGCCCCGATCGCCCCGGCGGCCACCGCGGCCGCTGCGGTGCCCCGCAGCATGTTGGCCGCCCCGATGAAGCGGGCAACGAACTCGCTGGCCGGGGTGAAATAGATCGCCCGCGGCGCATCAAGCTGGACGATCCGCCCCCGGTCCATCACCGCCACCAGGTCCGACATCGCCAGCGCCTCGGACTGGTCATGGGTGACATAGACGGTGGTCACCCCGATCTCCTGCTGCAACCGGCGCAGCTCGTCGCGCATCTCCTCGCGCAGGGCGGCATCCAGGTTGGACAGCGGCTCGTCCAGCAGCAGCAGCTTCGGCGCGTGCACGATCGCCCGCGCCAGCGCCACCCGCTGCTGCTGCCCGCCGGACAGCCGCGTCGCCGGCCGCTCCCCGTACCCGGCCAGCCCCACGGTGGCCAGCGCCCGCTCCACCTTGGCCGCAAGCGCCTCGCGCGCCACCCGCTCGCGGGCCACACGCAGCGGAAAGGCGACATTCTCGAACACCGTCATGTGCGGCCAGATGGCATAGGACTGGAACACCATGCCGATGCCGCGCCGATGCACCGGCACCACCACGCCGCTCGCGGCATCGAAGATCACCTGCCCGTCAAGCTCGATCCGCCCGCCATCCGGCCGCTCCAGCCCGGCGAGGCAGCGCAGGGTCGTCGTCTTGCCGCAGCCCGACGGGCCCAGCAGGGTGAAGAATGCCCCCGGCGCCAGGGTGAACGCGGCATCGCGCACCCCGCCGGCAATGGCGTCATAGCGGTTGGCGAAGATGCGGGTGAGCCCGGTGACGGTCAGCATCAATTGCCCCAGATATCGGTCCGCCCGCGGCGGGACTGCACGAAGAACAGCACGGCCACCCCGGTCATCAGCACCGTCCACAACAGCCCGAACGCCGCCAGCTCGCCGCCCTGGCCGTTCACCCACAGGTCGAACACCGCCACGGCGGCCACCTGCGAGCCCGGGCTGGCCAGCAGGATGGCGATGGCCAGTTCCTTGTTGGCGATCAGGAAGATGAACAGCCACCCCGCCACCATCGCCGGCGTCAGCAGCGGGGCGACAATGCGGCGCAGGATGGTCAGGTACCCGGCCCCGGCCACGCTCGCCGCCTCCTCCAGCTCGCGATGCAGTTGCAGCACGCCGGAATAGACGTATCGCATCCCGAACGGCATGAACCGGATGACATAGGCGATCAGGATGATCCACAGCGTGCCATAGATCGGCAGCGGCACCCGCAGATACACCTCCATCACCGCGACCCCCAGCACGATGCCGGGAAACACCAGGGACAGGGTGGCCAATTGATCAATCATCCGCCCGCCCGGCCCCCGCCGCGCCGCGATCCACCCGGCAAAGGCCGCCAGCAGCATGATCGCCGTCGCGGCCCCGGCGGCCACCATCAGCGAGTTGATCGCAAGCTCCAGGTAGTTCGGCGCCTCGATCACGGCGGTGAAGTTGGACCACGTCAACGTCTTCAGCCCGGCCATGCTGAACCCGCGCGGAAAGCTTTGCAGCGCCATCCACACCAGCGCCAGCATCGGCGCCAGCAGCACCACGGCGAAGTTCAGCAGGATCAGCCCGCCCGCCAGCCAGCGCCAGGCGCCGAGGTCGAACGGCCGCGGCCGGTAGCCCTTGCCGGTCACGGAATGGTAGCGCTCGGCATTGGCCGAGAGACGGCCATAGAAGTACAGCAGCACGGCAACGATCGCCACCATCACCACGGCAAAGGCCGAGGCATAGCCGAGATCGGGCGGCATCGTTATCATGCTCTCGTACACCGCCGTGGTCAGCACGTAGAGCCGGGCGGGGATGCCCACCAGCGCCGGCACCTCGAAGGCGCCGATCGCGCGGATGAACACGAACAGCGCCAGCGCCAGGATCGCCGGCATGGCCAGCCGGATCGAGATGCGCCAGACGGTGGCGAGCACCCCGGCCCCACTGGTCCGCGCCGCCTCCTCCATGTCCGCATTGGCCGCGCGGAACGTGGCCCCCAGCAACAGGAACACCAGCGGCGACCACAGGAAGCCCTCGATCAGGATCATGCCCCACATCGACTGCACCTCGATCAGCTTGCCGCTGCCGCCCGCCGCCTTCCAGGCATCATTGACCGGCCCGACCGGCCCGAGCAGGAACAGCCAGGCCACGACATGCAGGATATACGGCGTGCCCATCGAGATGATGGTCGAGATGGTCGCCAGGAACCGCAACGGCGCATTGGTGCGCTCGACCAGCCAGGCCAGCACCCCGCCGACCAGCAGCGACAGCACCGTGCTGCCGGCGCTGAACACCAGGCTGTTCCACAGCGTTTCGGCCAGCGCCGGGGCGCTGAACAGGGTACGGAAATGCGCCAGCGTCCAGGCCGTCGCCCGCCCGGTGGCGTCGGTCTCCACCAGGCTGCCCTGGACCAGCATCAGCAGCGGCGGCAGCATCAGCACGGCGAGCAGGCCGCCCACCACCAGCGACGTGACAGGCCGCGCGCCGAACAAGGTGGAACTGCTCCAGCCGCGCGTGGCGGCCGGGGCTTCGCTCACCTGAACATGCTCTGGTACAGCGCGATCCAGCCATCCATGCCGGCACGCATCATATCCGGCGTTACCACGCGCGCCTTGAAATGCCCGGCCTCGGGTTTCAGCTCGGCTTCCAGCGCGGGAACATCGGGATGGGCGGGCAGGTACAGCGCCTTGGCGACCTCCTTCTGCCCCTCCTCGGACAGCACGTATTCCACGAACAGCTTGGCCGCGTTGGGATGCGGTGCGCCCTTGACGATGCTGATCAGGTTGGC
>JADLHF010000109.1 GCA_020848935.1 Acetobacteraceae bacterium
CTGCCCATGGCTGCCGGCGACAGTAATGGCCACGTGATTGCCCATCACCTGCGCCGCCACCTGCGTCAGCGCCTCGGCCTGGGTCGGGTTCACCTTGCCCGGCATGATCGACGAGCCCGGCTCGTTCTCCGGCAGCCTCAGCTCCGCCAGCCCGCATCGCGGGCCGGAGCCCAGCAGCCGCACGTCGTTGCCGATCTTCATCAGCCCCGCCGCCAGGGCGTTCAGCGCGCCGGAGGCCGCGACAATGGCGTCGTGCGACGCCAGCGCCTCGAACTTGTCGGCGGCCGGCACGAAAGCCAGCCCGGTCAGCGCCGACACCGCCTTCGCGAAGGCCGCATCGAAGCCCACCTTGGTATTCAGCCCGGTGCCCACCGCGGTTCCGCCCTGCGCCAGCTTGAGGAGGTCACCCAGGCTCGCCTCCACCCGCGCCCTGCCCAGCGCCACCTGCGTGGCCCAGGCGCCGAATTCCTGGCCCAGCGTGATCGGCGTCGCGTCCTGCAGATGCGTGCGGCCAACCTTGATGATCCCCGCGAAGGCCCGCGCCTTCTCCTCCAGCGCGCCATGCAGCGTCCCCAGCGCGGGCAGCAGCAGCCCGGTGATCTCGCGCACCGCGGCGATATGCATCGCGGTCGGAAAACTGTCGTTGGACGACTGGCCGCGATTGACGTGATCGTTCGGATGAACCGCCCGCTTGCCGCCCAGCGCCGTGCCCAGCGCCGCGCTGGCACGGTTCGCGATCACCTCGTTGGCATTCATGTTGGTCTGGGTGCCGGACCCGGTCTGCCAGATCACCAGCGGAAAATGGTCATCGAGCTTGCCGTCCGCCACCTCCAGCGCCGCCGCCACGATCGCCGCGCCCACCGTCGCGTCCAGCTCGCCAAGCGCGATGTTCGCCTGCGCCGCCGCGGCCTTCTGCAGGCCGAAGGCATGGATCAGCGGCAGCGGCATGCGCTCCCCGCCAATGCGGAAATTCTCCAGGCTGCGCTGCGTCTGCGCGCCCCAATAGCGATCGGCCGGAACCTCCACCGGCCCCATGCTGTCATGCTCCGTGCGCGTGCCCACCATCGTCATCTCCCAACCCGGTTTCATGCAGTGGATATGGTGATGGTTCGTCAGCCGGCCCGAACCACACGAAACCGCCACGCCCGGCCACCGCCAGGCCCGGCCACCACCAAGAACGTGACCCATGGCGCGCACCATCACAACCCGCGCCGGATCGGTGTCCGATACGCCAGGCGCACGCGAATGCCGAAAATTTCGGAGAAAAATTTCCTTGCACCGCCACTGTCAGTTAGTTAGAATACCGGCAAATGGATCCCCTCGCACCCCTTCCGGCCGCGCAACTCGCCACGCTCCGCAGCGCCTTCGCGGCCGCGGACGCGCCCTTCTGGCTGCCCGCCACCCTGCACGCCCTCATCCTCGCCTGCCTCGACCGCCTGTTCGGCCGGCTGGAGCAACTCCTCCTGCTCTGGCAATCCGGCGACCTCCCGGCGCTCCCGCACCGGGCCGCGCCGCTGCGCGCCCCGCGCCCGCCGGCGCCCCGCCACCAATCGCGCCCGTCCCGCCGCGCGCCCCATCGGTGCTGCCCGCCCACCTCCCACGACACTGCGCCGAACCCCGGACAGGACGCGGCCCGCGCCGGCACCCCCGCGCGCCGCGCCGCCATGCCCTCGCCCCGCGCACGCCATCCCCTCATCCGCCCCGCCTCCCCTTGTCCACCCGCCTCCCCTTGTCCACCCACCCCCCTTGCCCGCCCACACCGCCATCCCGCCCGCGCGCCACCACCGATCCCCCCGCCGATCCCCCCGCCGATCCCCCCGCCGATCCGCCGAAAATCCCCCCTCGCGGGTCGCGCAGGCGCGCCATGAATGTTACGATATCGGAATATTTATCCACCTCCCGCCGCCACGCCCCCTGGGCTAGGCTGCGCCATGATCGCAAGCGCCAAGCTCCCGCCGCGTGCCGCCCTCCTGCTCGGCGCCGCCGGGTTGCTCCCCACCCTGGCGGCCCTCGGCGTGCTGCTGCTGGCCCGCCGCCCGGAACAGGACATCGCCTTCCGCGCCGCCGCCACCTACGGCGCGGTGATCCTGAGCTTCCTCGGCGGCGCCTGGTGGGGCCTCGCCGCCGCCCGCGGCCACCCCCGCGACCTCGCCTGGTGGCTCGGCCTCGCGGTGCTGCCCTCCCTGGCCGCCTGGGGGGTCGTGTTCGCGCTCACCCCGCTGGCCGTCGCCGTGCTCTCCGGCCTGTTCCTGGCCGCCCTCTGGGTGGACCGCGAACTGGCCCGCCGCTTCGTGGCGCCGCCATGGTGGCTGTCGATGCGCCTGCCGCTGTCGCTCTGCATGGCCGGGCTGCACATGATGATCGCCGTCGTCCGCGTGGTGCGGGCATGACCCCGCTTCCCGCAGCCTTGCTGCACCCGGACGTGCGGTCGCGCATCCTGCCCGGCATCAACGGCCTGGACATGCACATCCTGGAGGCCGGCAGTCCCGACGCCCCCCTGCTCCTGCTCCTGCACGGCTTCCCCGAACTCGCCTGGTCCTGGCGCGCCGTCCTGCCCGCCCTCGCCCGCGCCGGCTATCACGTCGTCGCCCCGGACCAGCGCGGCTACGGCCGCACCACCGGGTGGCTCGCCGACTATGACGCCGACCTCGCCCCCTATCGCATGGCCAACCTCGCGCGCGACGCCTTCGGCCTGGTCCGCGCCCTCGGCCATGACAGCGTCGCCTGCGTCGTCGGCCATGATTTCGGCGCCTCCGTCGCGGCCTGGAGCGCCCTGCTCCGCCCGGATTTCCACCGCGCGGTCGTGCTGATGAGCGCCCCCTTCACCGGCCCCCCGGCCCTGCCGGCCCCGCCGGCACCGGACATCGACTCCGCCCTCGCCGCCCTGCCGCGCCCGCGAAAGCACTACCAGCGCTATTACGCCACCCGCTCCGCCAACGCCGACATGACCGGCGCCGCCCAGGGCCTGCCGGCCTTCCTGCGCGCCTACTACCACCACAAATCCGCCGACTGGCCGGGCAACACCCCCATCCCCCTCGCCGGCTGGACCGCCGGGGAACTGGCCAAACTGCCGACCTATTACGTCATGGACCTGGCCGCCGACATGGCCGCCACCGTCGCCGCCGAGATGCCCAGCGCCGACCAGATCGCCGCCTGCCGCTGGCTCACCGAACCCGAACTCGCGGTCTACGTGGAAGAATTCGCCCGCACCGGCTTCCAGGGCGGGCTGAACTGGTACCGCTGCCGCTTCGCGCCACACCTGCTCGCCGAACAGCAGCTCTTCGCCGGCCGCACCATCGACATCCCGGCCCTGTTCCTCGCCGGCCGCCACGACTGGGGCATCCAGCAATCCCCCGGCGCCCTCGCCCGCATGCGGCAGCACGCCTTCACCAACATGGGCCCGCCCGTGCTGATCGACGGCGCCGGCCACTGGGTGCAACAGGAACAGCCCGCGGCGGTGGCGGCGGCGCTGCTGGCCTTCCTCGGCCGGGCCTAGGCTATGTCAGCGCCGCGGCCGCGGCCATCACCTCGGCGGCATGGCCGTCCACCTTGACCTTGCGCCAGGCGCGGGCGATGCGGCCCTTGGCATCGATCAGGAAGGTCGAGCGTTCGATGCCCATATAGGTGCGGCCATACATCGATTTCTCCACCCACACGCCATAGGCGGTCGCCACGTCATGGTCGGGGTCGGCGGCCAGCGGAAAGGTCAGGTTGTGCTTCTTGGCGAATTTCTCGATCGGCGCCATCGCATCGGGCGACACGCCGATCACCGCGATATCCCCGAACCGCGGCAGCGATTCCTCGAACGCACAGGCCTCCCTGGTGCAGCCCGGCGTATCCGCCTTGGGATAGAAATACAGCACGAACGGCTTGCCCCTCTGGCCCGCCAGGCTGACGGTCCGCCCGAAGCTGGCGGCCATGCTGAAGTCGGGGGCCTTGTCGCCGTCCGAGACGCTCATGCTTCGCTCTCTCCAACGTGGCGCGTGAACTCCGCGCGCACCTGTTGCGCCAGTTCCGCCAAGGTGGCGTGCAATTGCGCCACGTCAACCGACGGCGCGCCGGCCGCGGCCGCGGCACGGATCAGGGCGGCGGCCGCGGCCTCGGACAGCTTCTCCGCCGGCTGGCGGCCATAGGTGATGCGCAGCATCCCCTGGACCGTGCGCCAGATCCGGTCGGCACGGATCAGCAGCGCGGCATCCTCCGCCGGCAGCTTCCCGGCATCGCGCAACCGGGCCAGCGCGATGCGGGTGGTCGGCACGGCCGGCAGCGCATCGGCATGGACCAGTTGCAGCACCTGGGCGATGAACTCCACCTCGATCTGCCCGCCCGGCCGCAGCTTCACGTCCCACGGCCCGCCGGGCGGCAGGTCGCGCAGCAGCCGGGCGCGCATGGCGGCGGCATCGGCGCGGATGCGGGCCGGCTCGCCGGCGCCGGCGATCGCCGCGGCAATCGCCGCCTGCACCCGCCCGCGCAGCTTCGACGGCCCGGCAATCACCCGCGCGCGGGTCAGCGCCATGCGCTCCCAGGTCCAGGCGCCGCCCTCGCCCGCCCCGGCCGCGCCGTGATAGCGCTCGAAGGCCGCCAGCGAGACGGCCACCGGCCCCTTGTTGCCCGACGGGCGCAGCCGCATGTCCACGGCATACATCGGCCCCTCGGCATCCGGCGCGGTGACGGCGGCGATGTAGGCGTGCACGGCGCGGATGAACCACTGGCTGGCCGCCAGCGCGCGGGCCGGCGGGCGCGCCGTGCTCTGCGTCACCCCCTCGGGGTGGTCGTACACCAGCATCATGTCCAGGTCCGAGCCGGCCATCATCTCCCGCCCGCCGGCCTTGCCCAGGATCACCAGCGCCATCCCCCCGCCGCGCACCCGGCCGAAGCGGATCGCGAAATCGTCCAGCACCAGCGGCAACAGGGCGGCCAGCGCCGCCTCGGCCAGGGCGCTGCGCAGCAGCCCGGCGGCATCGGCATCCAGCCGCCCCTCCATGGTGGCCAGCGCCAGCGCGAACTCCTCCTCGCGCACCGTGGCGCGGATGATCGAGATGGCGTCCTCCAGCACCCGCGCATCGCCCAGCCGCATGCGCAGCAGCCGGGCGTAGTCGTCATGCTCGGCGGGATCGAGCAGGCCTTCGAGCGCGGCCGGCGTGCGCGCCAGATAGTCGGCCAGCACCGGGGCGGCACCCAGCACCCCGGCCACGCGGTCCAGCAGCGCCGGGTTGCGCTGGAACAGCGACAGCAGCTGCACCCCGGCCGGCAGCCGGGCGACGAAGCTGTCCCAGCGCGCGAACGCGATATCCGGCTGGGCCTGGCGGGCCAGGGCGGCGAGCAGCCCGGGCAGCACCTGGTCCATCAGCTCCTGCGAGCGCGGCGAGCGCAGCGCGCGCGCCCGCCCGGCCTTCCAGGCACGCACCGCGGCGACGATGCGATCGGTCTCGCGAAAGCCCAGCCCGGCCAGGCTGGCCACCGTCTCGGCCGGCGGCGCGCCGACGCCGCGGAAATCCAGCACCAGCCCGGCGGGCGCCAGCTCGGGGATCTCCTCGAACACCGCGCCATAGGCGGTGCGCACGCGGGCCATGTGGCGCAGCAGCGCCTCGGCAAAGGCGGCGGCATCGGGATAGCCCATGAACACCGCGAAGGCATCCAGCTGGGCCGGCCGTTCCGGCAGGGAATGGATCTGGCGGTCCTGCACCATCTGCAACCGGTGCTCGACCCGGCGCAGGAAGCGATAGGCGGCGGCCAGCTCGCCGGCGGTGCGGCGCGGGATGTGGCCGGCCCGCACCAGCAGGCGCAGCGCCTCGATCGTGCGCAGCACCCGCAACCCCGGGTCGCGCCCGCCCCAGACCAGTTGCAGCGACTGGGCGAGGAACTCCACCTCGCGGATGCCGCCCTGGCCCAGCTTGACGTTGTGGCCGAGCACGCGGGCCACCGGATCGGCCTCGGCGCTGTCGCGGAAGCCCTTGTGGTCGTCGATGCGCCGCTTCATGGCGTGGATATCGGCCACGGCGGCGAAATCCAGGTGGCGGCGCCAGATGAACGGGCGGATCTCGTCGAGGAAGGCATGGCCAAGCGCGAGGTCGCCGGCCACCGGCCGCGCCTTCAGCATGGCCGCGCGCTCCCAGTTCTGGCCCATGCTCTCATAGTACGCGATCGCCGCCGGCAGGGCGATGCAGGACGGGGTGGCCGCCGGGTCCGGCCGCAGGCGCAGATCGGTGCGGAAGACGTAGCCGTCGGCGTCGCGCGCCTCCATCAAGGTGACAAGATTGCGTGCCATGCGGGTGTAGAATGCAACCGCTGCGTCGCCGTGATAGACTCCGGCGGCTGGGTCATGGATCAGGATGACGTCGACATCGCTGGAATAGTTCAGTTCGCGCGCGCCCAGCTTGCCCATGCCGAGCACGGTGAAGCCGCAGGCCTCGCCCGGCGCGGCGCGGCGCGGCAGGCGCAGTTCCCCGGCATCGTGGGCGGCGCGCAGCAGATGCGCGACCGACAGGGAAAGAGCGACCTCGGCAAGCTCGGACAGCGCGGCCGTGACCCGGTCCAGCGGCCAGAGCCCGCCGATATCGGCCAGCGCCACCGCCAGCGCCACGGCGCGCTTGGCCGCGCGCAGCCGGGCGGCCAGCTCGGCGCGGCCGATGGTGGGCCGGATGCGGGCCAGCCCGGCCATGGCGCCGGCCACCACCGCCGCCGGGCCGTGGCGCACGGCGCGGCGCAGGGCGGCGGATTCGCGGATGGCGAGATCGGCCAGGAACGGCGAATTGCCGCCCAGTGCGGCCAGCATCGCCTGCCCCGCGGGGTCGCGGGTCAGCCGCGCCTCGGTGCGGCCAAGCTCGGCGAAACGCTCCACCAGCCGCGCGCCGGCATCGGCATCGGCGGGCTGGGGCCAGGTGCCGGAGAGCAGGGCGGGGCCGTAGTGCCGCGGCGGGCCAACACGCGGCAGGTCGGGACGCGGCGATGGTGCGGAATTGGGCATGACCGCGCAGGCTGGCCATGCGCCGGGTGATCGGTCAAGCCGCCGGCCGGGCGGCGTTGTTGCTGCACCGCCTGCTGCATGCCGCCCAGTTGCTGGCGCTGCTGGCGGTGGTCGGGCTGGCGGCGCTGGCGTGGCGGCTGGACCAGGGACCGCTGGTGCTGCCGCGGCTGGCGGAGGAGCTGGCGGCGCAGGCCAACCGCCACATCGCGCCGCTGCGCCTGGAGATCGGCGAGGCGGCGCTGGTGTGGCAGGGGTTTCGCCACGGGGCCGACCGGCCGCTGGAGATCCGCGCCAGCGACCTGGCGGTGTACGCTGCCGATGGCCGGCGCGTGGCCCTGGTGCCGCAGGTGAACCTGTCGCTGTCGCTGCGCGCGCTGGCGGGCGGACGGATCGCGCCGCGCAGCCTGTTGGTGCAGGGGGCCAGCGTGCGGGCGCTGCGGCGCGAGGATGGCTCGCTGGCGGTGGATTTCAGCGGTGGCGGCAGCCCCGAGCCCACGGCTGGCGCGCCGCCCGGCCGCCCGGCGGATTTCGCCTGGCTGCTCCGGGCGCTGGCGCAACCGCCCGGCGAGGTGGCGGAGGGGCAGGCCGGGCTGCTGAGCCAGGTGCGGCGGTTGCGGCTGCGCGATATCGACGTGGTGGTGCAGGACCAGGCGCTGGGGCTGCGCTGGCGCGCGCACAAGCTGGAGCTGGACCTGACCCGGCAGGGCGAGGGCGGGGTGGAGGGAACGGCGGCGCTGGAACTGGCGGCGGGCGGGCAGGTTCTACCGGTCAGCGGGCGACTCAGCCTGCCGGCCGCAGGGCGGAAGCGCGACGCGGCGCTGGACGTGGCGGCGACGCTGGACAGCGTGGTCCCGGCGGATTTCGCGGCCCTGGCACCGGCCTTCGCGCCGCTGGCCGCGGTGCAGGCGCCGGTGACGCTGACCGCGACGGCCGAGCTGGGCGCCGACCTGGTGCCGCGGCATGGCCGGTTGCTGGCGCGCATGGCGGCTGGGCGGCTGCACATCGCGCGCGGCAGCATCCCGGTTTCCGGCGGCCGCGCCGTGATCGAGGGCACGCGCGAGGAGATGCGGCTGGATTTGCAGCGGCTGGAGCTGCCGGGGCCGGCGGACGGGTCGCCGACGATCGTCACCGGCACCGCATCGCTGCGGCCGCAGGCGGGGATGCTGGCCGCGACGCTGGACCTGCGGCTGGACCAGGTGGGTTTCGCCCACCTGGCGACGCTGTGGCCGGATGGGGTGGGCGGGCCGGGCGCCAAGCCGTGGATCACCGGCAACATCACCGCCGGCACGGCGCACGACCTGCGGCTGCACCTGCGGCTGGTGGCGGCGGCCGACCTGTCGGATGGCGCGGTGACCGCGCTGACCGGCACGGTGGCGGCACAGGACATGGTGGTGCACTGGCTGCGCCCGGTGCCGCCGGCCGAGGGGGTGGCGGCCCGGCTGGACTTCGTGTCGGCCGACGAGATCGAGGTCACCCTGCTGGGCGGCGCCCAGGGGGCGCTGGTGCTGAGCGGCGGGCGGGTGACGCTGACCGGGCTGGCGCGGCGCGACCAGTATGCCACCGTGTCCGTGGACATGGCCGGGCCGGTGACCGAGCTGATCGGCGTGCTGAACCACCCGCGGGTGAACCTGTTGAGCCGGCGGCCGATTCCGATGCGCAACCCGGCGGGGCAGGTGGAGGGGCGGCTGGTGGTGCTGGCGCTGCCGCTGGAGAACGACCTGACGCTGGAGGATGTGCGACTGTCGGCGGTGGGGCGGCTGAGCGGGCTGGCGCTGGGCGGGATCGCCGCCGGGCGGGACCTGACCGGTGGGGAATTGAGCTTCGAGGCCGGCAATGACGGGCTGCGCATGCGCGGGACGGCGGCGCTGGCGGGGATCGCCACGCAGCTGGCGGTGGAGATGGATTTCACCGACGGCCCGCCGGCGCAGGTGATCCAGACGGTGACGCTGGCGGGCACCGCCGAGGCGGCGCAGCTGGTGGCGCTGGGGCTGGACACGCCGGAACTGGCGCTGACGGGCAGCGCGGCGCTGAAGCTCGACCTGGTGGGGCGGCGCAGCGGGCGCACCGAGATCGCGGTGCGCGCCGATCTCGCGCGGTTGGCGCTGCGGGCCGACCGGCTCAACTGGGCCAAGCCGGCGGGGCGGCCGGCGCTGGCCGAGGCGCAGCTGGTGCTGGAGCGCGAGCGGCTGGCCAGCGTGGACAAGATACGCATCGAGGGCGAGGGCGTGTCGGTCCAGGCGGCACTGGCGATACCGCGCAGTGCGCCGCGGCGGCTGGTGCTGAGCCGGGCGGTGCTGGCGCCGGGCAGCGATGTGCAGGGCGAGATCGTGTGGCCGCGCGGCGAGGGCCAGCCGTGGACGGTGCGGCTGTCGGGTGCGGGCCTGGATATCAGCGGGGAGATGGCGCGCAAGAAGGCGCCGGGCGAGGCGGTGCGCGGCCCGCCGTGGAACGCCGAGCTGCGGGTGGAGCGGCTGGTGCTGGGCGCAGGCCGCTTCCTGTCCGCGGTGCAGGCGCGCAGCGACAATGACGGGCTGGTGACGCGCAACGCGCGGGTGACCGGGCGGGCTGGCGGGGGGGCGTTCGAGCTGTCGATCCTGCCGTCGGGCCTGCCGCGCCAGCGCAGCCTGACGATCACCGCGCGGGATGCCGGGGCGTTGCTGGCGGCGCTGGACGTGATGGACGACATGCGCGGCGGCGTCATGCGGCTGACCGCCAGCTACGACGATGCGCGGCCGGGCCATCCGCTGTCGGGCACCGCCGAGGTGGCGGATTTCGGCATGCGCAACGCGCCGGCGATCGGCAAGCTGCTGCAGGCGATCACGGTGGTGGGCGCGGTGGAGGCGTTCAGCGGGCCCGACCTGCGCTTCACCCGGCTGGTGGCGCCGTTCCGCTTTGCCGGCGAGGTGGTGGAGCTGCACGATGCGCGGGCCTTCAGCGCCTCGCTGGGGGTGACCGCCAAGGGGCGGATGGATCTGGCGCGGCGGCGGTTCGACCTGCGGGGCACGGTGGTGCCGGCGTATTTCCTGAACTCGCTGCTGGGCCGGGTGCCGGTGCTGGGCAAGCTGCTGAGCCCGGAGACCGGCGGTGGGCTGTTCGCGATGAGCTTCGCGGTCACCGGGCCGTTCGACGACCCCTCGGTGTCGGTGAACCCGCTGTCGGCGGTGACGCCGGGGTTCCTGCGCGGGTTGTTCGGTGCGTTGGACGGCGGACCGGGCGGCGGCGGCGATGGCCGGCCGGCAACCCGGCCCGCCGCGCCGGTCAATGAGAGCGGGCAGCGATGACGGCACTTGCCGGCGGCCGTGCGGCGGGGGAGAGTGGCGCCATGCGCAGCGCCCCCGCCACCCCCCGGCCCGAGCTTGGCGATGTCAGGGCGATCCTGTTCGACACCTTCGGCTCGGTGGTGGATTGGCGCGGCAGCCTGATTGCCGACCTCGGCGGCTGGGCGGCGGGGCGCGGGATCGCCGGCGACTGGGCGGGGCTGGTGGATGCCTGGCGCGCCGCCTATGCCCCGTCGATGGACCGGGTACGGCGCGGCGAACTGCCGTGGACCATCCTGGACGACCTGCACCGCGCCACGCTGGAGGGGCTGGTGGCGCGGTTCGGCATCACCGGGCTCGGCGACGCCGACCTGGACCACATCAACCGCGGCTGGCACCGGCTGAAGCCCTGGCCGGATGCGGTGCCGGGGCTGACGCGGCTGCGGCGGCGCTATATCATCGGGCCGCTGTCCAACGGCAACGTGGCGCTGCTGGTCAACATGGCCAAGGCGGCGGGGATTCCGTGGGACATGGTGTGCTCCACCGAGTTGTTCGGCCACTACAAGCCGGACCCCGAAACCTATCTGGGCGCGGCGCGGATGCTGGGGCTGGCGCCGGGGCAGGTGATGATGGCCGCCGCCCATAACGGCGACCTGGCCGCGGCGCGGGCCTGCGGGCTGCGCACCGCGTTCTGGCCGCGCGTGACCGAGTATGGCCCGCGGCAGGTGCGCGACTTCGCCGCCGATGCCGAATGGGACATCGTGGCGGCGGATATCGAGGACCTGGCCAGCCAACTCGGTGTCTAGCGCGCTGACGCAGTCCACCGATTCGCCGCGGCACGCGACCCTGCGATCCCGGCTGGATGGCCCGGACGGCAGGCGCGCCGTTCAGGTCGAGGCCGGCCGATGGCGCCCTAAGGCGCCGGCAGGGCGCCCCAGCGGGCGGCGGCGAGGTCGTCGGCTTCCCGCGCGTCGACCCAGGCTTCGCCGCCATCGGCGAAGCTTTCCTTCTTCCAGAACGGCGCCCGCGTCTTCAGCCAGTCGATCAGGAAGGCGGTGGCCTCCAGCGCGTCCTGCCGGTGGGCCGAGGCGGCGAGCACCAGCACGATGGTCTCGCCGGGCAGCATGGGGCCGACGCGATGCACCAGGGTGCAGCCCAGCAGGCGCCAGCGCTGCTCGGCCTGGGCCGCGATGGCGGCCATCGCGCGTTCGGTCATGCCGGGATAGTGCTCCAGCGTCATCGCGGTGATGCGCCGGCCATGGGCGGTGTTGCGCACGGTGCCGATGAAGCTGCCGACGCCGCCGATGTCGTGGCGGTCCGCGATCAGGGCGGCGATGTCGGCGCCGACGTCGAGCGGCGCTGCCTGGACACGGATGGTGGCCATGCTCAGCCCCCCGTCACCGGCGGGAAGAACGCCACCTCGTCGCCGGCTGCCACCGCGGCGTCATGGGTGGCGAATTCCTGGTTGATGGCGCAGCGCACCGGTGCGGCGGTGCCGAAGGCGGCTTCATACCCTGCGCCGCGGCCGCGCAGCCAGGCGAGGAGGCCGGCGACCGTATCGACCCCCGCCGGCATGGCGACATGCTCCTCGCCGGTGCCGATGCGCTCGCGCAGCCAGGCGAAATACAGCAGGTGCAGGGTGGCGGCCATGGCGTCAGCGTGGTGCCGGGATGGTCTGGGTGGTGCCATCCGGTCCGATCAGGGTGAGGGTGCCATTGGCGTTCGGCATCACGATGCCGGTGCGCCCGTCCGGCAGGGAATAGGTTTCCACCCCGTTGCTGCCGACGGTGGTGGTGGCCGGGCCGGCCGGGGTGTTCAGCACGCGCCCGCCGGGCATGGCGCCCACCGGGCGGGCCGACGGTGCCGCCGGCGCGGGTGCAGGGCGGAGCGAGGCCGGCGGCGCGGCGGTGCCGCGCGGCGCATCGATCGGCGGCAGCGTGGCCATGTCGCGCTGCATGTCGGACATGGTGCGCGCCGGCGGCAGCGGGCCGGGCCAGACATTGCCGTCCTCGACCCGCAGCGGATCGGTCTGCACGTCCGCCCCCGTTATCCGGCGGGCGTTGTCGCTGTCGATCACCGGGCGGTGCGGGTTGGTGCGCAGCGAGATCACGTCGCCGAGGAAGCCGCCCATTCCGTCGGCGGGGCTGCCCACCATGGTGGCGCAGCCGGCAAGCAGGGCGGGCAACAGGAGCAGGGCGATACGCCGCATGAGGTTTTCCTTTTGGGCAGTCCGGCGCGGCCGGGCCGCGAACCGCAGATGGGAAGCAATGTGCCCTTCCGCCAGCCCCGGCTCAAGCCTGGGCCGGTAGCGGCTGGGCAATGATCCAGTCGGCGATGGTCGCGGGCCGGGCCAGGTCCAGGCAGGCGCGGTCGCAGCCGGCCGGGGTGGTGTCGCTGGCGACGGCGACGATATCGGCGCGGCCGGGCCAGATCGGCGGCTTGCCGAGGCTGGCGCGATGCACCTCGATCTTGGCGTGCGGCGAAGCCTTGAAGCCCTCCACCAGCACCAGGTCCACCGGGGCCAGGCGAGCCAGCAATGCGTCGAGGTCGGGCTCGTCGCCGGCGTTCTCGTGCAGCAGCGCCCAGCGCCGGGCGCCGGCGATCAGCACCTCCTGCGCGCCGGCGGCCCGGTGGCGCCAGGAATCCTTGCCGGGCTGGTCGAGGTCGAAATCATGGTGGGCGTGCTTGACGGTCGAGACGCTGAGGCCGCGGGCGGCGAGCAGCGGCAGCAGCGCGGTGAGCAGGGTGGTCTTGCCGCTGCCGGACCAGCCGGTGATGCCGAGCAGGCGCATCGCCTCAATCGCCGACCGGCGCCGAGCCGCGCTGCGGCTGGGAGGCGTGGCGCAGCCCGGTGGTGAGGTAGTCCCATCCGGTGACCAGGGTGAGCGCCGCCGCGGTGAACAGCATCGTCTCGCCGATCAGGCTGACCGGCAGCCAGGGCATGTACAGCAGCCCGGCCGAGGCGTTGCCCGCCAGCAGCGTGCCGAGTGCGCCCATCTGCACCCCGGTCTTCCACTTGGCCAGGGCGGTGACCGGCAGGCCGATGCGCATGCCGGCGAGGTATTCGCGCAGCCCGCTGACCAGGATCTCGCGCAGCATGATGACAATGGCCGGGTACAGCCCGGCGGTGCTCAGCCGGTCGGTGCCGACCAGCATCATCAGCGCGGCCGCCACCAGCAGCTTGTCGGCGATCGGGTCGAGCATGCGGCCGAGGTCGGAGGTCTGGCCGTAGTCGCGCGCCAGCTTGCCGTCGAAGTAGTCGGTGATGGCGGCGATCGAGAACACCACGCAGGCGGCGAAGTCGGTGCCCGGCGCGCGGATCGAGGCCAGCACCACCATCAGCGGGATGGCGGCGATGCGCGACAGGGTCAGGACATTGGGCAGGTCGGTCATCATGCGGGCGGCACAGTAGGCCCATTCGCGGCAAAGGTCAGCCCGGCAGTTGACGGGCGGGCGGCACGGCACTAGCCGGGCGGGATGACCCAGTCCCCCGCCGGCATCTGGCCGATCCTGTATGCCTTTTTCACCCGCGACGGCGTGCTGGACCGTGCGGCGATGCGGCGCCAGACGCAGGCGGTGCTGGCCGCCGGCGCGCCCGGCATGGTGGTGCTGGGGCTGGCGACCGAGGTGGCCAAGCTGTCCCCGGCCGAGCGGCGGCAGGTGGTGGAATGGGCGGCCGAGGATCTCGGCGGGCGGATTCCGCTGGCGGTGACGATCTTCGGCGCCACGCCGGCGGAGCAGAGCGAAGCGGTGGCCCAGGCCGCCGCCAATGGGGCCGCCTGGGTGGTGCTGCAGCCGCCGCGCCAGCCGGGGATTTCCGAGGCGGAACTGCTGGATTTCTTCGGCCGCGTGATCGCGCGCGCGCCGATCCCCGCCGGCATCCAGAACGCGCCGGAGCTGATCGGCATCGGGCTGGGGCCGTCGGCGATCGCCGAGCTGGCGCGCCGCCACGCCAATTTCACCGTGCTGAAGGGCGAGAGCCCGGCCACCCTGATCGCGCGGGTGGTGGAGGAGACCGGCGGCAAGCTGGCGGTGTTCAACGGGCGCGGCGGGCTGGAACTGCCGGACAACCTGCGCGCCGGCTGCGCCGGGCTGATCCCGGCGCCGGACTGCTTCGAGCCGCAGATCGCCATCTACCACGCCATGCGGCGGGGCGATGAGGCGGAGGCCGAACGGCTGTATCGGGACATCCTGCCGGCGATCGCGTTCGTGATGCAGTCGGTGGACCACCTGATCTGCTACGGCAAGCGGCTGACGGCGGCGCGGCTGGGGCTGGAGGTGTTCGACCGCGCGCCCGGCCTGTTGCCGAATGCGTTCGGCGAGGCGGCGGTGGCGCGGTTCGCGAAGTCCTTGGGGCCGATGGCGCACTGAGGCGCCGGCCCGCCGCGGGGGTCAGCCCGGCGTCTGCCGCGGGTCGAAGGCGTCGCGGACGGCTTCGCCGATGAAGATCAGCATGGTCAGCAGGCTGCCCAGCACCACGAAGGCGGTGATGCCGAGCCATGGCGCCTGGAGGTTGTTCTTGCCCTGGCTGACCAGCTCGCCCAGCGAGGGCGAGCCGGGCGGCAGGCCGAAGCCGAGGAAATCCAGGCTGGCCAGCACGGTCACCGAACCCGACAGGGTGAAGGGCAGGAAGGTCATTGTGGCGACCATCGCGTTCGGCAGGATGTGGCGCCACATCACCGCGACGTCGGACACACCCAGGGCGCGGGCGGCGCGCACGTAGTCCAGGTTGCGGCCGCGCAGGAACTCGGCGCGCACCACGCCGGTCAGGCTCATCCAGCTGAACAGCAGCAGGAACACCAGCAGGATCATGAAGCTCGGCGTGATGATGCTGGCCAGGATGATCAGCAGATAGAGCTGCGGCATGCCCGACCAGATCTCGATGAAGCGCTGGAACAGCAGGTCGGTCATCCCGCCGCGATAGCCCTGGATGGCGCCGGCGGCGATGCCGACCGCCGAGGAGACCACGGTGAGGGTGAAGCCGAACAGCACGGACAGGCGCAGGCCGTAGATCACCCGCGCCAGCACGTCGCGCGCCTGGTCGTCGGTGCCCAGCCAGTTGCGCGCGCTGGGCGGCGCCGGGGCGGGCACGCCGAGGTTCTTGACCACCGTGTCGTGCTTGAACGGGATCGGCGGCCACAGCATCCAGCCGTGCTGGGCGATCATGTCGGCCAGCATCGGGTCGGTATAGTCGGCCTCGGTGGGCAACAGGCCGGGGTCGAAATCCTCCTCGGCGTAGTCGGCCAGCACCGGGGCGAACCAGCGCCCGTCATAGCGGATCAGCAGCGGGCGGTCGTTGGCGATGAACTCGGCGAACAGGCTGAGGCCGAACACCACCAGGAAGATCCGCAGCGACCAGAGGCCGCGGCGGTTGGCGCAGAAGACGGCCAGCCGCCGCCGGGTGATGGGGCTGAGGGTCAACTTCGCGCCCTCATCCCCGCGCCTCGAAATCGATGCGCGGATCGACCACGGTGTACATCACGTCGCCGATGATCTGCATCACCAGGCCGAGCAGGGTGAAGATGTAGAGCGTGCCGAACATCACGGGATAGTCCCGCCGGATGGCGGATTCGAAGCCGAGCAGGCCGAGGCCGTCGAGCGAGAACACGATCTCCACCAGCAGGGCGGAGGAGAACAGGATGCCGATGAAGGCGGCGGGGAAGCCCGCGACGATCAGCAGCATGGCATTGCGGAAGACGTGGCGGTACAGCACCCGCGCCTCGCTGGCGCCCTTGGCCCGCGCGGTGGTGACGTACTGCTTGCGGATCTCCTCCAGGAAGCTGTTCTTGGTCAGCATGGTCAGCCCGGCAAAGCCGCCGATCACCAGCGCCGTGGTGGGCAGCACCATGTGCCAGGCATAGTCCATCGCGCGGGACGGCCAGCTCCAGTATTCCGACCCCGGCGAACTCAGGCCGCGCAGCGGGAACAGGGTGAGGAAACTGCCGCCGGCGAACAGCACCACCAGCAGGATGGCGAACAGGAAGCCGGGCACGGCATAGCCCACCAGCACGGCGGCCGAGGTGGCGACGTCGAACCGGCTGCCGTGGCGCACCGCCTTGGCGATGCCCAGCGGGATCGACACCAGGTAGATCAGCAATGTGGACCACAGGCCGATCGACACCGAGACCGGCAGCTTCTGGCGCACCAGCTCCAGCACCGTGGCGTCGCGGAAGAAACTGCGGCCGAAATCGAAGCGCACGTAGTCGCCGATCATCTTGAAATAGCGCTCATGCGCCGGGCGGTCGAAGCCGAACATGTGCCGGATGTCGGCCACCACCGCCGGGTCCAGCCCGCGCGCGCCGCGATAGGTGCCGTCATTGGGTGCTGCCGCCATCGTCTCGGCACCCGTGCCGGTCATGCGCATGGTGGCGTCGCCGCCGCGGCCCTTGATGTCGGCAATCATCTGCTCGACCGGGCCGCCCGGCGCGAACTGAACCACCACGAAATTGATGGTGATGATGCCGAGCAACGTCGGGATCACCAGCAAGAGACGACGCAGGATGTAGGCCAGCATGGGCTATGCGGGGGAGAGGGAAGGCCAGGGGCTTCGCCCCTGGCCCCCAGCAGGGGGCCGAGCCCCCTGCACCCTCAACCATTTTCGCCTTTGGTGAGAGGGGCCGGCTCGGGTGTTGCAACCACCGTGTTGGCCCCTCGCACCAAAGGCGAACAAACGAATGGGGTCTGGGGACCCTGTCCCCAGCGGGTCCAGGGCAGAGCCCTGGCCTTTCTTCTCCTTCCCCCGCCCGCTCAATTGCCGGCCCGGCGTGCGGCGTCGGTGGCGGCGGCGCTGGCGGCATCGATCCACCAGGCGTCGAGGACCATGCCGGAGCGCACCGGGATATCGACGCGGGCGAAGCGATCCCAGTAGGCGGCGCGGATGCTGGCGCTGTGCCAGTGCGGCACCACGTACCATCCGCGCAGCAGCACGCGGTCCAGCGCATGAGTGGCGACCTCCAGGGCGGGGCGATCGGGCGCGTTGATCACGGCCTCGACCAGCGCGTCGACCACGGGGTCGCAGACGCCGGCCGAATTGGAGCCACCTTCGAGCGTGGCGGAATGGCAGGTCCAGTAGCCGCGCTGTTCGTTGCCGGGGCTTTCGGACTGGCCGAAGACATCGACCATCATGTCGTAGTCGTAGGTGTCCGACAGGCGCTGGGCCTGGGCGGGATCGACGGTGCGCACGCGGGCTTCGACGCCCAGGCGCGACAGCCACTGGACGTATGGCAGGGCGATGCGTTCGAAGGAGGGGTTGGAGAGCAGGATTTCGAAGCGCAGGTGCTGGCCGGCGGGGTTGACCAGCTTGCGGTCGCGCACGGTCCAGCCGGCCTGGCGCAGCAGGTTCAGGGCGGCGCGCAGCTCTTCGCGGTTGTTGCCGGAGCCGTCGGTGACCGGCAGGCGGAATTCCTCGGTGAACAGCGCCGGCGGCAGCTTGGCGCGGTATTTCTCCAGCAGCGCGAGCTCCGCACCCTGCGGGATGCCGGTGGAGGCCAGCGTGGAGTTGCTGAAATAGCTGTTCGAGCGGGTGTAGGAGCCGTAGAACAGGTTGGCGTTGGCCCATTCGAAATCGAACACCAGCGCGAGGGCGTGGCGGACGCGGACATCCTTGAACACCTCCCGCCGCGTGTTCATCACGAAGCCCTGCATGCCGGTGGGCAGGCGGTGGCGGAATTCCTCCTTCTTCACCAGGCCGCGGCGGGCGGCGGGGAAGTCGTAGGCGGTGGCCCAGTTCTTGGCGATGTTCTCCTGGCGGAAGTCGATCTGGCCGACCTTGAAGGCTTCGAACGCCACGGTGGGGTCGCGGAAGTATTCGGTGCGGCGGCGGTCGAAATTGGCCAGGCCGCGCGCGGTGCCGAGATTGGCGGCCCAGTAGTCGGGCACGCGGGCCAGCACCAGCGAGCGGCCGAATTCATGGTGTTCGATGCGCCAGGGGCCGGAGCCGAGCGGCGGTTCGGACAGCGGCTTGGTGAAGTCGCGCCCGGCCCACCAGTGCTTGGGGAGCACTTCCAGCTGGCCGAGGATGGTGGGCAGCTCGCGGTTGCCGGCATGCTTGAAGCGGAAGGTGACGCGGTGGGGCGAATCCACCACCACCGCGGCTACGTCGGCCCAGTATTGGCGGTAATGCGGCCGGCCCTGGGTCATCAGGGTGGTGAAGGTCCAGGCGACATCCTCGGCGGTGAGCGGGGTGCCGTCGTGGAAACGCGCCTCGGGGCGGAGCTCGAAGCTGACCGACATGCCGTCGGCGGCGATTTCGATGGTGTGGGCGATGTGGCCGTAGAAGACCTCGGCCTCGTCGGCGTTGCTGCGCAGCAGCGTGTCGTAGATCAGGCTGGTGGACGCCGCGGCGTTGCCGCGCACGATATGCGGGCTGAAGCTGTCGAAGGTGCCCACCGTGCCCAGCGCCACCTCGCCGCCCTTCGGCGCGTCGGGGTTGGCATAGGGGAAATGGCTGAAGCCGGCGGGAAGCCGGGCGGGGCCGAGCAGCGACAGGGCGTGGCTGCGCAGCGGCGCCTGGGCGCCGGAAGGGGTGGGCGAAAACAGGGCCGTGAGGGCCAGTAGCACGGCGATCATTCGCACGTTCCGTCGTCTCCCCTGGCTGCCGTCGTTTCCCCTGGCTGCCGTCGTTTCCCCTGGCTGAAGGTGGCGCTCCGGCGTGGCGCCGCGCCCGGCACGCATCCCTGCCTTGTGGCAGGCGGAGGGTTCAGGAGGCAAGGATGTCGAGCACCTGCGCCAGCAATGCCGGGTCGCCCACCGCCACGGTGCGGCCATCGCCGTCCGGGCGCAGGGGGTTTCCCTGCCAGTCGGTGACCCGCCCGCCGGCGCCCTCCACCACCGGGACCAGGGCGGTCCAGTCCCAGACATTCATCGTCGCGTCGACCGAGATATCGACCTGGCCGAGGGCGACCAGGCCGTAGGTGTAGCAGTCGCCGCCGTAATAGGTGCGCCCGGCGGCACGGGTCAGGCGCGCCCAGGCGGCCGCGTCGGCGCCGCGGAACATGTCCGGCGTGGTGGCGCCCAGCTCGGCCTGGCCGACGCTGGCACAGGCGCGGGTGGCCGCCCGGCCGCCGAACGGGCCGCGAAAGGTGGTGGCCATGCCGCGCGCGCCCACCCAGCGTTCGCCGGTGATCGGCTGGTCGATGATGCCGATGATCGGGGTGTCGCCGTCCAGCAGCCCGATCAGGGTGCCGAAGCTGGGCCGGCCGGTGATGAAGGCGCGGGTGCCGTCGATCGGGTCGAGCACCCAGCGCAATTCACTGCCGGGGTTCTGCAGCCCGAACTCCTCGCCCAGGATGCCGTGGCCGGGGAAGCGTTCGGACAGCACGGCGCGCATCGCCTGTTCGGCGGTGCGGTCGGCGATGGTGACCGGGGAGGCGTCGGATTTCAGGTCGCTGGCGACGCCGGCGCGGAAGAACGGGCGGATGACGGCGCCGGCCACGTCGGCCGCCGCCTCGGCGCCGCGCACCAGCGCCAGGAGTGCCGCGTCATTCACGCCCGTCGTCCCGTCGGAGCGGCAGGATGGGTCAGGGCAGCGGCACGGGGGTGGCGGCGAGGCTGCGCAGGTAGAGGATGACGTCGGCGCGCTGCTTGTCGCTCTTCAGCCCGGCGAAGGCCATGCGGGTGCCGGGGGCGAAGGCGGCGGGCTTGTGCAGCCAGGCGTTCAGGTCCTCGTAGGTCCAGTCGCCGGTCTCCTTCTTCACCGCGTCGGAGTAGTTGAAGCCGGCAACGCTGGCGTGCTTCCGCCCGACCACCCCGTAAAGGTTGGGTCCCACGCCGTTCTTCCCGCCCTCGTTGAAGGTGTGGCAGGAGCCGCATTGCCGCTTGGCCAGCACTTCGCCGGCGGCCACGTCGGCGCTGGCCAGCAACGGCCCGATCGGCGCCAGCGGCTCTTCCTTGGCGGCGGCGGCCGGCGCGGCGCTCTCGGCGGTGTCGATCTTCAGCACCGGGCTGTGCAGCGGCACCGGCTTGACCACGATCGAGGCGACCACGCCCGACACCATGAAGACGATGCCGGCCACCAGGACGGCGGCGGCGGCCTTGTTGAACTCCAGGGTGTCCATGCGGCGCAGTTCCTCGTCGGGCGGGGCAGTGGTGGGCGGGATGGTCGATCCGCCCGGAGTCGCATTGCGCGGCGCGGGCGGTCTTCCTAAGGTGCGGCGCACCATAGGCAATCGACCCACGAGCTTCAACCCGGCCCCCGTATCGTATCGGCAGAAATCGGCGCACCATGCGCCTGGATGTGCAACCCCGGCATGAAACCGACCCGCGCGCGCCTGCTGCCCCAATTCCTGCCGGCGAAGGAATTGCCATGAACCCGATTGTGCTGATTCCGGCGCGCATGGCCGCCACGCGGCTGCCGGGCAAGCCGCTGGCCGATATCCATGGCCGGGCGATGATCCTGCATGTGCTGGACCGGGCGCGCGAGGCCGGGATCGGGCCGGTGGCGGTGGCCGCCGGCGACGAGGCGATCGCCGCGGCGGTGCGCGCCGATGGCGGGGCGGTGGTGCTGACCGATCCGTCGCTGCCGCGCGGCACGGACCGGGTGCACGCGGCGCTGTCCTACCTGGACCCGCAGGGGCGGCACGACGTGGTGGTGAACCTGCAAGGCGACCTGCCGACCATCCCGCCCGAATTCATCCGCGCGGTGCTGGCGCCGCTGGCCGAACCCGGCATCGACATCGCCACCCTGGTGGCCCCGATCACCACCGCCGAGGAGGCCGCTTCCGCCAGCGTGGTGAAGGCGGCCTGCGCGTTCGAGGGCGGGCGGGCGGTGGCGCCGGCGCTGTATTTCTCGCGCGCCGCCATCCCGTGGGGCCACGGGCCGCTGTGGCACCATATCGGCATCTACGCCTTCCGCCGCCCGGCGCTGGCCCGCTTCGTGGCACTGCCGGAATCGCCGCTGGAGCGCCGCGAGTCGCTGGAGCAGCTGCGCGCGCTGGAGGCCGGCATGCGCATCGCCTGTGCCCGGGTGGCCTTCGCGCCGTTCGGCGTGGACACGCAGGCCGACCTGGAGCGGGCGCGGGCCGACCTCGCACCGCAGGATTAGGGTGGCCGGGGATCGCAGCAAGGAAGGAAGGCCTTCTTTTTCTGAAGAAAAAGAAGCAAAAAGACTTTTTTCCGTTTCGCAATGCCGGTGGCCATTGGGATTCCGCGTGCTTATGGATAGAAGTTTTCTTATGGATAGAAGTTTTTTGGTTCTTTTTTCCAAAAAAGAACACCGCTTCCCCCCCGCCTCGCGCGCGCCGGGGCTCATCACCTGTTCCAGGAATATCGCTCTCCCATGACCGGCATCATCGCCTTCCAGGGCCGCCCCGGCGCCTATTCCGACCTGGCCTGCCGCAATGCCTATCCCGGCTGGACCACCCTGCCTTGCGACACCTTCCAGGCGGCGATGGAGGCCGTGCGCACCGGCGCCGCCGAGCTGGCGATGATGCCGACCGAGAACTCGCTGGCCGGGCGGGTGCCCGACATGCACATCCTGCTGCCGGAGTCCGGCCTGTTCGTGGTGGGCGAGGCGTTCCAGCGGGTGGAGCACTGCCTGCTGGCGCCGAAAGGGGCGACGATCGCCGGGCTGAAGCGGGCACACTCGCACGCCGTCGCCCTCGGCCAGGTGCGCACCATCCTGCGCGAGCTGAACCTCAAGGCGGTGGTCGAGGCGGACACCGCCGGTTCGGCCGAACTGGTGGCGGGCTGGAACAACCCCGAGGACTGCGCCATCGCCTCCGAACTCGCCGCCGAGCTGTTCGGGCTGGAGGTGCTGCGCCGCAACGTGGAAGACGCGGCCCACAACACCACGCGGTTCTACGTGATGGCGCGCAACGCCCGCACCATCAGCCCCGACCAGGCCGGGCTGATGACCAGCTTCGTGTTCCGCGTGCGCAACGTGCCCGCGGCGCTGTACAAGGCGCTGGGCGGGTTCGCCACCAACGGCGTGAACATGACCAAGCTGGAAAGCTACATGATGGGCGGCCACTTCTCGGCCACCCAGTTCCTGTGCGACGTGGAAGGCCACCCCGAACAGCCGGCGCTGCGCCGCGCGCTGGAGGAGCTGCAGTTCTTCTCCCGCGAAACCCGCATCCTGGGGGTCTACCCGGCCGATGCGTTCCGCCGGGAGCAGGGGGCGGGGGATTGATACCAACCCGCGAAATGGCCGACTCTTCCGGCCGTTTCGCGGGTTGGTATCGCGCGCGGGGCTGGCCGGTGGCCGCGCGCAAAGCAAAGACTCATGCCAGTCCGCGTTGACCCATGCTTCATGGGTCAACCTTCATGCGGGCTGGTGTGAGAGGGAAGGAAGAAGTTCTTTTTTGAAAAAAAGAACCAAAAAACTTCTATCCATAAGCCTATGGGCGCCGGTGCCACTGAATGGATAAAAGTCTTTTTGCTTCTTTTTCTTCAGAAAAAGAAGACCTTCCTTGCCTATGCCGCCGCCACCTGCCGCGGCAGATAGATGGCGGTATGTTCCACCCGCGCGATCGCGGTGCGGTTGTTCGCCACCACCATCGCGTCGAGCACCACGAATTTGTGGCCCTTGTGGGTGTGGTTGCTGGTCACCCGCGCGCGCGCCACCAGCTCGTCGCCCACCCGGGCGGCGGCGAAGTTGCGCACCTTGCTGCCGACATGGATCCAGGGGCCGAGCACCACGCTGCTGGACAGGGCGTAGTTGCACATCCGCAGCACGGTGCCGGGATGCACCAGGCCCTCGTCGGCATAGAGCGAGTCGGTTTCGCGCACGTCCTCCAGGTACTGGCGGACGTAGTCCGGCGTGCAGGCGACGGTGCGCGAGGCCAGCCAGGCGCCGACCGGCAGCGACGCCTCGCTGGCTGGCGGGCGGTGTTCCGGCACCGTGGCCAGTGTCCAGTCGGCCAGGTCCGGCGCGGGTTCGGCCGGCGGCAGGGCGGCGGACCCCATGGCGCAGTTCTCGCCCCGGCTGGTCACCGACAGGCCGATGCCGCCGGCGATCTCGGTGGCCTCGATCTCGGCCATTTCGCCGTCATAGACCGGCTTGCCGAAGCGGCATTCGATGCTGCCGTGCTCCAGCCAGGCGCGGCCCCATTTCATCACCGGCTGATTGGTCATGTAGGCATAGACATCCACCCCCGGCACCAGCCCGCCGGTGAAGCCGAAGCGGGCGGCCACGGTGTCGTCGTGGATCTTGTTCTCGGAGGCCTTGGCGGTGTTGAAGGCACGAACGAGATGGGGTGCAAGCACGGTGACCTCCGGAAAGTGAGGGGGTTTGGGGCGAAGCCCCAATGGGGTGGAGGGGCAAAGCCCCCCGCCTTGCTTATCGCCGCCGCACCGTCCCCGCCGTCATCCCGCCATCGATCACCAGTTCGGCGCCGGTCATGTGGGTGGACAGGTCGGAGGCGAGGAACAGCACGCCGTTGGCGATCTCGGTGGGGTCGGCGGGCTTGCCCAGCGGCACGCCGGCGCTGGCGAGGTCATAGGGGTTGAGCGGCGCGTTGAGCCCGCCGCCGCCGGGGGTTGCGGCCTTCTCCCAGATCGGCGTCAGGATGATGCCGGGGTGCACGGAATTCACCCGGATGCTGTCGCCGGCGGCAGCGCATTCCATCGCCATCGACTTGGCGAACAGCCGCACCGCGCCCTTGGAGGCGGAGTAGCCGGCCAGCAGACCGGAGCCGCGCAGGCCGGCGACCGAGGAGATCATGACCAGCGAGCCGCCGCGCGCCCCCTTGCGCATCGCCGGGATGCAGTATTTGGCGGTCAGGAACACGCCGTCGAGGTTGACCGCGTTCTGGCGGCGCCAGTCGGCCAGGGTCATGTCCAGCACCGGGCCGAAGATGGCGATGCCGGCATTGGCCACCGCAACGTCCAGCCGGCCGAACTGGCGCATGGTTTCGTCCACGCAGTGCTTCCAGCCGTCCTCGTCGGCGACGTCCTGGACCATGAACACGGCGCGGCCGCCGGCCGACGTGATCTCGGCTTCCAGCGCCTTGCCGCGGGTGGCATCGATGTCGGTGATGACCACCGCGGCCCCTTCGCCGGCCAGCACGCGGGCGCAGGCGGCGCCGATGCCGCTGGCGGCCCCGGTGATGAAGGCGACCTTGTCGGTGAGCAGTGCCATGTCGATTCCTATCCGAAAATTTCGGAATTGTGCTGCCCGAGCTTGGGCGAGTCGCTGCGCGGGTGCGGGCGCTGGCCGTCGAAGTTCAGCGGCAGGCCGATCACGGACAGCCCGCTGCCCGGCAGCGTGCGCTTGATGTCCATCGCCGCCAGCTGCTCGCTGGCGGCGAGTTCGGCGACGTTGTTGACCGGGGCAACCGGCACGCCGACCGCCTCCAGCGTCGCGATCCAGTCCGCACGGGTGCGGGTCTTCACCACCTCGGCGATCAGCGGGATCAGCGCCTCGCGGTTGGCCGCGCGCTTGCGGCCGTCTTCGAAGCGCGGGTCGGTTGCCCATTGCGGGTGGCCGAGGGCGCGGGCGGTCTTGACGAACAGCCGGTCGTTGCCGGCGGCGATGCAGATCGGCCGGTCCGCGGTCTCGAACACCTGGTAGGGCACCAGCAGGTTGCTGCCGGTGCCGTGGCGCTGCGGGATGTTGCCGTTGTGCAGGTAGCCGTTCAGCGCCCCGCCGACCCAGGACACGGCGGTTTCGAACAGCGAACAGTCGATCACGCAGCCGCGCCCGGTGGCCAGGCGCTGCTGCAGCGCGCCGAGTGCCCCGATCACGCACCACATGCCGGTGGCCACGTCGTTGATCGCCGGGGCGCAGAAGGTGGGTGGGTCTTCCGGCCGGCCGGTCATCGTCATCACCGCGCCGAAGGCCTGCAGCAGCGGGTCGAAGCCCGGCGCGCCGCGCAGCGGGCCCTGGTGGCCGAAGGCCCAGATCGAGCAGTAGATCAGCCGCGGGTTCACCGCCGTCATCACGTCCGGCCCGATGCCCATCTCGGCGACGATGCCGGGCCGCAGGTTCTGGATCAGGATGTCGGCGCCGGCGACGAGCTTCTTCAGCCTGGCCACGTCGGCGGCGTTCTTGATGTCCAGGGTGACCGATTTCTTGTTGCGGTTGGTGGCGTGGAAGAACAGCGCGTCGCCGTCGACGAACGGGGGCCCCCACAGCCGGGCGTCATCGCCGCCGTCGGGCTTTTCCACCTTGATCACCTCGGCGCCCATGTCGGCCAGGATCATGCCGGCCAGCGGCCCGGCCAGCGCCTGGCCCACCTCGATCACCGTGACGCCCGCCAGGGGGCCGCTCGCTTGGGGCGCGCTCATCCATCGTTCCTTGTCGTTTCCAGTGGCGCGAGCCTAGGCTGGGCCAAGGTCGCTCGACAAGGCGGCAACCGGGAGTGGCTGGATGGTGCGAGCAATCGGCATGGCGGCAATCGGCATGGCGGCAATCGGCATGGCGGTATTCTGCCTGGCCGCCCCGGTGGCCGCGGCACCGGCGGGCGCGCAGACCCTGCGCATGGCGGTGGGCGCGCAGGTCACCGCGCTGGACCCGCACTACCACAACCTCGGGCCGAACAACGCCTTCGCTGCCATGCTGTTCTCCACCCTGCTGGAGACCGACGCCGAGGGCCGGCCGGGGCCGGGGCTGGCGGTGGCGTGGCGCCCGGTCGGCGAGGATGCCTGGGAGTTCCGCCTGCGCCCCGGCGTGGTGTTCCACAACGGCGCGAAGTTCACCGCCGACGACTTCGCCTTCACGGTGGAGCGCATTCCCCTGGTGGTGGCCAGCCCGGGCTCGTTCCGCACCTATACCCAGGCGATCCGGGCGGTGGAGGTGGTCGATCCGCTGACCCTGCGCATCCGCACCAAGGGGCCGTACCCGCTGCTGCCGATCGACCTGGCCCAGGTGCCGGTGCTGAACCGCGCCACCCATGCCGGCGCGACCACCGATCGCTTCAACAGCGGCGAGCTGGCCATCGGCACCGGCCCGTTCCGCCTGGCATCCTATCGCGCCGGCGAACGGGCGGAACTGCTGCGCAACGCCAGCTACTGGGGCACCGCGCCGGCCTGGCAGCACGTGCAGTTCCGCATGGTGGCCAATACGCCGGCGCGGCTGACCGCGCTGCTGGCCGGCGACGTGGATTTCATCGACCAGGTGCCCACCGCCGATGTCGAGCGGCTGCGCGGCAATGCCGCCATCCGGCTGTCCGAGGCGGCCAGCCTGCGCTTCGTGTACGTCGCCTTCGACCATGCGCGCCGCGAGAACTCGCCGTTCATCACCACGCTTGACGGCAGGCCGATGAAGGCCAACCCGCTGCAGGACGTGCGGGTGCGGCGCGCGCTGTCGCTGGCCATCGACCGCGACGCCATCGTGGCGCAGGTGATGGAGGGGGTGGCGCTGCCGATCAACCAGGTGGTGCCGCCCGGCGTGTACGGCTACGCCCCCGCGCTGGCGGCACCCAGGGCCGACCTGCCGGCAGCGCGCCGGCTGCTGGCCGAGGCGGGCTACCCGCGGGGCTTCGGCATCACCCTGCACGGCTCCAGCGACCGCTACCCCAACGACGCCAGGATCGCCCAGGCGGTGGGCCAGATGTGGACGCGGCTGGGGGTGCGCACCGACGTGGCGGTGACGCCGTTCGCCATCTACGTGCAGCGGGCGACCCGCCAGGAGTATTCGGCCTTCCTGGCGTCCTGGGGCAGCGGCAGCGCCGACCCCACCTCCGCGCTGCGCTCGGTGGTGGCCAGCTTCGATCCCGCGCGCGGCCTGGGCTCGGTCAATCGCGGCCGCTACAGCAATCCCGCCTTCGATGCCGGGCTGATCACCGCGATGCACGAGATGGACCCGGCGCGGCGCGAGGCGATGCTGCGGGATATCACCGTGCTGGCGATCGGCACCGATGTCGGCATCGTGCCGCTGCACATGCAGAAGAACGTCTGGGCGATGCGGCCGGGCCTGGTCCATGCCGGGCGGATCGACGAGGCCACCCGCGCGCAGGACGTGCGCCCCGCGCGCTGAACGGGGGGGTCCCGCCGAACCCGGCCCCCGCCGACCACGGTATCGGCGATGGGGCAAGGTGCGGCGTGACATCTGCAAGATGGCTGGGCTAGACTTGTGCCAGCAACCCTCAAGAGGCAGCCATGTCGCTCACCAACGCACCCGACCCGGAAGTCCGCAAAGCCGTTGTCAAGCAGGATCTGGAGAATGTCCTGCACCCCATCGTGCAGCACACCGCGCTGGAAAAGAACCAGATGGTGGTGACCGGCGCGCAGGGCTCGACCGTGCGTGACCATGACGGCACCGAGTACCTGGATGCCATGGCCGGGCTGTGGTGCGTCAACATCGGCTATGGCCGCACCGAGCTGGCCGACATCGCCGCCGAGCAGATGCAGCAGATCGCCTACTTCCCGCACACCGCCATGAACTTCCCGGCCGCCCGCCTGGCCGAGCAGATGAACGGGCTGATGGGCGGCGGCTACCACACCTATTTCGTGAACTCCGGCTCCGAGGCCAACGAGGCCGGCTTCAAGATCGCCCGCCAGTACCAGCGCCACGAGCAGAAGCAGGGCACCTTCCGCTACAAGACGATCAGCCGCTACTTCGCCTATCACGGCACCACGCTCGCCACCCTGGCCGCCGGCGGCATGGGCGAGCGCAAGGGCAAGTTCGAGCCGCTGGGCGGCAACGAGTTCGTCCATGTCGCGGCACCGACCTGCTACCGCTGCCCGTTCAGCCTGGAATACCCGAGCTGCGAACTGGCCTGCGTGAAGAACATCGAGAGCACGATCCAGGGCGAGGGGCCGGATTCGATCGCAGAGATCCTGGTCGAGCCGATCATGTCCGGCGTCGGCATCGCCGTGCCGCCCGACGAGTACCTGCCCGAGGTGGAGAAGCTGTGCCGCAAATACGGCGCGCTGCTGCATGTCGATGAAGTGATCAACGGCTTCGGCCGCACCGGCAAGATGTTCGGCCACCAGCATTACGGCGTGAAGCCGGACATCATGGCGGTGGCCAAGGGCATCGTGTCGGCCTACCTGCCGATCGCGGCGACCGTGGTGAAGAACGAGGTGTTCAACTCCTTCCTCGGCGAGGAGGCCGAGATGAAGCAGGTGATGCAGGTCAACACCTATGGCGGTCACCCCGTTGCCGCCGCGGTCGCGGTGCGCAACATCGAGATCATGGCCGAGGAGAAGCTGGTCGAGCGCTCGGCCGAGATGGGCGCCTACTTCATGGACGGGCTGAAGTCGCTGCTGAGCCACCCGAACGTGGGCGATGTGCGCGGCAAGGGCCTGCTGCTCGGCCTGGAACTGGTGAAGAACAAGAAGACCAAGGAGCAGGTGGCCTCGGCCCATGTCGGCGCCATGGTCGGCTTCGCCAAGAAGCACGGCGTGATCATCGGCCGGTCGGGCGGTGGCAGCCGCCACTCCAACACGCTGACCTTCTCGCCGCCGCTGGTCATCACCCGCGCGGAGATCGACCGGATCATCGACGTGCTCGGCCGCGGCCTCAAGGAACACGGCGCGGCGATGTCGGCCTGATCCCGCCGGGGCTGCGCGGCGCTGCCCAGGATCGGCGACGCGTGTGACGCTGGAAGAACGAATGGCACCGGCCCGACGCTTGTCGGGCCGGTTGCATTCTGCGGCCCTGGCGCTGCCGCCGGCGGTGCGCGGCATGATGTGGATGGCGGGCGCCGGCCTGACCTTCACCCTGCTGAACACGCTGATGCGCCTCATGTCCTTCACCCTGGATCCGCTGGAGATCGGCTTCCTGCGCTATCTCTGCGGGCTGGTGATCGTGTTCCCGCTGATGCTCAGCCGCGGTGTCGCCGGGCTGGTGCCGCATTCCATCGGCGGGCAGTTCTGGCGTGGCGCGGTGCACACCTCGGGCATGCTGCTGTGGTTCACCGCGCTGCCGTTCATCCCGCTGGCCGACAACGTGGCGATCGGCTTCACCTCGCCGATCTTCATCATGCTGGGCGCATCGCTGTTCCTGGGCGAGAGGCTGGTCTGGGCGCGCTGGGTGGCCGCCGCCTTCGGCTTCCTCGGCGTGCTGCTGGTGGTGGCGCCGTCGCTGTCCTGGCTCAGCGGGTCCGGCGGCGGCGGCTACTACCAGTTGGTCATGCTCGGCTCCTCGCCGCTGTTCGCCGCCTCGTTCCTGATCGTCAAGGCGCTGACCCGGCGCGACCGGGCCGAGGTGATCGTGCTGTGGCAGTCGATCACGGTGGCGCTGTTCCTGGCCCCCTTCGCGTTCTGGAACTGGACCTGGCCCAGTGCGGCGCAATGGGCGATCCTGTTCGTCTGCGGCATCCTCGGCAGCCTGGGGCACTATCTGAGCACCCGCGCGCTGCGCACCGCCGATGCCTCGGCCACCCAGTCGGTGAAGTTCGTGGACCTGATCTGGGCCTCGCTGCTCGGCATGGCGGCGTTCGGCGAGTATCCCACCAACACCACCATGCTGGGCGGCTTCGTGATCTTCCTCTCCACCACCTGGATCGCACGGCGCGAAGCGCGGCTGCGGGCATGACGGGACGCCGATGATCGATTTCCACGAGGCCCCCGCCCGCCTGGCCGAGGGCCAGCGCGTCTATGCCATCGGCGACATCCATGGCTGCGCCGAACGGCTGTGGGCGCTGCACGCCGCCATCGCCGGGGACCTCGCCGCCCGGCCGGTGGCCCGGCCGCTGCTGCTGCATGTCGGCGACTACGTCGATCGCGGCCCGGACAGCGCCGCGGTGGTGCGCCGGCTGGCGGCCGGCGACCCGCTGCCGGGCGTGCCCACCGTGAACCTGATGGGCAACCACGAGCGCACCATGATCGACGCGCTGGACGGCGCCGGCGCCTCGGCCACCGACTGGATGATCTCCGGCGGGCGGGAGGCGCTGGCCAGCTGGGGCGGCGACCCCGACGCGCCGCGCGCCACCTGGCGGGCGCATGTGCCGGAGCCCGACCTGGCGTTCCTGCGCGGCCTGGCGCTCAGCCACCGGCTGGGCGGCTACCTGTTCGCCCATGCCGGCATCCGCCCGGGCGTGGCGCTGGACCGCCAGAGCGGGCAGGACCTGCTGACCATCCGCAACTCGTTCCTGTACAGCGAACAGGATTTCGGCGTGGTGGTGGTGCATGGCCACACCCCGCGCATGGCGCCCGAGGTGCGCTTCAACCGCATCGGCATCGACACCGGCGCGGTATTCGGCGGCAAGCTGACCTGCGCGGTGCTGGAAGGCGCGCTGATCGGCTTCCTCCAGATCTGACGGTTTGCGCGCCGCCGAATTCCGTCTAACCATCCCCCGCGGCCGGCGGCACCGGCCATTGCACGAAAGGACATGCCCGTGATCGTCGATCTGCGAATCTACACCTGCAAGCCCAACAAGATGGCCCAGTTCGTCAAGATCTATCAGGAACTGGCCTGGCCGCTGCAGCAGAAATACCTCGGCAACTGCCTGGGCTGGTACACCACGGTGGAAGGTCCGCTGAACCGCGTGGTGCACATGTGGGGCTACGCCGACCAGGGCGACCGCGAGACGCGCCGCCGTGCCATGGCCGGCGACCCGGCCTGGGGCGCCTATCTGGCCGCCGTCGCCGACGCCGACGTGCTGCTGGAGATGGAGAACCGCATCCTGGCGCCGACGGCATTCTCCCCGGTGAAGTAGGGCAAAGCCGCCACGGAAGCGGCGCGCGCAGGAAGAAAAGCAAGGCCTTCTTTTTCTGAAGAAAAAGAAGCAAAAAGACTTTTATCCCCTAGCGCGCCGCCGCCAGCAACAACTCGCAATTCAAGCGATAAAAGTTTTTTGGTTCTTTTTTTCAAAAAAGAACCCTTTCCTTTCTCTCTACTGCCGCGCCGGCCCGCCACGCAGCCGCGCCAGGTCGGCGGCCGCCCGCCGGTTGGCCGGTTGCAGCTGCACCACGCGGGCCAGCGCGCCGATCGCCTCGGCCCGCCGCCCCAGCGCGGCCAGCGCCACGCCCCGCCCATGCAGCGCGGGCGGATCATCGGGCCGCTCCTTCAGCAGCGCGTCGAACACCGCCAGCGCCGGTTCGGTGCGCCCGAGGTCCAGCAGGGTCCAGCCGCGCACGGCCGTGGCCAGGCCGTCGCGCGGCGAGATGGCCAGGATGGCATCGATGGCCGCCAGCGCCTCCTCCGGCCGGTGCAGCGCCCGCAGCGCGTTGACGCGCGCCAGCCGGACCGTCGTGGCTTGCGGGTGGCGGGCGATCTCGGCGTCGAACACCGCGATTGCCTCCTCGGCCCGGCCATTCGCCAGCAGGGCATTGCCCAGCGCCTCCTGCACGCCCGGCAGCTCCGGCTTGGCATCGGTGACCCGGCCGATCAGCGCCAGCGCCTCGGCCGGGCGGCCGGCATTCATCAGCACCATGCCTTCCAGCATCACGGCATCGAAATTGTTCGGTTGCAGGCGGCGCGCCGATTGCAGGTCGGTCAGCGCCTCGCGCGGCTTGCCGAGTTTCATCAGCAGATGCGCCGAGCTGATATGCGACCAGACCGAGCTGCCCTCATTGGCCACCGCCTGCTTCTGCGCGTCCAGCGCCGCTTCGCTGCGGCCGAGATCGGCCAGCGCCTGCGCCTTGACGTTCCACAGCAGCGGATAGGTCGCCTCGCGGCGCTCGATCGAGTCGAGCGTGCTCAGCGCCTCCTCGGCCCGGCCGCTGCGCACCAGCGAGCGGGCGTAGAGCACGGAGACGCGGAACTCCACCCGCGGCGGCAGGCGCTGTTCCTGGGCCAACGCCACCAGCTTGGGGCGGATCTGGTTTTCCGGCGCGCCGCTGTCGGCCACCGTCCAGGCATAGACCAGCGGGTTCAGCCGGCGCCACAGCTCCGGCGCCATGGCCGCGAACACCCGCTCCACATCCTCGTCCGGGCCGCCTTCGACCCGCGCGATCTGGCCACCGCCGGGCGTGCGCAGGCGCATGGCGATGCGGTTGTCGGCCAAAAGGGTGATGTCGCCGGTCACGCGCCGCAGCGGCACGCCGCGCCATTCGCGCAGCAGGCTGGCCAGGCTGCGCAAATTCAGCCGGTTGGGCAGGACGCTGATGCCGGGAATCGGGCCCAGATCGTCCTTGCCGGGTCGGCTGCGGGAATTGTTGGCGGCGGCCAGCAGCACGGCCTCCATCGCATCCAGCAGCCGGGCGGCGGCCACTTCGCCGGTCAGCCCGCGTGCCGCCAGTTCGGCCGGCACGGCGATCGGCAGGATCTCCACATCGATGCGCCGGCCCTCGCGCAGGACCGGCCAGGCGGCCAGCGCCACGGCGCCGGCCAGCAGCAGAACGATGACCGACACGCGCAACAGCCACCCGACCGCGGCCAGCAACCAGCCGGGGCGGGCGGGCGGGAGGGCGGCCGGGGGGGCGGCCGCCACCATCAGCGGCATGCCCGTCGCCGGCGCGGCGGTGGCCGGACGCGGCGGGGCAGCGCCAGCCGCATCGGCCGACACCGCCTCGCCATGCCCGACGACGGCGCTCGCCGCCCCGGCATTCGGTTCGGCGGCGGGCGCGGCGAGGTTTTCACCGGACCCGGCGGGCACGTCCGGCGGCGGCGGGCCGTACATCTCCGAAGGGCCGACCGGCGGCGCCGCGGCCGGCGCGACAGGCGGCGGGGCGGCCAAGGGGGGCGGCACCAGGGGCGCTGCGGCCGGTGGTGCCGCGGCCGGGGGTGCCACGGTCGGGGGTGCCACGGTCGGGGGCGCTTCGGTCGGGGCGGGCCGCGGGGCCGGCCGCACCGAGGGGGCGGGAGGGGCCTGGGGCGGGGTTGCCGGGCTCGGCGCCCTGGCCGATCCGCTGAACCAGGATTTCTTGCGCTGGCTGGATTGCGCCACGTTGCCCTGCAGCATCGCGGCCATCTCGGCCGACTCGGCGGCCATCCTGGCGGCCCGCACGGCCCGGCGCCGGCGCCGCTCCAGATAGGTCCTGAGCCAACCCAGCATTCCACCGACCTCCGAACCCCGTGGCGCTGCAACCGACCCGTCACGCCAATCGAGATTTCCAGCCTCTACGGCCCGCGAGCCCCTGCGGTCAATGCATGGCGTATCCGCGTCCAGAGCAGGGCCGAAGTTGATCGAGATCAAACGCCGCCCAGCCGGTGCGTGCCACCTTGACCATGTTCGGAGGCAGGCATCAGTTGCCGGCCTCCTGGCCCCCCAGAAGGTCGGACAGCGTTCCGACCCCACTTGATCCCCTCGTCGGATCGGCCCGATCGCCGCTTTCCCCGCGATCGGGCCAATTTTTTGCCGCCCTCCCCTCCTCCGCCGCACCCGCCGCTGGCCACACCCGCCGCTGGCCACACCCGCCACTGGCCACACCCGCCACTGGCCACGGCACGCCGTGGCGGCGCACTATCGCCCCGCCCGCGCCCGATGACGGAGACCCAAGCTGCCGCACCCGATCGCCTTCGCCCCCGGCCTCGCCACCACGCGCCGCTCACTGCTGTGGAGCGGCGAGGGCGTCGGCGCCGCCACGCCGGTCGCCACCCCCGACGGGCCGGTGCCGGCCGAGCGGCTGCGGCGCGGCGGGGCGGTGCTGGGCGCCGGCGGGGCGGTGCTGACACTGAGCGACCTGCGCCACCTGACGCTGCCTGCCGAGATGTTCCGCCGCCTCGGCCTCGCCGCACCGGTGCTGGTCGCCGCCGGCGCGCTGGCGCCGGGCGTGCCCAGCGTGCCCCTGCTGCTGGGCCCGGCCCAACTGGTCCGCCAGGCCGGCGGCTGGCTGGCCGCGGCATCGCTGGTGGACGGAATCGGCGTGCGCCACCGCGATCGCGGCGTGCGCATGGTGCTGCTGGGCCATGGCGGCGACGCACCGATCCTGGCCGCCGGGGCCATGCTGGCGCCCGCCGGCACCATGCCGGCTGGTCCCGGTGCCGCGGGGGCGACCGGCGCCGGCCTGATACCGGCCTGCGAAGCGCTGCTGCGGCTGGCGGATGCCTCCGGGCACCCGACACGCCACCTGGATGGCTATGTCGACCATGCCGACCGTTTCGGGCTGGTCGGCTGGGCCCGTGACGCCGCCGCGCCACAGCGCGTGGTGCCGCTGGAGGTGCTGGTGGCCGGCACGGTGGTGGCGCGCGTGCTGGCCGACCAGCCGCGCCCCGACCTGCCAGCGCGCCCCCCGGCGGCGCCCGGCCCGCTGGCGGAGCCGATGGCCGAAGCGGTCGCGGACCGGGCATCAGGCACCCTCCGGCACGGCTTCGCGCTGCGCTTTGCCACCCCGCTGCCGGCCGGGCGCATCTGGATGGTGACGGTGCGCCGGGCCGGCAGCGGCCCGAGCCTGCCCGGCACGCCCTTGCTGCTGGACGCCGCCGCACCCAGCGCGGAGCGCTTCGACATGGCGCTGGCCGGCCTGGGCGGCGGCGCGCGCGAGGTGGACATGCTCGCCCGCCTGGTCGGCATCGGCGCGGGCGGCCGGTTCCGGTAATTCTTCGTCAATCCCCGCTGTGCAGTCTGCTCGCGTGCCAATGCCGGGAACATCCTCCCGCACGCAGAACAGGCCCGGCACGGAGTTGCCCCGGAATGCATGGTTCTTCCCCGAATTGCCGCTTGGCCGATCTTGAGCACCGGCGCAAGCCGGATGCCCCGGCGTGACGGTTGTCGTGGCCGCCGCGCCGCCGCAACGCTGGCTGGATCGGATGCGAATCGGCCCGGGTGTCTCCGCCAAGCTCTACGCGGTGGCGTTCCTGTTGCTCGCCGCCCTGGCGGTGCAGGCCGGCAGCAGCCTGTATTTCGCCGCCAACCTGCGCGGCAGCGCCAGCCGGTTGGCCCATGACCGCTTCGATGCCATCGCCCGCGCCAGGCATGTCCACGAGCTGGTGGCCAGCCATCGCCGTGCCATTGCCGCCGCGGCCGGCGGCACGGCGGCCACCGCCCTTGCCGCCCACCGCGACGGGGTCGCCGAGTTGCACGGCTTGATCGCGCAGGAGCTGGCGGCGGCGGGGGTGGGCATGCCCGCGGCCAATGGCACGGCGCTGCGGCGGCTGCAGCGCGACCTGGCCGAATTCGACCTGACCGGGGCGGCGGTGCTGGACCAGGGCATTGCAGCGATGCCCAACGGCGCGGCGGTGCTGCAGCAGCGCCTGCGCGGGTTCGCGCTGGCCGCCGACCGGCTGGGCGAGGCGGTCGAACATTGGCGCCAGGACCGCTGGCACTCGGCCGCGACAACGGCGGCGCAGATGTTCGCCGCCGTCGATGACGCGGCCGATCTGGCGGCGCTGACCGGGTTGGGCACCGTGGCGCTCGGCCTGCTGGGGCTGCTGGTGCTGTGCCGCGTGCTCGGCCGGCTCGGCGGCATCACCGGCGCGGTGCTGCGCCTGGCGCGCCACGAGCGCGACATCGCCATCCCCGGCCGCGACGACCCCGGCCCGATCGGCGATATCGCCCGCGCCGTGGCGATCCTGGCCAACGACGTCGGCGAGCTGGAGCGGCGCGGCATCGCCCAGGCCAAGACCAGCCAGCTGCTGGACGCCGCGCTGAACAGCATGGTCCAGGGTCTGGCCACCACCGATGCCGCCGGCCGGCTGCAACTGTGGAACCGTCGTTTCGCCGCCATCCTGGCCCTGCCGGACGCCAGGCTGCGCACCGGCATGACGATTGCCCAGGCGACGGCCAGCGCCCTGGCGCCACCGGCCGACCACGCCGCGGCGGGCCACCAATGCATCGTCGCCCTGGATCACGCCGTGGTGGTGCGGGTGCAGTGGGTCCGCATGAGCGATGGCGGCTGGCTGGGCACGTTCGACGACATCACCCATGTCCAGCGCAACGAGGCCCGGCTGGTGCACCTGGCCCGCCACGACGCGCTGACCGACCTGCCGAACCGGACGGCCCTGCGCGAGGCGGTGGCGCGCGCCGGTGCGCAGCTGCACCAGGGAGCGACCTTCGCCGTGCTGTCGGTCAATCTCGACCGGTTCCGCACCGTCAACGACGCGCTGGGCCACGAGGCCGGCGACGCCCTGCTGCGCCAGGCCGCCGAACGGCTGCGCCAGCACGTGCGCAACGGCGACACCGTCGCGCGCATCGGCGCCGACAGCTTCGCCATCGTGCAGACCGCCGCCAGCCCGCACGCCAGCCCGCATGGCGGCCCCGCGCTGCTGGCCCGGCGGCTGATCGACGTGCTGAGCGAACCCTATGTCGTTGCCGGCACCCAGGTGGTGGTCGGCGCCTCGGTCGGCATCGCCCTGCCCGGGCCGGCGCCGATCGATGCCGATGCGATGCTGCGCAATGCCGACCTGGCCCGCCAGCACGCCCGCCAGGACGGCGGCGGCACGCTGCGCTTCTTCGCCGCCGAGATGGATGCCCATGCCCAGGCCCGGCGGCTGCTGGAGCTGGACCTGCGCCAGGCGCTGGAACGCGACGAGTTCGAGCTGCACTACCAGCCGCTGGTCGCCGTGCGCAGCCGCCGCATCTGTGCCTTCGAGGCCTTGCTGCGCTGGCGCCACGGGGATCGCGGGCTGGTGCGCCCGGACCAGTTCATCCCGCTGGCCGAGGAGCTGGGGCTGATCGTGCCGATCGGCGAATGGGTGCTGGCCCGCGCCTGCGCCGAGGCCGCCACCTGGCCGGAGGAGATCGGCGTGGCGGTCAACCTCTCCCCGGTGCAGTTCGCCCGCGACGGGCTGGTGGAACAGGTGCAGGCCGCGATCGCGGCGGCTGGCATCGCGCCCGCGCGGGTGGAGCTGGAGATCACCGAGCGGGTGCTGCTGCGCGACAGCGCCGACACGCTGGCCACGCTGCACCGGCTGCGCGCGCTGGGGGTGCGGATCTCGATGGACGATTTCGGCACCGGCTATTCCTCGCTGAGCTACCTGCGCAGCTTCCCGTTCGACAAGATCAAGATCGACAAGAGCTTCGTGCATGGCCTGGACGCGGCGGCGGATGGCGGCGACCGCGACGGCGGCGACCGCGACGGCGGCGGCAGCGGCGTGATCGTGCGCGCCATCGTCGCGCTGGGCCATTCGCTGGGCATCGCCACCATCGCCGAGGGGGTGGAGACGGCGGCGCAGCTCAACACCCTGGTGGCCTATGGCTGCACCGAGATGCAGGGCTACCTGTTCAGCCCGCCCCGCCCGGCCGGCGAGATCCCCCGCCTGCTGGCCGCCGATACGCCATGGCCAGGGGAGCAGTCAGGGGAGCAG
>JADLHF010000110.1 GCA_020848935.1 Acetobacteraceae bacterium
AAAAAGAAGCAAAAACTTTCGTTCATTGTTGCCGCGCCTGCCGCGCTGCAATTTCCGTGCGTTGCTCCGCTCGCTTGCTATAATGCATTCATGATCCTGCGCAGCGCCCTGTTCCGTAGCATGTTGCCGTCCCTCACCCTGGCCGTGTTGCTCGCCGGCTGCGGCAGTCGCACCAGCGGGGTTGCCAGCGGTTCCAGCATGCGGGTGCCGGGCATCTCCTGCGCCCCCTTCGCCCGCGAGCTGTCCGGCATCGCGCTGTATGGCGAGGCGGACACCTGGTGGCGCAGTGCCGGCGGCCAGTATACGCGCAGCCATCGGCCGGTGCTGGGCAGCGTGCTCGTGCTGCGCCGCACCTCCCGCCTGCGATCCGGCCATGTCATGGTGGTGACCCGCCTGGTGGGCGCGCGCCAGATCCAGGTCACCCAGGCGAACTGGGTGCCAGGAAGCGTCGATGAGGACCAGCTGGTGGTGGACGTCTCCGCGGACAATGATTGGTCCGAGGTGCGGGTATGGTACCCCCCGGTCGGACAGCTGGGCAAGACGGTCTATCCCGCGCACGGCTTCATCCATCCACGCCGCGCGGCCACCTACGCCGAGCTGACCCGCGCCACCCCGATCGCCGCGCGCTATGCCCTGGACACCGCCGGGCGACGGCCGCCGCGCGCGCGCATCGACGGTTAGGGCGTGATCGCCTCAGGCGGCAGCGCCCGCGACGTCGGTCATGCGATCGATCAGGAAGCCGGGCCATGAGTCCCGCTTCTTCCTGGCGGCATCATGGCATGGACGACGCCAAGGGCTGAAACTTCGCTTGCATCGCGCGACCCGGCGGGCCATGTGACAGACGCGAGGGGAAGACCCCCGGGTGGAGGGATTCATGGGTAGCTTCAGCATCTGGCACTGGCTGATCGTTCTGGCCGTCGTGTTGCTGCTGTTCGGCAGCGGCAAGATCAGCGGGCTGATGGGCGACTTCGCCAAGGGCATCAAGTCGTTCAAGAAGAACATGGCCGACGACACCGACGCCTCGATGGAGGCCAGCGCCACCGAAAAACCGGCCGGCACCATCCCCGGACCGAACGCGGGAACGACGACGGGCAGCAATGCGGGCGCCAACCAATCCACCGCCCCGCGCCAGGGCTGAGCCGCCGCCGCCCCCCCTCCCGCACCGCAGGCCCGTCCGCACGTGCTCACCCCGCTGGCCGTGCTGACCGATATCGAGGGCACCACCACGCCCGCGACCTTCGTCCAAGGCGTGCTGCTGCCATTTGCCCGCGCCGCCCTGCCCGACTGGACGGCCCGCATCGACCTGCCGGAAGTCGCCAGCGTGCTGGCCGAGGTGGGGCGCATGGTGCCCGACCAGGCGGCACTGACCACCCTGCAGCATTGGAGCGACCGGGACCTCAAGCTGGCGCCGCTGCAGCAGCTCCAGGGCATGATCTGGGAACAGGGTTATGCCGACGGCGCGCTGCGCGGCGAGGTGTTCGCCGATGTCGCGCCGCATCTGCGCGCCTGGGCGGCCGGCGGCGTGCGCGTGTTCACCTTCACCTCCGGCTCCATCCAGGCGCAGCGGCTGATCTTCGGGCATTCCACCGACGGCGACCTGTCCGGCCTGATCGCCGGCTTCTTCGATACCCGCATCGGCGCCAAGCGCGACCCGGACACCTATGTCCGCCTGGCCATCGCCATGAACGTGCCCACCGCCGCCGTCGCCTTCCTGTCCGACACCGAGGCCGAGCTGGACGCCGCCACCACCGCCGGCATGCGCACCTGCCACGTGGTGCGGGCGGGCACCGGTGCGGCGCGCTCCTCTCGCCATCCCGTGGTGGCTGATTTCGCCGCCGCCGCGGCGGTGCTGGGGCTGCCACGCGCCTGACCGGCCAGCGGCGACAATGGCCAGGCCAGGCGTTCGCAGCCGCCACGGGGTTCCATCGCAAGCTGGCGGCAAGGCGTGCGATGGGCCAGCATGACGGCCCTGCGACTCGGAGCCCCGCGATGACCCAGCACCATGTGGCCGCCACCCCCAGCACCGTCCGTTGGGGCATATTCGACGCCGCCATCCCGCCGGTGCTCACCGTGCAATCCGGCGACACCGTGGTGCTGGAATGCGTCTCCGGCGGGCCCAATGTGATGCCGCCGCCCGGCTCCGGCCTGCGCGTGCCGCCGGCGCTGGCGGCAATCCACGCCAGCGACCTGCCGCGCGCCGGCGGGCACATCATCACCGGGCCGGTGGCCGTGCAGGGCGCCATGCCCGGCGACATGCTGGAGGTGCGCATCGACCGCATCGAACTGGGCAATGACTGGGGATTCTGCGGCTTCCGCCCGCTGGCCGGCACGCTGCCGGAGGATTTCGACCAGCCGTTCCTCACCCACATCCCGGTGGACCGCGCCCGCGGCACCTGCCGCCTGCCCTATGGGGTGGAGCTGCCCCTGGCGCCGTTCTTCGGCGTGATGGGCGTGGCACCGCCGCCGGGCTACGGCACCATTTCCACCGTCCAGCCGCGCCAGCACGGCGGCAACCTGGACAACAAGGAACTGACCCAGGGCAGCACGCTGTACCTCCCGGTGCTGGCACCCGGCGCGCTGTTCTCGGCCGGCGACGGCCACGGCGTGCAGGGCGACGGCGAGGTCTGCATCAACGCGCTGGAAATCTGCCTGACCGGCACCTTCACCCTGGTGCTGCACAAGGCGCCCGGCAGCGACCCGCTGCTCCGCTACCCGCGCGCCGAAACCGCGACCCACTTCATCTCTATGGGCATGAACGAAGACCTGGACCAGGCGATGAAAACCGCCCTTCGCGAGATGATCGCCTTCATCACCGCGCGCACCAATCTGTCGCGCGAACAGGCCTACCAATTCTGCTCCCTCGCGGTCGATTTCCACGTCACCCAGACGGTGAACGGGGAGAAGGGGGTGCATGGGATGCTGAAGAAGGGGCTGCTGTTCTGATCCGATTGGCGATGAAAGCAGAAGAAGTAAAAGAATTGTTCTTTTTTGAAAAAAAGAACCAAAAAACTTTCATTACTTGGAGTGTGCGCGACGCTGTGCGCCACACGGACAACGAATAGAAGTCTTTTTGCTTCTTTTTCTTCAGAAAAAGAAGACTTCCTTCCCTGCCACCAATCCCGGCATCCATCTCGATAAACTACCGCATCATATCCGACTCCGCAACGACGGGAATCCACCACATGTTGGGGTCTCGCACGGGGTTGTCCACAAGTTTTTGCGCCGATGCCCGAGTCCGGCGTTGACTGGCGCGTGGATCAAGCTACCGTATCTTGTGTCGCAAGCGCGAAGGAGCCACGAGATGGAGTGGAACGATGAGACGATTGCGCGGCTTCGCGCGCTCTGGGCGGAGGGCTTGTCCACCGCCGAGATCGGGCGGCGCATGGGCATTTCCAAGAATGCGGTCGTCGGCAAGGCGCATCGCCTGAACCTGCCGGCACGGCCGTCGCCGATCCGCCGCGAGGGCGCTGTCAGCGCGCCACGCCCGCAGGCACCGCGCCGCGTCACCGGGCCGACTCTGCCGCCGCTGGCTGCGGCCAGCGCGCCGCCACAGGTGATCACCGCACCGCTGTCCCAGCCGCCGGCACCGCCGGCCTCGGTGCCGCGCGTGGTGTCGTCCCGCCCGGCCGCCACCACGTTCCGCGCCATCCGCCCGCAGGCCTGCTGCTGGCCAATCGGCGAGCCCGGCACCAAGAGCTTCCGCTTCTGCGACGCCACTGCCACCCAGGGCAAGCCGTACTGCCAGGAACATGCCGCCCTGGCCTATGTGAAGGTCCGCGACCGGCGCGACGAAGCGGTGGCCTGACGCAAAGGGTTTTTGCTGAAAGCACGGCCGGCGGCAGCGATGCCGCCGGCCGTTGCCGTTCAGTGGAACACCCGCCCGGCATCGATCACGATGGTCTGCCCGGTCATGGTTTCCGTGCGGCACATCGTCACCACCATGTCGGCGCAGTCGTCCTTGTCCGCCGCCTTGCGCAGCAGCGAGGACGCGGCCGAATGGGTCACCTGTTCCGGCCGCAGGTTGGCCGTCGCGCGCGTGCCCTCCAGCAGCCCCGGCGCCACGCAGTTGACCAGGGTTTCCGGCGCCAGCGCCACCGCCATGCACCGGGTCAGGTGGATCAGCCCGGCCTTGGAAATGGCATAGGCGATCGACGATCCCGTCGGCGTCAGCCCGGCCACCGAGGCGATGTTGACGATCCGCCCCCGCCCCTGCCGCTTCATCACCGGCGCCACCGCCTTGCACAGCCGCATCGGGCCGGTGAGGTTCACCGCCATGATCTTGTCCCACAGCTCCATGGTCATGGCATCCAGGTCGGGGAACGGCACCGACTTGTTGAAGGCGGCGTCGTTGACCAGGATGTCGATGGCGCCGAATTTCGCCGCCACCGCCGCCACCAGCCCCTCCACCGCCGCCTGGTCGGTGATGTCGCAGGCGAAGGCTGCGGCATTCACCTGGTAGGTGGTGGCCAGTTCGCGCGCCACGCCCTCGGCCTGGTCGCGGCTTTGGGCATACATCACCGCGATATGCGCGCCCTCGCGGGCCAGTGCGTGGCAGATGCGCTGGCCCAGCCCGCCATTGCCGCCGGTGACCAGCGCCACCGCGCCCCTGAGTTCCATGGTCGTCCTCCCGTTGCCGATCGCGGCAGGATAGGGCAGCGCAGGGTCAAGGGAAGGGGTCCGCGGCAACCGGCTTCTCCATATCGACGAAAGTCGGCCGGTCGTAGCCGGGATGGGCGTGGCACGCGGTCTCGACAAAGCCGCAGCGGGCGAACAGGCGGCGATTGTCGGCCAGCACCAGCCGGGTGGACAGCACCACGCGCGGCAGGCCCATGCGCCGGGCCAGCGCCTCCACCGCTGCCACCAGCGCCGGCGCGATGCCGCGGCCGCGCCGGTGCGGCGCCACCGCCAGCCGCCCGAGATACAGGCCGCGCGGCTCCACCTGCCACAGCACGCAGCCGACCAGGCTGGCGTCCTCCCACGCCGCGAACCCGCCCTGCCCCGCCGCCGCCAGGCTGGCCGCAACGCTGTCGGCGGATTCCCGCAGCGCCGAGGCCGGCGGGTCGGTGGCCACGCGCTGCGCGGCGAACGCGGCACGGATCAGCGCCGCCGCCAAGCCAGCATGCACCGCCAGCAGCGGGCGCAGATCGATGTCGCGGGCCTGATCCATCGCCGCCACGGTAGCCGCCGCCGCCCGTCATGCCTATCTTGCAGCGATGCACGATCCCACCGGCTTCCACGCCCCCGCCTTCCTGGACAGCGACCGGCCCGCGGTGCCCGATTTGGTGGTGCCGCGCGGCGTGATGCCGTTCTACCTGCCCGACCGCCCGGTGCGCGGCCGGCTGGTGCGGCTGGGCACGCTGGCCGACGCCCTGCTGACCCGCCACGACAATCCCGACGCCGTGACCCGCATCGCCGGCGAGGCACTGGCCCTGGTGGCCGCCCTGGCGGCCGCACTGAAGTTCCGCGGCTCGTTCAGCCTGCAGGCCAAGGGTGACGGGCCGGTGGGCATGCTGCTGGCCGACTGCACCGAGGCCGGCGCCCTGCGCGGCTATGCCCGCACCGATGCCGAACGCCTGGCCGCCCTGTTGGCGGCGGATGCCAGCCCGACCGCCGCGGCGCTGCTGGGAAGCGGCTATCTCGCCTTCACGGTGGACCAGGGGCCGGACAGCGACCCCCACCAGGGCATCGTCGCCATCGAGGGCGACAGCCTGGCGGAGATGGCGCTGCATTATTTCGCCACCTCGGAACAGCTGCGCTGCGCCATCCGCCTGGCCTGCGCGCGCACGCCGGCGGGCTGGCGGGCCAGCGCCCTGGTGCTGGAACGCATCGCCGGGGCCGGCGGCATCGCACCCGACATGGACGCGGCCGCCCGGCGGGAGGCCTGGTCCACCGCCACCATCCTGGCCGGAACGGTCAGCGACGCCGAACTGCTCGACGACGACCTGCCGCCCGAGCAGTTGCTGTACCGCCTGTTCCACAGCGAGGGCGTGGCCGCCGACCTGCCGCGCGCCCTGGCCTATGGCTGCCGCTGCTCGCGCCAACGCCTGGCGGGGATCCTGGAAAGCTTCCCGGCCGACGATCTCGACCACATGGCCAGCGACGGGCGCATCGTGATGACCTGCGAATTCTGCAACATGGACTTCACCTTCGACCGCGCCGAAGCGCGTGGCCGCTGAGCCCGTCGACCCGCCGTCGGTCCCAACCAGGAAACGGAACAGACCGCTGAAACGCATGACCCTCCCTCGCCGCACCCTGCTGTTCGCCCCGCTGCTGGCCGCGCCGCTGTTGTCGGGCTGCGCCGACGATGCGGCGCCGTCCAGCTATCCGCCGCCGAGCTACGACTACCTGACCAAGCTCGAACTGAAGATCGGCCGGATCGAGGTGGATGACAGCTGGGCACCGCGCGGCGCGGCCCGGCATGTGGAGAACCTGGCCCCGATCACCCCGCGCGAGGCGTTGCGGCGGATGGCCGAGGACCGGCTGGTGGCGGCCGGCAACAGCGGGCGGGCGGTGTTCGTGATCGAGGATGCCTCGATCATCCGCGGCCCGCGCGACTACGAGGCGTCGTTCGCGGTGCGGCTGGACATGGCCGACGACAACGGCAACCGCCTGGGCCAGGCCACCGCCCGGGTGGTGCAGGTCCGCCCGGTGCGCGACGACTCGCCGCGGGCGGTGCGCGACGACCTGTATGCCTTCGTGCGCGACGTGATGCGCGAAATGAATGTGGAGTTCGAGTTCCAGGTGCGCCGGGCGCTGCGCGACGCGCTGCAGAGCACCTCGCCAACGGCGCCGGAGCCGGGACCGGTGGATGCCCAGCCCCTGGATGGCCGGTCGCCGGACGGCCAGGCCGCGCCGGCCATCACGCCTGAATCAACCCCGGCATCGCCCCCGGCCCCAGGCAGCCCGCCGGCCACCATGTCGCCGCCGCCGGGGCCATTGACCGCGCCCCCCGGGGCCAGCGCCCCCGCCGGGTCGCGCCCACCCACCTCGCTGGTGCCACCAGCGCCGCTGTCGCGTTAAGGCGGGGCCGGGGCGCGCGGGCGCCTCAGCGTCCGGTGAGGATCCGCTCGACCAGCTGCTTCACCGTCGGGATGAAGCCGTTGCTGTAGAACGGGTCGGATGCGAAGCGGTAGCCGTTGTGCCCGGAGAACATCAGGTTGTTGTCCAGCACTTCGTCGCCGTCGCCGTGGGCGATGTCCTGCAGCGTCTTCTGGATGCAGAAGCTGCGCGGATCGGCCTTCCTGCCGTTGGTGTGGTCCTCGGTGTGCTGCGACCAGTTGGAGAAGCGGCACTGGCTGAGACACGCCATGCAGGCCACCTGGTCCGCCAGGATTTCCCGCGCCTTTTCCGGCGTGACGAAGATCAGCGTCGAATCCGGCGTGCGCAGCGCCTCGGTGAAGCCCGCGCGCTCCCAGGTCAGCGCGCGGTCGCGGTCGGTGGGGGTCACATAGACGATGCGCTTGCGGGGACCGACGCCGAATTCGGCCGTCAATTCGCCGATCGGCTCGCCGAGATAGGCGATCTGCCGTTCGTTGCGTCCGCGCAACTCCTGGATGAAGCTGTTGTTCACCGCGGAGGAATAGAAGCCGGTCGGGCTGAAGCGGTTGAGGAAGACATCGCCCTCCTTCAGCGTCAGCAGGCGGCGCTTCCAGGCCTCGCTGATCGGGCTTTCCCGGGTCAGCAGCGGGCGCGTGCCGAACTGGAAGGCGACCGGCCCCAGGTCGGGGTTGTCGATCCAATCCTCCCACTCCTCCAGCCACCAGACGCCGCCGGCCATGATGATCGGGGTTTCGCCCAGGCCGAATTCGCGCATCAGGCGGCGCAGCGCGATCACCCGCGGCATCGGGGCCTCGGGCTTGGTGGGGTCTTCGCTGTTGGACAGGCCGTTATGCCCGCCGGCGAGCCAGGGATCCTCATAGACCACGCCGCCCAGCAAGGCCGCGGCCTTGTGGTAGGCGCGCTTCCACAACGCGCCGAAGGCCCGGCCGGAGGAGACGATGGGGTAGTAGTGCACGCCGAACCGCTCGGCGATCTCGGACAGGCGATAGGGCATGCCGGCGCCGCAGGTGATGCCGTTGATCAGCCCTTTGGCCCCTTCCAGGATGCCGGTGGCCACCCGCTCGGCGCCGCCCATCTCCCACAGGATGTTCATGTGGATGCGCCCGCGCCCGCCGGCGATATCGTGGGCGCGCCGTGCCTGCTCGATCCCGCCCTGGATGCCATAGGCCACCAGTTCCTCGTGCCGGTCGCGCCGCGTCTTGGCGTGATAGACCTGCGGGATCGGCCGCCCGTCGTCATCGTAGCTGTCGGAGTTCACCGCCGACAGCGTGCCGGCGCCGCCCGACGCGGCCCAGTGGCCGGCGGTGACGCCGTTCGAGATGGCAACACCCTTGCCGCCCTCAACCAGGGGCAGCACATCTTCACCGCCCATCCGGATCGCGTTGATCGCCTTCATCTCGTCCGATGCCCCGCTTCAGCCGGGCCGACTCGGCGAGCCCGTGGCAACTGTAAAGAAAAGACTCTCCGGGGGCGAATGGCCGCCCCCGGATTGCCCCGATCGAGCAAGTCGGCTCAGCCCTCGCCGCCGGCCGCTTCGCTGCGCTCGCGCGGACGCCGGTCGCCGCCCCGCTCGCCACCGCGGTCGCGATCGCCGCGATCGCCGCCACCGCCGGCCTTCGGGCCAACCTGGTCGGAGATATCGGCACCCGTGACCTGATCGACAACCCGCATCGACAGCTTGACTTTGCCGCGATCGTCGAAGCCCAGCACCTTGACCTTCACGCTGTCGCCCATGTTGACGACATCGGTGGTCTTGTTGACCCGCCCCTGTTGCAGTTCGCTGATATGCACCAGCCCGTCCTTGGAGCCGAGGAAGTTCACGAAGGCGCCGAAATCGGCGGTCTTCACCACCTTGCCGGTGTAGATCACGCCCACTTCCGGCTCGGCGACGATGCCGCGGATCCAGTCGATCGCCGCCTGCGCCTTGACCGAGTCGTTGGACGCCACCTTGATGGTGCCGTCATCCTCGATGTCGATCTTGCAGCCGGTGTTCTCGACAATCTCGCGGATCACCTTGCCGCCGGTGCCGATCACCTCGCGCACCTTCTCCTTCGGCACCTGGATGATGCTGATGCGCGGCGCGGTGGCCGCCACCTCGGTGCGGTTGCCGTTCAGTGCGCGGGCCATCTCGCCCAGGATGTGCAGCCGCCCGCCGCGGGCCTGGTCCAGCGCCACTTCCATGATTTCCATGGTGATGGAGGTGATCTTGATGTCCATCTGCAGGCTGGTGATGCCCGCCTCGGTACCGGCCACCTTGAAGTCCATGTCGCCGAGGTGATCCTCGTCGCCGAGGATGTCGGACAGCACGGCGAAGCCGCGATCCTCCTTGATCAGGCCCATCGCGATGCCCGCCACCGGGCGCAGCAGCGGCACGCCGGCATCCATCAGCGCCAGCGAGGTGCCGCAGACCGTGGCCATCGAGGAGGAGCCGTTGCTTTCGGTGATCTCGCTGACCACGCGCAGCGTGTAGGGGAAGTTCGCCTTGGTCGGCAGCACCGGGTGGATGGCGCGCCAGGCGAGCTTGCCATGGCCGATCTCGCGCCGGCCGGGCGAACCCATGCGGCCGGCCTCGCCCACCGAGTACGGAGGGAAGTTGTAGTGCAGCATGAAGTGCTCGCGGTACTCGCCCGCCAGCGCGTCGATGATCTGCTCGTCCTGGCCGGTGCCCAGCGTGGCGACGCACAGCGCCTGGGTCTCGCCGCGGGTGAACAGGGCCGAGCCATGGGCGCGCGGCAGCACGCCCACTTCGGCGACGATCTGGCGCACGGTCTTGGTGTCGCGCCCGTCGATGCGCAGGCCGGTATCCAGGATGGCGTTGCGGACGATGTCGGCCTCAAGCTCCTTGAACAGCCCCTTGGCCTTGTCGGCGTCCAACCCCTCGGCGGCCAGTGCCGCGGCGGCGGCCTTCTTGGCGGCGGAAACCTTGTCCTGGCGGACCTGCTTCAGCGGCTCCTTGTACGCCTCGGTGATCGCGGCGCGGGCCAGGGCATCGACGCGGGCGGCGAGCGACGTCTGCTCCTCGCTCACCTGCGGCAGGTCCCAGGGGTCCTTGGCGGCCACCTCGGCCAGCTCGATGATCGCCTGGATCACCGGCTGGAAGCCGTCATGGCCGAACTTCAGCGCGCCGAGCATCATGTCCTCGGACAATTCCTGCGCCTCGGACTCCACCATCAGCACGCCCTCGGTGGTGCCGGCCAGCACCAGGTCGAGCTTGGACTCCTTCACCTGCAGCGCGGTCGGGTTCAGCACATAGGCGCCCTCGATCACCGCCACGCGGGCCGCCCCGATCGGGCCGAAGAACGGGATGCCGGACAGCGTCAGCGCCGCCGAGCAGCCGATCATGGCGACGATGTCGGGGTCGTTCTCCAGGTCGTGGCTGAGCACGGTCGCCACCACCTGGACCTCGTTGCGGAAACCCTGGGGGAAGAGCGGGCGGATCGGCCGGTCGATCAGGCGGGAGACCAGGGTCTCCTTCTCGGTCGGGCGGCCTTCGCGCTTGAAGAACCCGCCCGGAATCTTGCCGGCGGCGAAGGTCTTCTCCTGGTAGTTCACGGTCAGCGGGAAGAAATCCTGCCCCGGCTTGGCGGTGCGCACGCCCACGGCGGTGCACAGCACGATGGTGTCGCCGTAGCTGACCAGAACGGAGCCGTCGGCCTGGCGGGCGATCTTGCCGGTTTCCAGCACCAGCTTGCGCCCGCCCCAGTCGAGCTCCTTGCGGAAGTAGTTGAACATCGTCGAATCCCTCATGGATGGCGATGCCGCGAACCCGCAGTCCCGCGGCGCTTCCTGTGCGGAAGACGGCGTCTCGGGCGGCATGGGGCGGACCACAGCGGAAATCCTGGGGACCGCGGTGCCGAGGCGCGGGCCTCGGCAACCATGTTGCCGGAAACGCCGTTCTGCCCTCCGCAAGCGGAAACACGAACGGTGTCCTGACGGTTCGCCGCATCGGCGGCGTTCGGGGAATGTTCCCCGACATAGCTATACCCCGGCGCCACCATGGCGTCGGGGTCAGTCAAGTCCAAGTCCAGTTGCCCGGCATCCTACAGCACCGGACCTTCACCAACCAGTGCCGCTTCGGAAGGGCAGGCGTGATCCCGCCCGCCCATCCACTCAGCGACGCAGGCCAAGCTTGGCAATCAACGCCTCGTAGCGCGCCTGGCTCTTGCCCTTGAGGTAGTCGAGCAGGCGGCGGCGGCGGCCAACCAGCATCAGCAGGCCGCGACGGCTGTGGAAATCCTTGGCGTGGATCTTGAGGTGCTCGGTCAGCATCGAGATGCGGGCCGAGATCAGCGCCACCTGCACTTCCGGGCTGCCGGTATCATTGGCGTTGGTGCCGTGCGCCTTGATGAGGGCGTGACGGCTCTCTGCGGTGATCGACGACATCGGGATACTCCTGAACGGGGTTGAAATGACGCGTGCCGGATGCCTGTCGGCCTGCTGGTCCGCCCTGCCCGTCCCAGGAGGACGCGCGCGGCGGGCAGGACGCTAGAGCAGCCTTTCGGGTTTCAGCCAGCCATCCTCCAGCCGGCATAGCCCGATCACGCGGCTCCCCGCCATGGCGCGGGCCACGCCCCCTTCGGGGTTGGCCGCCCGTGGAATGCGGCCCATCAGATCGACCAGGCTGATCGCCTGGCCATGTGACAGGCCGAAGGCCTCCGCTTCGGTCAAGGCCAGCGCCGGGATGTCGGCCAGCGCGGTCGCGACCGGAAGCAGGAAGTCCGGGGAAGTCGGCGGGGTATCCTCCGCGCGGACCAGTTTGTCCAGCGGAATCGCCTGCGCTTCGGCAAAGGGCCCCACGCGCAGGCGGCGCAGCGCCGCGATATGGCCCAGCGTGCCGCACGCCGCGGCCAGGTCGCGCGCCAGGCTGCGCATGTAGACGCCCTTGCCCGACTGCACCTCGAACACGCTGTGATCCCGGTCGAGATGCTCCACCAGTTCGAAACGGTCCACCCGTGCCGGGCGGGGCTCCAGCACCGGCGCACGGCCTTCGCGGGCCATGTCGTAGGCGCGCTCGCCGGCCACCTTGATGGCGGAATAGACCGGCGGGATCTGCATGATATCGCCGCGCAGGGCCGGCAGGGCGGCCGCGATCTGCGCGTCGGTCGGGCGTCGGTCGCAGGTGCCGGTCACCGCCCCGTCGGCATCGTCGGTGTCGCGGGATTCGCCCCAGCGCAGGGTGAAGCGGTACAGCTTGGTGCCGTCCATGATGTACGGCACGGTCTTGGTCGCCGCCCCGAACGCCACCGGCAGCAGCCCGGTGGCCAGCGGATCGAGCGTGCCGCCATGGCCGGCCTTCTGCGCGTCGAACCAGCGGCGGACGCGGTTGACCACGTCGGTGCTGGTCAGCCCCGCCGGCTTGTCCACGATCAGCCAGCCGTCGAGCGCGCGGCCGCGCGGTTTGCGTTGTCTCGCCACGGATTCCAGCCTTTTGGGGTCAGTCGTTCTTGCCGAGGTCGCGCGCCACTTCCGGCGCCCGCAGCAATTCGTCCACATGCATCGCATAGTCGATGCTGGTATCGGCCTGGAACGACAGGTCCGGCGCGGCCCGCAGCCGCAGCGCCTTGGCCACCTGGCTGCGCAGGAACGGCGCCGCCCGGCGCAGGGCCGGCAGCTTCTCCGCGATATCGGAGCGCCCGAGCCGGGTGACGAAGGCCGTCGCCCGCTTCAGGTCGGGCCCGATGCGCACCTCGGTCACGGTGATGATCACGTCGGCCAGTTCGGGGTCGCGGACTTCGCCGCGGCCGAACACCCCGGCCAGTACGTGGCGGATTTCCTCCGCCACGCGCAATTGCCGCTGGGTGGGTGCCTTCGCCGAAGGGGCGGTCAGCCTCAACCCGGCACCATCTCGATCTCGAAGCACTCCACGACATCGCCTTCGCGCAGATCGTTGAAGTTGGCGAAGGACAGGCCGCATTCGTAGCCGCGCGCCACTTCGCGCACGTCGTCCTTGAAGCGCTTCAGCTGCGTCAGCTCGCCGGTGTGGATCACCACGCCGTCGCGCAGCAGCCGCACGCCGGCGCCACGCTTCACCAGCCCCTCGGTGATCATGCAGCCCGCCACCTTGCCGGTCTTGGTGATGTCGAACACCTTCCTGATCTCGGCATAGCCCAGGAAACGCTCGCGCGCCTTCGGGGCGACCTTGCCGCGCACCAGCTTTTCCACATCGTCGGCCACGTCGTAGATGATCGAGTAGTAGCGGATATCCACGCCGTCGCGCTGCGCCATCTCGCGCGCCTGGCTGGTGGCGCGCACGTTGAAGGCGACGATCACGGCGTTCGACGCCCGGGCGAGCTGGATGTCGCTCTCGGTGATCTGGCCCACGGCGGACAGCAGCACCCGCACCCGCACCTCCTCATGCGCGAGCTTGGTCACGGTGGCCTCGATCGCCTCCGAACTGCCCTGCATGTCGGCCTTGATGACCAGCGCCACTTCCTTCTGGGCACCGGCCTGGATGCGCGCCAGCATCTCGTCCAGCGTGCCGCGCGCGGCGGTCATCACGCCGGCGGCCTTCTCGCGCAGCTTGCGCTGGCGGAACTCGCTGATCTCGCGCGCCCGGCCCTCGTTGTCCACCACCACGAAGGCCTCGCCGGCCGCCGGCACCCCGCCCAGGCCGAGGATCTCCACCGGGGTGGAGGGCGGCGCGTATTTCATCTGCTGCGCCCGGTCGTCCAGCATCGCGCGCACCCGGCCCCATTCGGCACCGGCCACCACGATATCGCCCTGGAACAGCGTACCCTTCTGCACCAGCACGGTGGCCACCGGGCCGCGGCCGCGGTCCAGCCGGCTTTCGATCACCGAGCCCTCGGCCGCCCGGTCCGGGTTGGCCTTCAGGTCCAGCAGCTCGGCCTGCAGAAGAATCGCCTCCTCCAGCTTGTCGATGCCGGTGCGCTGGGTGGCGGAAACCTCCACGTCCTGGGTCTCGCCGCCCATCTCCTCGACCACGATCTCGTATTTCAGCAGTTCCTGGCGCACCCGGTTGGGGTTGGCGTCGGGCTTGTCCATCTTGTTGATCGCCACGATGATCGGCGCGTCGGCCGCCTTGGCGTGGCGGATCGCCTCGATCGTCTGCGGCATCACGCCGTCATCGGCGGCCACCACCAGCACCACGATATCGGTCACCGAGGCGCCGCGCGAGCGCATGGCGGTGAACGCCTCGTGGCCCGGCGTGTCGATGAAGGTGATCGAGCTGCCGTTCGGCAGCGCCACGTTGTAGGCGCCGATATGCTGGGTGATGCCACCGGCCTCGCCGCTGGCCACATCGGTGGCGCGCAGCGCGTCCAGCAGGCTGGTCTTGCCGTGATCGACATGGCCCATCACGGTCACCACCGGCGGGCGCGGGATCAGGTCGAGAACGGCGTCAACCTCACCCTCCAGCCCGATCTCCACGTCGTCCTCGCTGACGCGCTTCACCTTGTGGCCGAATTCCTGCACCACCAGCTCGGCGGTGTCGGCATCCAGGCTCTGGGTGATGGTCGCCATCACCCCCATCTTCATCAGCGCCTTGATCACGTCGGGTCCGCGCGCGGCCATGCGGTTGGCCAGCTCCTGGACGGTGATCGCATCCGGCAGGATGACCTCGCGCACCACCTTCACCTGGTCGGAGCGCAGGCGCTCCAGTTCGGCCTGGCGGCGCTCGCGCTCGCGCTGGCGGCGCACCGAGGCCAGGCTGCGCACCCGGTCGTCCTCGCCCTCGATGGCGGCGAGCACATCGATCCGGCCGGCGCGCCGACGGTCATCCAGGCCCTTCTTGGGGGCCACGACCGGCGGCTTGCGCGGCGCCATGGCACCGCCGGGGCCGGTGCGGCGCACCGGACGGGCCTCCTCCTCCTCCTCGACCACGCGGGCGCGCAGCCGCAGCGTCTCACCGGCGGGCGGCGCGGGCGGGGCGGCGGCGGGGGTGGGGCGGGCCGCGCGGCGCGGCTCCTCGTCGGTGCGGGCCACCGGGGCGGCGGTGCGGGCCGCGGCATCGGCGGCCTCGGCGGCGCGGCGCGCCTCCTCCTCGGCACGGACGCGGGCTTCCTCCTCGGCCTTGCTGCGGGCCTCCTCCTCGGCGGCGCGGCGCGCCTCCTCCTCGCGGCGGCGCGCTTCCTCGGCGGCCGACAGGATGGAGATCTTCTCCTGCTCACGGCGCTCGGCGTCGCGCTTGGCGGCCTCACGCTGCTGCTCGACCAGGGCGCGCTGGCGGGCGGCCAGCTCGGTGGCCGTCAGCGCCCGCCCACCGGGGCCCGGGCGCCCGCCGGCACCACCGGCCGGGCGCGCCGTGGCCGGCGCGGCGCCACCCGGGGCCGGTGCGCCAGGGGCGGCACCCGGCCCAGGCGCACGCTTCTTGCGCACCTCGACCTGCACCACCTTGGAGCGGCCATGGCTGAAACTCTGTCGCACGGAACCGGCATCCACGGTCCGGCCCACTTCCATGCGCCCTGCCGGACGCAGCGAGAGCCTGCCCTTGCCCGCGTCCTGCTCGTTGCCTTCGCTCATCTATCCGCCTGTGTCTTTCACCATGCCCCGGCCGCGCCGGGCGCATCATCCGTAGTCGTCGTCCGAATTCGTCATCCGCAGTCGTCATCCGCAGTCGTCATCGTCCGTCGTCGTCGTCGTCCGTCGTCGTCGCGGGGTCCGGCTTCGGCCCCGTAGCGGCAATCGGGGGCGCAGCCGGCCCCGCAGTCGCCGTCGGGGCCGCAGCCCCTGTCGCGGACGGCAGGGTGTTTCGCACCCCCTCCAGCCGCGCCGATTCCACCCGCACCCGTTCGGCCAGGCGGCCGGGCAGAAGCACCACGTGTACTATATGGTCACGCCCGAACACCCCGCCAAGCTGCGCCGCATCCAAGGTCGCCACCACCGGCACCCGGCCGTTCCATCCGCCCAGAAACCGCTGCCGTTCCTCCGGGCTGCCGTCGCTCGCCTGCACCACCACGCCGGCCCGTCCGCCGGTCAACCACTCCCGCGCCTTGCTGAAACCGGCCACGGCCTGACCCGCGCGCCGGGCAAGGCCCAGTGTCTCAGCGATCCGTCGCATCAGCGCAGCAGCAAGCTCGGACGTGAGATCGGGGGAAACCGTCACCGCACAGCGGGCCGCCCTGGCGAAGCCGCCTCGCATTCGGGCTGTTTCTAACACATCCCCTCGCGCGCTCAACCATATTCCCCGTCCGGGCAGCGTTGCGGTCAGGTCGGGAACCACAATGCCGGCCCCGCGCGACGCCTTGCCTGGCCGCGACGCCTTCCCTTTCCCCATCACCGCCGCCGCCGCGTCCGCCGGAAGCACCACGAAGCGGATCATCCGCTCCTTGGCCAGCCGCTCGCGCGTGACGATGCAGCGGCGCAGCGGGCCCCGTTCGGGCTCGTCGGCGTCGTCATCCCGCCCGTTCGCCGCGGGCCCCTGCGCATCGGGCGGCGCGTCAGTCGTGGCTGGCCTCCTTCTCCTCGCCCTCACCCTCGGCGCCTTGCGCGCCCGCCTCGTCGTCGAACCAGTGGGCGCGGGCGGCCATGATCACCGCGTTGGCGGTCTCCTCGTCCATCGCCTCGGCGCCGATGATCTCGATCAGCTCGTCGGATGCCAGGTCGCCGAGATCGTCCAGCGTCTTGACGCCCTTCTCGCCCAGCGCCACCAGCATCGCCGGGGTGAAGGTCTCGATGGCGGCGACATCGTCGGTCACGCCCAGCGCGATGCGCTGGTCGTTCAGCTCGTTGTCGCGCTTCAGCAGATGCGCCTCGGCGCGGCGGATCAGCTCCTCGGCGATCGCCTCGTCGAAACCCTCGATCTCGGCCATCTCCTCCAGCGGGGTGAAGGCCAGTTCCTCGATGGTGTTGAAGCCCTCGGTCACCAGCAGCCCGGCGATCACGTCGTCCACATCCAGCGCCTCGACGAACAGCCCGGTGCGGCGGCGGAATTCCTCCTGCCGGCGCTCGCTCTCCTCGGCATCGGTCAGGATGTCGATGTCCCAGCGGGTGAGCTGGCTGGCCAGGCGCACGTTCTGCCCGCGCCGGCCGATCGCCAGCGACAGCTGGTCGTCGGGCACCACCACCTCGCAGCGGCCGGCCTCCTCGTCCAGCACCACCTTGCTGACCTCGGCCGGCGCCAGGGCGTTCACCACGAAGGTCGCGGTGTTGGGCGACCAGGGGATGATGTCGATCTTCTCGCCCTGCAGTTCCTGCACCACCGCCTGCACCCGGCTGCCGCGCATGCCGACACAGGCGCCCACAGGGTCGATCGAGGAATCGCGGCTGATCACCGCCATCTTGGCGCGGCTGCCGGGATCGCGCGACACTGCCTTGATCTCGATGATCCCGTCGTAGATTTCCGGCACTTCCTGCGCGAACAGCTTGGCCAGGAAGCCGGGATGGGTGCGGCTGAGGAAGATCTGCGGCCCGCGCACCTCCTCGCGGACATCGAAGATATAGGCCCGCACCCGGTCGCCATTGCGGAAACTCTCGCGCGGGATCAGCTCGTCGCGGCGCAGCAGCGCCTCGGCGCGGCCCACCTCGATCATCAGGTTGCCGTACTCGGTGCGCTTGACCACGCCGTTGATCACCTCGCCGATGCGGTCCTTGAACTCGTCGTACTGCTTGCGGCGCTCGTATTCGCGCACCCGCTGCACGATCACCTGCTTGGCGGTCTGCGCGGCGATGCGGCCGAAATCGATCGGCGGCAGCGGATCGACGATGAAGTCGCCGATCCCCTTCTCGGGAAACAGCTTCTTGGCGATGGCGGCGGCCATCTGGGTTTCCTCGTTCTCCACCGTCTCGACGATCTCGGTCCAGCGCGACAGCCGCACGTCGCCGGTGCGCTTGTCGATGGTGGCGCGGATGTCCTTCTCGTGGCCGTACTTGGCGCGGCCGGCCTTCTGGATGGCCTGTTCCATCGCCTCCAGCACTTCGTCCCGCTCGATCGATTTCTCGCGGGCGACGGCGTCGGCGACCAGCAGCAGTTCCGGGCGGGCGATCGAGGTGTCCATGGTCGAACCTCTTGGTAAGTCGGCGTGAAGGGTCAGGTCGTCAGTTCGGCTTTGCCGCCTGGGCGGTGGCGGCGATCAAGGCATCGGTCAGCAGCAGCTTGGCGCGGCGGATATCGGCCAGCGGCAGCGCCAGCTCGGTGCCGTCGTCCAGCCGCATGCGGGCATGCGCCGCGTCGGCGCCCAGCACGACGCCGGAAATGCGCCGCCGGCCGTCCAGCGGAATCGCCATCTCGGCACGCGCCAGATGGCCGGCGAAGCGGTTCCAGTCCTTCACCCGCGTCAGCGGGCGGTCGATGCCCGGCGAGGACACCTCCAGCGTCCAGGCGCCGGGGATCAGGTCGGCCACATCCAGCACCGGGCTGATCGCCTGGCTGATCGCCTCGCAATCCGCCACCAGGATCGGCGCCCCGTCGGCGCGGTCCGCCATCACCTGCACCGTCGGCCGCTCGCGCCCCAGCACCGCCACGCGCACCAGCTCGTAGCCGAGTTCGGCCATGCCGGGCGCGATCACCGCGGTGATCCGGCCCTCCAGGCCGGCATGCGCCGGCAGTTCCGCTGCTTGTTCGTCATCCACCAAAACAAAAAAGGTGGCCCGTTAAGGCCACCCCCCGAAACACACCGGAAGATTTCATGACCGCCCATATAGCCCCTGGCGCCGCCGCCGACAAGCGCCGCGCCTCAGCGATGCCGCAATAACGACACGTCCAGCCCGCTGTCGGGCCGCGGTCCCGCGCGCAGCAGGCGGGCCTCGGCCATCGCCGGCGCCAGCCGCGCCACCAGCGCATCATGGGCGGGTGAGTCGCGCCGGGTGACGATCCACAACCGCCCCGCCTTCGCCAATACCGCGGCAGCGGCATCGGGCGCCAGGATCGTGCCGGGAAAACGCCGGTACCAGCGGCCCTCCCGCGCGGCGAACAGCCTATGCCCCTCATCCCGCCAGCCGTGATGGGCCAGCACCAGCAATGCCGGCGCGGCCGAAAGATACAGTGCATCGCCCGCGCGCATCCCGCCGTTCAGCATCGCCGCCACCTCCCGCCAGGGCTCCGCCTCCCGCGCCGCCCGCCGGGCCGGCAGGGTCGAGAGTTGCACCGCCAGCAGGGCTGCCAACACCGCCGCCGCCCAGCGCGCCCGCCAGCCCAGCGCCACCGCCACCAGCACCAGGAAGAACGGCACCAGCCACAACAGGACCCGCCCGTTCATCAGCGGCCGCCACTGGCTGATCAGCCAGGTGGCAATCGGCGCGCCGGCCAGCAGCATCACCGCCAGCCCCACCGCCAGCCCACGGTCGCGCCGCGCGCCCAGCCACACGCGCAGCAATCCGAGTCCGGCCAGCCCGAGGAACACCAGGTCGGCCAGCGGCTGCGGCCAGCGCACCATCGGCTGGCCGCCGAGCCGCTGGAACTCGTAGCGCAGCGCCATCAGGCCGGGCCGGGCGATCCAGAACTGCGCCAGGTCGTCGCTCGCCTGCCCCACCACCACCGGCAGCCAGGGCAGCCAGGCAACCGCCACCACGCCCTGCACCACCAGCCAGCGCGCGGCCAGGGCGCGGTCCCGCGGCGGGCGGCCGAGCCAGCACAGCAGCGCCATGCCGTTCACCGCCGCCAACATGATGACCGCGGTGTTGTGGGTGTACAGCGCCGCGATCTCGGCCAGCGCCAGCAGCACCAGGTCGCGCCGGCCGCCGCCGTCCAGCACCCGCACCGCCAGCACCGCCATCGCCAGCCCCAGCATGGCCAGCAGCGCATAGGCCCGCGCCTCCAGGCCGACATCCAGCATCATCGGCGACGTCGCCACCAGCCACGCCGCCGCCGCCGCCGCGAACCCTCCGCCCAGCCGCCCGGCCAGCGCGGCGGCCAGGGCGATGCTGGCGACATCCGGCACCACCGCCGCCAGGCGAAAATATTCCGCCGGCATCCCGAGCCGGGCGAGCAGCCCGACCAGGGTGTAGAACAGCGGCGGATTGGTCTCCAGCCGCCCGGTATCGCCCCACAGATCGGCCAGCGACAGCCCGGCGAAATAGGCGGTGGCCGCCTCGTCGTAGTTCAGCGCGCGGTCGAACATCAGCGCCAAGCGCAACCCCGCCCCCACCAGCACGGCCGCCAGAACGGCAAGGGTCGCGGCGGTGCGGGGGAGTCGCGTCACGGATCCGGCCTGGCGATGGGGCGGGCAATGTTGCAAGCACCCGGGGTATCTGCAAGATGCCGGCCCCCAGCGACAGCAGCGAGCATGCCGAATACCGCCGTCCCGGAACTCTGCGTGGTCATACCCGTGCTCAACGAGCGCGCCAACATCGCGCCGATGGTGGCCCGGCTGGAGGTTGTCCTGGCCGGCATCGACTGGGAAGTGATGTTCGTCGACGACGATTCGACCGACGGTACCCGCGTGGCGGTGCGTGACGCCGCTTCGAGCAACCGGCGGGTGCGGCTGCTGCACCGCATCGGCCGTCGCGGTTTGGCCTCGGCGTTCATCGAGGGGGCACAGGCCAGCCTGGCGACACATGTCGCCGCCATCGACGGCGACCTGCAGCATGACGAGGCGTTGCTGCCGCGGATGCTGGCGGTATTGCGCGCCGGCGAGGCGGACATTGTCGTGGGTTCGCGCCATGTCGAAGGCGGCGGAATGGGCGATTTCGCTGCCGCCCGGGTGGGGATGAGCAATTTCGCCACGCTGCTGGCCCGCCCGCTGTTGCGAACGCCCCTGGGTGACCCGATGAGCGGGTTCTTCATGCTGCCCCGCGCCGTGTTCGACCGGGCCGTGCGGCGGCTGTCGGCGATGGGGTTCAAGATCCTGCTGGACATCGTCGCCTCGCTGCCCGAGCCGCCCCGCATCGTCGAACTGCCCTACGAGTTCCGCAGCCGGCTGCACGGCGAGAGCAAGCTGGATGCCGGGGTGCTGCGCGACTACCTGCTGCTGATCGTCGATAAGTTAATTGGCCAGGTCCTGCCGGTGCGCTTCGTGCTGTTCGCCGGGGTGGGTGCGGTGGGCATCGCGGCCCATCTGCTGGTTTTGCGGCTGTGCCTGGCCACGCTGGAGCTGGAATTCAGCGTGGCACAGACCGTGGCCACCGCGGTGGCGATCCTGGGGAATTTCCTGCTGAACAACATCTTCACCTTCCGCGACCGGCGGCTGAAGGGGTGGCGTTTCTATGCCGGGCTGGCGACCTTTGCCGCCATCTCGGCGGTGGGGGCGGTGGCGAACGTCAACGTCTCGTCGCTGTTGTTCGGGCCGGCACACTCCACCTGGTACATGGCCGGGTTCCTCGGGGCGGCGATGAGCCTGGTGTGGAACTACGCGGTGTCCTCGGCGGTGACCTGGCGGCGGAGCGTCCAGTAGAGCGGCGTCCGGCCGGCCAGGAGGGCCTTGGCTTCGTAGCGTGTGGGCGGCCAGCCGGCGGGCCGCGCGGTGGCGGGGGTGGGCACGGCGAACAGCGCCTGGACCGCCAGCACCTCGGCCACCCAGGCCTGGTAGGTGGGGTCGTCGCTGGCGATGCGCCATTCGGCGCCTGGTTTCAGCACGCGGGCGACCAGCTTCAGGGTTTCGGGATGCACGAAGCGACGCTTGGCGTGGCGGGCCTTGGGCCAGGGGTCGGGGAACAGCAGGAACAGGCGGTCAAGGCAGGCGTCCGGCAGGGCCCGCAGCAGGGTCCGGGCGTCGTCGTCCCAGACAAGCAGGTTGGCGGGGAGCGGGGCGGTGGCCTCCTCCCCCTCGGGCACCAGGCGGGAGAGCAGCGAGCAGATGCCGTTCGCGAACACCTCGCAGGCGATCAGCCCGGCTTCGGGGTGGGCGGCGATCTGGGCCAGGGCGTGTTCGCCGCCGCCGAAGCCGACCTCCAGCCAGAGTTCCGCCGGGCGGGGGGTGAAGGCGGCCCAGGGGTCCCCGGGGGTTTCGAAGCGGAGCCGCGGCAGGGTTTCGGCCAGCAGCTTCTTCTGGCGTGCCCGCAGCGTTTGCCCCCGCTGCCGGCCGTAGAGCCGGTCCGGCGGGGGTTTGACCGCCGGTGGCCTCAGCGCCCGAAGGCCGATTTCAGCTGGGCCGCGAGGTCGGTCTTCTCCCAGGTGAAGGTGCCGGATTCCACGTCGGGCTCGCGGCCGAAATGGCCGTAGGCGGAGGTCACGGCGTAGATCGGCCGGTTGAGGTGCAGGTGCTCGCGGATGCCGCGGGGGCGGAGATCCATCATCTCGCGCAGGGTCGTCTCCAGCTTGGCTTCATCGACCTCGTAGGGGTTGCCGTGGAGCTCGACATAGACCGAGAGCGGGTGGGAGACGCCGATGGCGTAGCTGATCTGCAGGGTGCATTTGTCGGCCAGGCCGGCGGCGACGACGTTCTTGGCCAGGTAGCGGCAGGCATAGGCGGCGGAGCGATCGACCTTGGTGGGGTCCTTGCCGCTGAAGGCGCCGCCGCCGTGGGGGGCGGCACCGCCATAGGTATCGACGATGATCTTGCGCCCGGTCAGGCCGCAATCGCCATCGGGGCCGCCGATGACGAAGTTGCCGGTGGGGTTGATGTAGATCTCGTTCTCCGGCGGCATCCAGCCCTGGGGCAGGGAGGAGGCGATCAGCGGGATCAGCTTGGCCTTGATGTCGGACTGGGCCATGCCCTCGACATGCTGGGTGGAGATCACCACCGAGGTGGCGGCGACCGGCTTGCCATCGACATAGCGCAGGGTGACCTGGCTCTTGGCGTCCGGCAGCAGGCCGGCGACGGAGAGATCGTTGTTGCGGCGCATCTCGCTGATGCGGCGCAGCAGCAGGTGGGCGTAATGCAGCGGGGCCGGCATCAGGGTGGGGGTTTCGGTGCAGGCGTAGCCGAACATGATGCCCTGGTCGCCGGCGCCCTCGTCCTTGTTGCCGGAGGCGTCGACGCCCTGGGCGATGTCCGACGACTGGGCGTGGAGGTGGACGGCGATGTCGGCGTGGCGCCAGGAGAAGCCGGACTGGTCGTAGCCGATATCGTGGATGGCCATGCGGGTGAGGTGGGCGAGGAGTTCCGGGGTGACCGAGTCCGGGCCGCGGGTTTCGCCGGCCAGCACGACACGGTTGGTGGTGACCAGGGTTTCGCACGCCACGCGGGCGTAGGGGTCGGCGGCGAGGAAGGCGTCCAGCACCGTGTCGCTGATCCGGTCGGCGACCTTGTCGGGGTGGCCTTCCGAGACGGACTCGGAGGTGAACAGGAATTCGCCCTTGTCGCGCATAGTATGTTCCCGGAAATGATTCGGCGTGGCTGGCGGCAATGGGCCAGGCCCCGAGGGAATCCGGGGCGGGTGTGTGTCGCTGAAAGGGGGTGGGGGGTCAAGCCTTGGGCGGGATCAGCGCATGTCCAGCACGTCCATCATGTCGTACAATCCGGGGGGGCGGCCCTTGACCCAAAGCGCCGCGCGGATCGCACCGGTGGCAAATGCCCGCCGGTCCATGGCGCGGTGGGAGAGGGTGATCTGCTCGCCGGCGGCGGTGAACAACAAGCTGTGTTCGCCGACGATCTGGCCGCCGCGCAGGGCGGCGAAGCCGATGGCGCCGGTCTTGCGGGCGCCGGTATGGCCGTCGCGGCCGGATTCGGTGACGTCCTCCAGCTTGACGCCGCGGCCGCGGGCGACGGCGCGACCAATGCCGACGGCGGTGCCGGAGGGGGCATCGACCTTCTGGCGGTGGTGCATCTCGACGATCTCGGCGTCGTAGGTTTCGGCCGGCAGGGCGGCGGCCATGCGTTCGGCCAGCGACAGCAGCAGCACCACGCCGGGCGAGTAGTTGGGCGCGTACATCACCGGGATGGATTTCGCCGCCGTGGCCAGGGCCGCCTCGTCGGCGGGGGAGAGGCCGGTGGTGCCGATCAGCCAGGCTGTTCCGGTGCCGGCCATGGCGGCGGCGTGGGCGGCAATCGCGCTGGCATGGGTGAATTCCACCACCACGTCGCTGGCCGCGGCCAGGGCGGCGATGTCGGCGAAGGCGCCGGCATTGTTCGGCAGGGTGGCGCCGGGGGTGTCGATGCCGCCGGAGAGGGTGGCGCCGGCGGCGGCGGTCTCCTCGGCGAGGAGCCTTCCCATGCGGCCGGCGATGCCGGCGATGCCGATTTTCGTGGTCATGTCCGGTCCCTTGTGGCGGCGATCCCGGCGGCGATGTTGGGCGGGGCGAAGGCCGGGCGCAAGCGCAGGGTGTTTGTTATTATATCGGAACATTTATGGCGTGGGTCGGGTGGGCGGCGGTCAGCCGGGATTTTTCTTCCAGGCGCGGACGGCGAGGCGGACGTAGCGCGGCAGCGGACGATAGGGGGTGGTTTCGGGCGGGGGCGCCGGTGTGGAGGGCCGGGGCCGGGGCCGGGGCCGGGGCCGTCTGGGCGGAGACGCGGGCGGAGGCGCGGGCGGGCGCAGGGCCGCCGGAAGGGCGACGCCGAGCAGGTGGCAGAGCGGGCGCAGGGTGCGGGCGAGGCCGTTCAGTGCCGTGGGCGGGGCGGCGGCCAGGAGCGCCGCGGTTGCGGGGTCGTGGAGCAGGAATTCGAGTTGGGCGGCGTGGGCGGCGACGTTGTGGCGGGCGTCGTCGTGCAGGGCGCGGAACACCCAGGCGCGGCCGCGGGGGATGGGGGCGGAGGGGGGGCCGCCCTTCTGGCCGGGGCGGGGCGTGCGGCGGCGCGGGGCGCGGCCGGCGGCGAGGCGGGCGAGCAGGGTGACCAGGCGCTGGCGGGCGCGGGAGATGCGGTTGCAGAGGGTGACGATGAACGGGACCCGCAGATGGAGGAAGAGAAGGCCGGCCAGCCCGGTCAGGATCGCGTTGAGACGCGCGGCAAGGGATTGCGCCGGGTGCTCCTGGGTGGGGGTGGTGGCGGGGGTGTTCATGGTTTGTTTTTAGCTGAGGGCATCGGAGGATGCAAGGAAAATTTTCTCTGATGGGTGCCATCCCCTGCGGCCGGCCGGTTGCGGCCGGTGCGGGGCGCGGGCGCGCGTCCTGCGCGGATGCGCGGTTGGAAATCATGGGCTGGGCCGCATCGCCAATCTGCGATAGTGCTGGGCCGTCGCGCCCGCCGCCGTTGGTCGGTTGCAGGGGCGCCGGAACGAGTGGGGAGGCATCGAGGCCGCATGAACGCCATCAAGGATTCCATCAAGGCAGGCAGGACCGTCGTCGGGACGGGGGGCGCGCCGAACGTCGACGTGTCGGTGCTGGCCGATGCCGGGTACGACTTCCTGCTGTTCGACACCCAGCATTCGCCGTTCGAGGTCAAGCAGATGGGGCCGTCGATCCAGGCGATGCGGGGAAAGAAGGCGGCACCGATGGTGCGCGTTCCCGTCAACTCGGCGGAGCAGATCTGCTTTGCGCTGGATGCCGGGGCACGGGGCATCGTGGCGCCGATGGTCAATACGCGGGCGGAGGCCGAGGCGATGGTGCGGGCGTGCCGGTATTATCCGGCGGGCAGCCGCAGCAATGCCGGGGAGCGCGGCGCGTGGGGCTCGTTCACGTCCTATCGCGACTACATGGACACGGTGAACAACGAGCTGGTCATCGTGCCGATGATCGAGACGAAGGAGGCGATGGCGAATCTGGACGCCATTGCCGCGGTCGATGGGGTGGATGTGCTGCTGATCGGACCGTCGGACCTTTCGATCGAGCTGGACGTGCCGCTGGACTACAAGTGCGACACGTATTCGCGGGCGCTGGACAAGATCGCGGCGACGGCGGCGAAGCACGGCAAGATGGCCGGGATGTATTTCATTCCGCCGGACATGGAGCCGAACTACTTCGTGGATAAGGGGTTCAAGTTCTTCACCATCCCCTGGGGGCCCTGGGCGACGGCGGGGATTCAGAGCGCGCTGGCGGGGATCAAGCGGTAGCGGCAGGCGGCTTGGGCGGTCCGGCGAGGGGCCGGATCGCCCTCACGGGGTCCAGTCTTTGACGACCTCATCAAGGGCGGCGAATTCGGCCGGCACCGCGCTGTTGGCGATCGCCGTCAGCGTATCGTCGTCGAGGTCCTCGACGGGGCGCGCCATCCGACCCTTCATCACCATCGCGAAGAAGGCCGCGGACATCAGCGCCGTATATCGCAAAGTGCTACAATGTCGTCAGCAGCACGTTTTCGAGGCTGATTCCTTGACCAAATCAGACGCAGTGAGGCGGATTTCTTTGGCAGGCGCATGGGCGAAGATCGTGCGGGCAAAGCAACAGCTGCACCACGTTGCCCAAGAGGTCAGCTCACTGGTTGAGGCTGGACATTACAAAATCATCGGAGAGAATCAGTCAGAGCGACAAAGGTACGCCTTCAAACTTGTCGGGCCGCCGGTTCCTGACAGGATTGCGGTCTTAGCCGGCGAGATTATTCACCACCTCAGATGCTGTTTTGACCATGTCATTTGGGCACTCGCGCAAGAAAATGGCATCCCGAACAAGCGAATTACCTTTCCTGTGTGTGATACTGCCGAAAAATTCAAAACTGCGATAAAAAACGGAGCAATGAATGGCGTCTCCAACTCCAAAATGCTCTTAATCGAAACGATCCAACCCTATCGAACAACAAATCCCGAGAATTCCATTATCCAAGCAATTCATGACCTAGACATCGTTGATAAGCATCGAATTTTGGTCATCGTTTCCCACACACTTGTTATGGGCAATATGCTGAAGATCACTAGGAATGATGCTCCTCCCGCATCCGAATTCGGGATCGAATTGCCGCCCCCTGGCGGCTATCCTTGGGCAATCGAGGACGGTGTTGAGGTGCATTGGGTGCCGCTGCGAGGCGGACCAAATCCAGGGTTTGAGATGGAAACTA
>JADLHF010000111.1 GCA_020848935.1 Acetobacteraceae bacterium
CTCGACGTCGGCGTTGCGGTAGCCGAGCCACCAGGCGCCGGCGACGCGGCTGTCGATCTTCTCCGCCAGCACACGAAAACTGCTCATCGGGCTCGAATCGAACAGGCAGATATCGGCGATATCGCTGTCGCGCACCCGCTCGGCATAGCGCACCCGGTCGGGCTCGATGCGGGCGGAGAGGGTCACGCCGATCGCGGCGAGCTGGGCCTGGAGTGCGGGCAACAGGGTGGGGGCCTCGTCGGGCAGGCGGGTGGGCCAGCCGGCGGTCAGCGCCAGGCCGTCATGCCCGGAAGCGGCCAGCAGGCGGCGGGCCGCGGCGGGGTCGTGGCGGGCGGCTTGGGCGGCGGGGTCGAAGCCGAAATGGCGCGGCGAGACGAAGCCGGCGAGCGGGTCGGCGTGGCCATGCAGCACGGCGGCGATCAGGGCCGGCCGGTCGATCGCCAGGTTCAGCGCACGGCGCACGCGGGGATCGGCGCAGGGGCCGCGCGCGGCGTTCAGCAGGCAGATGATGGCGGTCGGGTCGGTCACGGTGTGGCTCGGCGCGTCTGTCGATGCCGGGTCGATGCGGGTGGCGATGTCGGCCGTGCCGTCGTGCAGGGCGCCGATCCGCTCCTGCGGGTCGGCCATCCGCCGCCAATGCAGTTCGGGCAGGCCTGGCTGCGTTGCGATCATCCGCACGCCATCGTCGTCGTGCCCGCCCAACCGCCAGGGGCCGGTGCCGACCCAGCGGCCGGCGATGTCGGCGCGGCCCAGCGCCGAGGGGGCGACAATCGGGCCAGCGGCAACGATGTCCAGGATGTCGGCGATGTCGCGTGTGGTCACCAGCCGCAGGGTGCGGGAGTTGATTGTTGTTACCGTGCTGCCGGCGAGGTATTGCGCCCACACGCCGGCGGCACCCAGCGTGGCGCCCACCGCAGGGTCCGCCATGCGGCGCAGCGAGCGGGCGACGGCTTCGGCATCGCAGGCGGTGCCGTCGTGGAAGGTGGCGCCGGGGCGCAGGCGGAACAGGGTGGTGCGGGAGTCCTGCTGCTGCCATTCCTCGGCGAGTGCGGGGGCGAAGCGGCCGGGGCCGAGGCGGCGCACCAGCGGGTCGAACACGGCATCCAGCATCGCCAGCGAGTCCGCGCTGTCGGTGCAGTCCTGCGGGTCGATCAGGGCGATGCGGGGCTGAGCGATGGAGAGCTTGGCCACGAACGCTCCTTGCGGCGGGGCCGCGCTATCGCCCGGCGACGAAGCGTTCCAGCCAGTGGATGGTGTAGTCGCCCGCCTGGAAGGTTGGCTCCTCCAGGATGCGGGCGTGCAGCGGCAGGGTGGTCTTGACGCCGACGACGACGAATTCGGCCAGGCTGCGGCGCATCCGCGCGATGGCCTCGGCCCGGGTGGGGGCGTGGACCACAAGCTTGGCGATCAGGCTGTCGTAATAAGGCGGCACGGAATAGCCGGCGTACAGTGCTGAATCCACCCGCACGCCCAGCCCGCCGGGCGGGTGATAGGCGGTGACGCGGCCGGGGCTGGCGGTGAAGGTTTCCGGGTCCTCGGCGGTGATGCGGCATTCGATGGCGTGGCCGGAGAAGGTGACGTCCTTCTGCGTGTAGCCGAGGCGATGGCCGGCGGCGATGCGGATCTGCTCGCGCACCAGATCGACCCCGCAGACCATCTCGGTGACCGGGTGCTCCACCTGGAGCCTCGTGTTCATCTCGATGAAGGCGAACTGGCCGTCCTGGTAGAGGAATTCCAGCGTGCCGGCGTTGCGGTAGCCCAGCCTGGCCAGCCCGGCGGTGACGGTGGCGCCGAGGGCGTCGCGCTGTTCGGCGGTGATGGCGGGCGAGCCCGCTTCTTCCAGCAGCTTCTGGTGGCGGCGCTGCAGCGAGCAGTCGCGCTCGCCGAAATGCACCACGTTGCCGTGCGCGTCGGCCATCACCTGCATCTCGATGTGGCGGGGGCGGTCGAGGTATTTCTCGATATAGACGGCATCGTTGCCGAAGGCGGCGTGGGCCTCGCCGCGGGCGACGCGCCAGGCTTCCTCCAGTCCCTCGGCCGACGTGGCGACCTTCATGCCGCGCCCGCCGCCGCCGGCGGCGGCCTTGATCAGCACGGGGTAGCCGATCTCCGCGGCGACGGCGGCGGCCGCGTCGAGGTCGGCGACCTCGCCGGCGGAGCCCGGCACCAGCGGCACGCCGAGGCTGGCCATCGCGGTCTTGGCGGCGATCTTGTCGCCCATCATGCGGATATGGTCGGCGGACGGGCCGATGAAGGCCAGGCCGTGGGCTTCGACCATGGCGGCGAAGTCGGCGTTCTCCGACAGGAAGCCATAGCCGGGGTGGATGGCATCCGCGCCGGTGATGTTGGCGGCGGAGAGAATGGCGGAGATCTTGAGGTAGCTGTCGCGCGCCGCCGGCGGGCCGATGCAGACGCTTTCGTCGGCCAGGCGGACATGCATCGCCTCGGCATCGGCGGTGGAGTGGACGGCCACGGTGGGGATGCCAAGCTCGCGGCAGGCGCGCTGGATGCGCAGCGCGATCTCGCCGCGATTGGCGATCAGGATCTTGTTGAACAAGGGGCTATTCCAGGATCAGCAGCGGCTGGCCGTATTCCACCGGCTGGCCCGGCTCGACCAGGATGCGCAGCACGGTGCCGGCCTTCTGGGCGCGGATTTGGTTGTAGGTCTTCATCGCCTCGATCAGCAGCAGGGTCTGGCCGGCGGTGACGCTCTGGCCTATGGTCACAAACGGGGCCGCACCCGGCTCGGGGGCGAGGTAGGCGACGCCGACCATCGGGCTGAGGACGGCGCCGGGGTGCTTGGTGTCGTCGGCGACCGCCGCCGGGGCTGCCTGCGGCGCGGCGGTGGCGGCGGGAGGCGGGCCGGCCGTGACATGCTGGGTGACGGGGGCCGGCAGGCGGGCGACGCGGATCTTGCCGTCCTTGGTCTCGATCTCGATTTCGGTCAGGCCGGTATCGACGAGGATTTCGGCCAGGGCACGGACGGCTTTGGGATCGAAGCCTTGGGTGCTCATGCGCGCTGCTCCAGGATATCCGCCATCGCCTGCAACGCCAGCGCGTAGCCGCCGACGCCGAGGCCGGCGATGACGCCGACCGCGGCCTTGGAGACGAAGGAGTGGTGGCGGAACTCCTCGCGGCGATGGATGTTGGTGACGTGGACCTCGATCACCGGCAGCTCGGTGGCCAGCAGCGCATCCATCAGGGCGATGGAGGTGGTGGTGTAGCCGGCGGGGTTGATGACGATGCCGGCGGCGCGGCCGCGGCATTGCTGGACCCAGGTGACCAGCTCGCCCTCGCCGTTGGTCTGGCGGAAGTCGATGGCCAGGCCGAGCTGCTCGGCGGTTTCGGCGCACAGCGCCTCGACATCGTCCAGCGTGGCGCTGCCGTAGAGGTGCGGCTGGCGCAGGCCCAGCATGTTCATGTTCGGGCCGTTGAGCACGGCCACCAGGGGCAATGATGACATGGCGCAGGCCGTAGCACGCGCCGCCGTATGGCTTCAATGCAAAGCCGGCATTGGTGGCGGGCCGGGTTTTCTTGTCGCCCGGCGGGGCGATGCCCATACTCTGCCGATGACCGATCCCCATGCATCCGCCGCGCCGACCATCATCGTGAATGGCGAGACCCGTGCGCTGGCCGCAGCACTGAGCGTGGCCGGGTTGCTGGACGAGCTGGGGCTGGACGGGCGCAAGGTGGCGGTGGAGCACAACGAGGCGATCGTATCCCGCTCGGCCTATGCCGCGACGCTGCTGGCGCCGGGCGACCGGCTGGAGATCGTGCATTTCATCGGAGGAGGCTGAGCCATGGACCAGGTGATGACGCAGGACGACGACACCTGGACGGTGGCCGGGCGGGTCTTTCGCTCGCGCCTGGTGGTGGGAACCGGGCGCTACAAGGACCTGGAGGAAACCGCGGCGGCGATCGAGGCGTCGGGGGCGGAGATCGTCACCGTGGCGGTGCGGCGGGTGAACCTGTCGGACCCCAAGGCGCCGATGCTGCAGGACTACGTGGACCAGAAGAAATACACCTACCTGCCGAATACCGCCGGCTGCCATACCGCCAACGAGGCGGTGCGGACGCTGCGGCTGGCGCGCGAGGCCGGGGGGTGGAACCTGGTGAAGCTGGAAGTGCTGGGGCCGCCGCCGCATCTGTACCCCGACATGCCCGGCACGTTCGAGGCGGCGGAGGCGCTGATCAAGGACGGGTTCGAGGTGATGGTGTACTGCGCCGATGACCCGCTGGCGGCCAAGCGGCTGGAGGATATGGGCTGCGTGGCGATCATGCCGCTGGGGGCACCCATCGGCTCCGGCCTGGGCATCCAGAATCCGGCGATGCTGTCGCTGATGATCGAACAGGCGAAGGTGCCGCTGCTGGTGGATGCCGGGGTGGGCACGGCCTCCGATGCCGCGATCGGGATGGAACTGGGGTGCACGGCGGTGCTGCTGAATTCGGCGATCGCGCATGCCAAAAACCCGGTGCTGATGGCCCGCGCCATGAAGGCGGCGGTGGAGGCGGGACGGCTGGCATACCGCGCCGGGCGGATGCCGCGGCGGATGGGGGCCGATCCGTCGAGTCCGTTGGCAGGGTTGATTCGGTAAGAAGGGTAAGGAAGCCCAGGCTCTGCCCTGGACCCGCAGGGGGCAGGGGCCCCCAGACCCCGAGACAGAAGTGGCCTTGCGTTTTATATATTTCGATAACGGAACAAATTGGGCGTGCAGCGGCGCAGTGGTTTGGGACGGTTTCAAAATTGAATGGGGTGTGACGAGGGTCGCCTGAGCGGTTCGGGATGCGGCGAAGGTGCCGCGTTTGAAAGGCTCGGCCGGCGCGTTGTCATGATTATTGGTGCGCGGCTGCGGCACAGGCGGCACGATGCCGCACCGGTGGTGCGTGGCGCGCGTCGCGCGCACGGCAGCCGAGGCTTCGGCAAAATGCTCGGGCGTGGCGCGGCTGGTGCGAGGCGCCACCGGGCCGCGAATGTGGAAGACGGTCCTGTGGCGCAGGCGTGCCATCAAGCCGGGCGGGCGGCGGACGAGGGGCGGGCGGGTGGCGCGCGGGCTGCGCTGCGGGATGGTCTGCCCGGCGGCCAGGGCGGCGATATGGCGGCGCAGGCGCTGCATGGCCCCGTCCAGCCGCGCCCAGAGCGGCGCGGTGAGGCGGTCGGGGAGGTGCAGGCGGGCGGCGATGAGGCGCAGGAGGCTGGCAAGGATCGCCTCAAGCCCGCCGACGAAGTCGAGCATCGCCTCCGGCCGCAATTGTGCCGTGGGGGCGCCGGGATGGTTCGGAGGTGAGGGCGACGGTTTGTTCACCACATGTTCATGGCACATGGCGACATTCGCTGCAACGGAAATGTTAGTCGATTGTCAGAAAATTGGCTCCACGCCGCGCTTTGCGCACGGCCGCCGGCCAGCCCCGCGCGCGGTACCAATCCGCGAAACGGCCAGAAGAGTCGGCCATTTCGCGGGTTGGCATTGCGGTCGCGTCAGTCATGGCCGTTCGCCGGCTTGATGTCGTCGGCCGGGGTTGTCGGATGGCGCTTCGCTTATCCGACCTACGGTTTTGTGCCTTTATGTTTGAAGTTTTTTTGCTTCTTTTTGTTCACAAAAAGAAGAGTCTTTTTGCTGCTGGCCTTGACTGATCCTAGCTGGCTGGAGGTGGCGTCAGCGCGGCAAGTTGTCTCTTCAGCGCCCGGGTTTCCTCGAACTTGGCGGTGACGTCGCGCAGGATGGCGCAGATGCCTTCCATTTTACCGTTGGCATCGGTGAAGGGGACGATGGTGAATTCGACCGAGATCCGGGTGCCGTCGCGGCGCAGGGCGGGGACGGCCAGCAGGTCGCCGTCGCCGTAGCGGGTTTTGCCGGTGGCCATGGTGACTTTGTAGCCGTCCCAGTGGCGGGCGCGCAGGCCCGCGGGGATGATGATGTCCAGGGACTGGCCGAGGGCTTCGGCTTCCGAGAAGCCGAAGATGCGGGTGGCGCCCTGGTTCCAGACCTGGATGTTGCCTTGGGCGTCGGCGTGGACGATGGCGTCCGGCATGCCGGCGACGAGGCGTTGGGCGAAGTTATCCGGGGGGACGATTTTCAGGGGGGTGGGCATGGGGCCTCCTGCGGGCGCTCGGCGTGGCGCTTCGCCGGCATTGCAGCGCGGGCGGGGCGGGGGGGCAAGGGCGGCGGGGCGGTGCTGGCATGCGTGGAGGCGTGTTTGCCGAAGCGGGTGATTGTCGAAGGGGGTGATTGGCCCTGTTCGCGCCCCGTTCTATATCTGGGGGATGCAGGATTCGCCCGTTGATTATCTCAGCCGCCTGAACCCCGAGCAGCGCGATGCCGTGGAGGCGTTGGACGGGCCGGTGCTGGTGCTGGCCGGGGCGGGGACGGGCAAGACGCGGGTTCTGACCACGCGGTTTGCCCATATCCTGTTGAGCCGGCGGGC
>JADLHF010000112.1 GCA_020848935.1 Acetobacteraceae bacterium
AACCTCGCGGCCATGCGCAAGCAGACCGCGCTGCACCAGAGCCACGGCATCCCCGTGAACCGCATCGGCGTGATGGCCGCGTTCGGCTGCAACTACCAGGGCGACATCTCCCCGGAGCAGGTGGTCAAGACGCTGGAGGACGGCATGGCGATTGCCGCCGAGGCGGGGGTGGCGATCGAGGTGTTCTCGCTGGCCGACACCATGGGCTGGGCGATCCCGCCGCGCATCGAGCGGGTGATCGCCACCGTGCGGGCGAAGTGGCCCGGGATGAAGATCGCGCTGCATTTGCACGACACGCGCGGCCAGGCGGTGGCCAATGCCCATGCCGCGCTGAAGCTCGGCGTCAGCCAGTTCGACAGCACCGTGGGCGGCCTCGGCGGCTGCCCGTTCGCCGGGCAGAAGGGGGCGGCCGGCAACATCTGCACCGAGGAGCTGGTGCTGCTGTGCGAGGAGATGGGCATCGCCACCGGCGTCGATCTCGACCGGCTGATCGAGGTCGGGCGCATGGCCGAGGAGATCGTCGGCCACGTGCTGCCGAGCGAGCTGATCCACGCCGGCAGCCTGGGCGCGTTCCGCCGGGCTGCCGCTGAATGAGCGTTTCGGCCGCCCCGCTCGCGGGGCTTCGGGTGCTGGAGTTCAGCCACACGATCATGGGCCCGACGGCCGGCCTGGTGCTGGCCGATCTCGGCGCCGACGTGGTGAAGGTGGAGCCGGCGCCGAAGGGCGATCACACGCGCGGGCTCGGCGGGTTTGCCGCCGGGTTCTTCGCCGCCTTCAACCGCAACAAGCGCGCGATCGCCATCGACCTCAAGCGGCCGGAGGGCCAGGCGGCGGTGCACCGGCTGGTGGAACACGCCGATATCGTGCTGGAGAATTACGGTCCTGGTACGATGGAGAAGCTGGGCTGCGGCTACGAGGTGCTGGCGGCGCGCAATCCGCGGCTGATCTACCTGGCGTTGAAGGGGTACCTCGCGGGCCCCTATGCCCATCGTCCGGCGCTGGACGAGGTGGTGCAGTTCCATGTCGGCCTCGCCCACATGACCGGCCCGGCCGGGCGGCCATTGCGCGCCGGCGCCTCGATCATCGACATTTTGGGAGCAGTGTTCGGCGTGGTGGCGGTGCAGGCGGCGTTGCGCGAGCGGGATGTCACCGGGCGCGGGCAGCGGGTGAGCAGCGCGCTGTTCGAGAGTGCCGCGTTCCTGATGGCCAGCCACATGGCCGGCATCGCGGCGACCGGCGAGGACATGCCGCCGATGCCCGAGCGGCGCGGCGCCTGGGCGATCTATGAGGTGTTTCCCACACGTGACGGCGAGCTGTTCATCGGGGTGACCAGCGACCAGCAATGGACGCGCTTCACCGAGGAGTTCGGCCTGGCCACACTCGCCGCCGATCCGCGCCTGGCCACCAACGTCATGCGCGTGACCGAGCGCGGCTGGCTGGTGCCGGAACTGAAGAAAATCACCGCCGCGCTTTCCACCGCCGAAGTGGCCGCGAGGCTGGAACGGTGCAGCGTCTCCTGGGCGCCGGTGGGCAAGCCGGGGGACATGTTCCACGATGCCCATCTGCTGGCCACCGGCGGGTTGCTGGATGTTTTCGTCAGCCGCATCGGTGGCGAGACCGGGGTGAAGGTGGGGTTGCCGGCGCTGCCGATCGAGTTCGGCGACGCACGGTCGCGCGGCACCCTGCAGCGCCAGCCGCCCCGTGTCGGCGAACACAATGCCGAGGTGCTGGCGGAGGCCGGGTTCTCGCCGGGCGAGATCGCGGCGCTGGCGGCTTCGGGGGTTGCCGTCGCTGCCTGATGGGCTCTTGATACGCACCCGCGCCGGCCAGCCTTGCCGGCCGTCGATCCATCGGAGGGATGCCCCATGCTGACGCGCCGCCACAGCCTTGTCCTCGCCGCCGGTTCGCTGGCGCTGCCGCTTGCCGCCCGCGCGCAGGACCTGCCGCCGAAGGGCAAGCGTGCCTGGGCGGCGCAGTTGCCGGTGATCCGCATCGGCATGCTCGGCGGCGAGAACGATGCCGACCGGCTGGCGCGCTATGGCGGCTACCAGAAGCTGCTGGAGGCGTTCTTCGACGTGCCGGTGAAGCTGCTGATGGCGGCCGACTATGCCGGCGTGATCCAGGCCTTCGCCGCGGGACAGGTGGATGCCGCCTACATGTCGCCGGCCGCCTATGCCGCGGCCTGGATGGAAAGCAACGGCAACGTGGTGCCGATCCTGACCACGGTGGAGAAGGACGGCACCAATTCGTATGTCTCGCTGATGTATGTCCGCGCCGATTCCGGCATCACCAAGCTGGAGGACATGAAGGGCCGGGCGATGGCGTGGTCGGACCCCAACAGCGCCAGCGGCTACCTGATCCCGCGCGCCGAGTTCCGCGCCGCCGGCATCGACCCCGAGCCGGGCAAGTTCTTCGGCCGCACCGGCTTTGCCGGCGGCAGCGAGCAGGCGGTGATCGCGGTGCTGGGAAAGCAGTACGACGCCGGCGTCACCTGGTCGTCGGGCCAGGGCGACGAGTCCAAGGGGTTCACGCGCGGCGTGCTGACCACGATGGTCAACAAGAAGATGCTCGACATGAAGGACCTGCGGATCATCTGGCGCTCGCGCCCGATCCTCAACGGCCCCTTCGTGCTGCGCAAGGACACCCCGGCGGCGTTCCAGGCCGACATGCTGGCGCTGCACCGCGCCATTCCCGTGCACTATCCCGATATCTACCACGCGCTGGACATGGGCGCGGGGGCCGGGTGGACGCCGGTGAAGCACGAGGACTACCAGGTGTTCATCGACATCCTGAAGGCCGAGGCCGACGCGCGGCGGCGGCGGTAGGGCCGCGGCTTCTTGCTGACCGTCGCGTCGGCGGAGGCCGCGTTCGCGCAACGCCGCCGTGCCCGCCGGGCGGCGACGCTGGGCTATGGCGCGGTGGTGCTGGTGGTGCTGGCGATCTCGGCGCGGGTGTCGGAGGTGTATCCGCAGACGCTGATCGACGGCATTCCCCGCGTGGGCGAGTATTTCCACAAGCTGTTGCCGACGCTGCGGGCCGATGTGCTGTTCGAGGGCACGAAGACGGCGGGCTCGCTGGCGTATTGGATGTACCGGCTGGATGCCTGGGCCTGGCTGCTGTTCGAGACCAGCCAGATGGCCGCCCTGGCGACGCTGCTCGGCGGCGGGCTGGCGCTGCTGGCGTGTTTCACGGCGGCGGCCAACCTGGCGCCCAACCGGGCGGTGTACCTGGTGTGCCGGCGGACGCTGGAGCTGTTCCGTTCGGTGCCGGACATTGTCTATGCGCTGATCCTGGTCTGGGCGTTCGGGGTGGGGCCGCTGGCCGGCATTTTGGCGATCGCGCTGCATACCGTGGGGGCGTTGGGAAAACTGTTCGCCGAGGTGGTGGAGAATGCCGATCTGCGGCCGTGGGAGGGGGTGGTGGCGTCCGGCGGCAGCTGGGCGCAGGCGGTGCGGTTTGCCATCCTGCCGCAGGTGGCGCCGAATTTCCTGAGCTATGTGCTGTTGCGGTTCGAGTTCAACGTGCGCGGGGCGACGGTGATCGGCTTTGTCGGCGCCGGCGGGATCGGGCAGGAATTGTACACGGTGATCTCGCGCAACTACTACGAGGAGGTCGGCGCCATCATCCTGTTGATCGTGCTGGTGGTGACGGCGATCGACCTGGCCTCGGAGTGGTTCCGCGGCAAGGCGGTGGGGCGGACATGAGCGGGGGGGCATGAGCGGGGGCGTGGACATCGCGCGGTACCGGGCGGCGCTGCCGCGTGCCTTCGGGCCGACGCCGGCGGCGCGCGCGGGGCGGTGGCTGGGGGCGGCAGCGTTCGCGGCGTGGCTGGGGGCGGTGCTGTGGTGGTTCGATTTCTCGCCGGCGCGCATCTGGAACGGGCTGGGCGGGCTGCTGGTGATCCTGCGCCAGATGGTGCCGCCGAGCCCGGGCGAGCAATGGGATGCGATCCTGTGGGGGCTGGGCGAGAGCGTGGCGATGGCGCTGCTGGGCTCGACCCTGGCGGTGGTGGTGGCGGTGCCGCTGGGGCTGCTGGGGGCGGGCAACGTGGTGGTGAACGCGCTGGCGCATTTCTCGATCCGGCGGGTCTTCGACATCGGGCGCGGCATGGACCAGTTGATCTGGGCGCTGGCCTTCGTGCGGGCGGTGGGGCTGGGGCCGCTGGCCGGGGTGCTGGCGATCGCGGCGGCCGAGATCGCGGTTCTGGCGAAGCTGTTCGCCGAGGCTATCGAGAACGCCGATGCCCGGCAGAGCGAGGCGGTGACGGCGGTGGGCGGGCGGCGCATCCTGGCGATCCGCTTCGGGCTGCTGCCGCAGGTGTTTCCGGTGATGCTGTCGCAGTACCTGTACCAGATCGAGAGCAACACGCGCAGCGCCAGCGTGCTGGGCGTGGTGGGGGCGGGGGGGATCGGGTTGCAGATCGCCGAGCGGATCAAGGTGCGGTACTGGGACGAGGTGCTGTTCATCATCCTGCTGATCCTGGTGACGGTGGCGGTGATCGATACGGTGTCCGCCATGGTGCGGCGGCGGCTGATCGGGGCATGATCCCGGCTCGGCCAGGGCAAGGGGAGTTGGGCATGGCGGCGATGGTGAACACGGTGACGGGGGCGATCCCGGTTTCGGCGCTGGGGCGGACGTTGATGCACGAGCATCTGTTCATTGCCTTCGGCGGCGTGGAGTTCGATCCGCTGGCGCGGTTCGACCGGCCGGCGTTCATTGCCGAGGCGGTGAAGCGATTGATCGAACTGCGCGAGGTGCATGGGGTGCGCAGCTTTGTCGATCCCTGTCCGATCGAGCTGGGGCGGGACCCGGCGATGATGAAGGAGATCAGCGAGAAGTCCGGCGTGCACGTGGTCTGCACCACGGGATTCTACTTCGAGGCGTTGGGGCTGCCGCCGTATTGGCGGGCGCGGACGACCGACGAGATCGCGGAGCTTTATATCCGCGAGATCACCCAGGGGATCGGCGATACCGGTATTCGCGCGGGCGCGATCAAGGTGGCGACCGGGGCGCCGGAGATTTCCGACTTTGAGAAGCATTTCCTGGCGGCGGCGTGCATCGCGCAGAAGGCGACCGGGGTGCCGATCATCACCCATACGCAGGACGGGGTGGGCGGGCCGGAGCAGCAGAAACTGTTCGCCGATGGCGGGGTGGGGGCGCATCGCTGCCTGATCGGGCATTGCTGCGGCAATGCCGACCCGGCGTATCACCGGCGGGTGGTGGATGGCGGGTCGTATATCGGCTTCGACCGGATCGGCATCCTGCGGCTGCAACCGGACGAGGTGAGGGCGGACAACCTGGCGACGCTGGTGCGGGACGGGTTCACCAGGCAGATCATGATGAGCCAGGACCGGCATTGCGGCTGGCGCGGCAAGCCGCAGCGGCCGTTGAGCGCGGCGGAGCAGGCCAATATCGACCGGCTGGCGGCGGCGGGGAAATGGCCGCCGCCGTACAGCTACATGTTCACCGACTTCCTGCCGATGCTGCATGAACGAGGGGTGAACCAGGGGGATATCGCGGTGATGCTGGACGAGAACCCGCGGCGGTTCTTTGCCGGCGAGGCGATAGGCGGAACGATTTGATATCGGAACAAAAACGGCGCGACAAGGTATTGCGCGCGACGGGTTGTCAGCGGTCTGGGTGGCTTCGGGGGCGGGCGGGATTGGTGCGCGCGGCGGTGCGCGGGGAGGCCCGCCTGGTGCGGCGAGGTGCTGGGGGGATGGCGCGCGGCTTGGTTGGCGCGCGGCGCCTCGGAGGGTGCGGCGGTGACGCGGGCGCGCCGAAGCCGGGGCGCGCGGGGGCTGCGGGGCCGGGTGGGGGTGCGGGGGGTGCCGGACCTCGGCGCAATGGGGCCCGTTGAGATGGAGTGGGCCGCGGGGCGGTGCGGCAGTTGGCCGGCCTGCCAGAGGGCGAGGATGTCTTCGAAGCGGGCGAGCAGGCGGGCGAGGCAGGCCAGGATCAGGACGTGCAGCGCCGCGACCACCCCGGAGCGGACGGCGTAGTGGTCGGCTTGAGCGTGCACGCCGGCACGGATGCCGGCGACCTGCTGGGCCAGGGGAGGGTCAGAAACTAACATTTCGGCGATATTATCTAACGTCCCGCATCGCTGCAAGGACGATTTTCGGGTCTTGTCGGAAAAATGCCTGTTGCCGGGTCAGTGCGACCCGCCGGGGAGCATGCGGCGGAGGATGTTGTCGCGCAGGACGTAGTGGTGGAGCAGGGCGGCGGCGGCGTGGCCGCCGGCGACGATGAGGATGGCGTTGGCGGTGATTTCGTGCAGGTCGCCGACAAGTTGGCGGAGCGTGCGGTTGGCGGGGTCGAACGGGGCGATGGTGACCAGGCCGAAGAAGGATTCGCCGCGCACCCAGGAATTGGCCAGGCCGAAGACGATTTCGACGATCACCAACACGTACAGGAGGAGGTGCGCCGCGCGGGCGAGCCGGTTGAGCAGGCCGGGGTCGTGCGGCGGGATGCCGGCGCGGCCGGCGAGGCGCAGGGCGATGCGTGCGAGGATGACCACGGCCAGGACGAGGCCGAGCAGGATATGCACGGAGCGGACGGGCATGCGGGCGCCGCGCGGCCAGAGGTCGATGATCTGGGAGACGAACCAGGAGGAGGCGACGAGGAAGGCGGTCAACCAGTGCAGCAGGATCGTCGTGGTGGGATAGCGGAAGCTGTCGGACATGCCGGGGCTCGCTGGGTTGCCGGGCGGGAGGATAGCGCGGGCCAGGGTGCGTTGGCGAGGCGATCCGGGCCGGATTGGGCATCGGTAACCGGCCGGCAAGGTGCGCCCAATCCGCCGGCTGCATGGCAAGGGGTGACAGGATGCGCGGTGCGAATGGAAACGCGCCGCGGGTGCACCGGCTGATCGCAGTTCGCGGGGGCGGTTTCGACTGTTGCCTGGAATTCGGACAACACGGGATAGCATCACATCCGATGTCGGATGGCTTGCATACGTGAGTTGGACGCCGCGCCCAGGCTGACCGGGTCGGCCTCCTGGAGACTATCCGGTCATCGTGGCGGATTGATCTGAGCAGCCAACCACGGTAGTGCCGGTCTGGAAAACGTTCCACAGGCGAAGACATGAATGAAGCAAGCGAAACCCGCGGCACCGATGTCAAGACCGCGACCTGCTATTCCCTGATCATTCCCGTCTATCGCAATGAGGAAACGCTGGATGCGCTGCTGACAGTGTTGCGCGGTGTGGCTGCCAGCCTGGAGAATCGGCTGGAAGTCGTGTTCGTGGTTGATGGTTCGCCGGACCGCTGTTTCCCCATCCTGCGGGAGCGGCTTCCCGATGCCGGGTTTCCGTCGCAGCTGGTTTGCCTGTCGCGCAATTTCGGTTCGTTCGCGGCGATCCGGATGGGACTGGAGACGGGATACGGGCCATATTACGCGGTGCTCGCGGCGGATCTGCAAGAACCGCCGGCGCTGATCGTCTCGTTTTTCCAGACGATGGCGACCAACTCGTTCGATATCGTGATCGGTACCCGCGAATCCCGCGACGATCCGTTGCTGCAGGCCCTGCCCGCGGATCTGTTCTGGAAGGTCTATCGCCGCTTCGTCCAGCCGGAAATGCCGCCCGGTGGTGTCGATGTCTTTGGCTGCAATCTAGTCGTGCGCGACGCCCTGCTCCGGCTGCGGGAGTCCAACAGCACCCTTGTGGGCCTGCTGTTCTGGCTCGGCTTCCGACGCGCTGCGATCCCCTATGCGCGACGGCCGCGCGCCATCGGGCGCAGTGCGTGGACCTTTCGCCGCAAGCTTCGTTATCTCTTGGATAGCTGTTTCGCGCTGACCGACTTGCCGATCACGTTGATCATCGGGGCTGGCCTCATCGGATCGGTGGCGTCGATCCTGCTCAGCATGGTGATATTCATTGCCTGGCTGGTGGGGATGATTCCGGTGCCTGGTTACACACCATTGATCCTGGTGATCCTCAATTCGTTCGCCCTGACGATGCTCGCCACCGGCACGATCGGTGGCTACGTCTGGCGCACCTACGAAAACACCAAGGCTCGGCCGCTTTATCTCGCAATGGTCCATGAAGTCTACGGTCAGGAGCGGCGATCGAAATGACCGACATTTTCATTCATCCGCACGCATTGTGCGAATCGAGGCACATTGGCGCGGGCACCCGGATTTGGGCATTCGCGCATGTGCTGCCTGGTGCCCGCATAGGGTCCGAGTGCAACATCTGCGACGGCGTGTTCATCGAGAACGACGTCGTGCTCGGCAACCGTGTCACGGTGAAATGCGGCGTTCAGGTGTGGGACGGTGTGCGGCTGAGCGATGATGTTTTCGTCGGTCCGAACGCCACGTTCGCCAACGACAAATTTCCGCGCAGCCGAGAGCATCAGGCCCGCATCCCGGAAACGATCGTCGAAGCCGGGGCATCGCTTGGCGCGAACTGCACGATCCTGCCGGGACTGCGGATCGGCCGCCAGGCGATGATCGGTGCCGGCAGCGTCGTCACAGGTGACGTGCCATCGTTCGCGATCGTGACCGGGAACCCTGCGCGGATCATGGGCTATGTGGACAGTTCCGGGCGAGCCATGCCTTCGCCCGCGCCATTGCAGCCCCCGCCGCTGGGCGCGCCGACGCCGGTGATCCCCGGTGTGACGCTATATAGTCTACGCGACGCGACCGACACGCGGGGCGTGATAACCGTGGCGGAAGTCGGGCCGGACATCCCTTTTCCGGTCAAGCGTTTCTTCGCCAGCTACGATGTTCCGAGCAAGGAAGTGCGGGGAGAGCGTGCCCATCTGCGCTCCGAACAATTTCTGATCTGCGTTCGCGGTTCCGTGGCGCTCGTCGTGGATGACGGTCGTGAGAGGCGGGAGGTGATGCTGGATCGCCCAGGGCTGGGCGTGCATGTGCACCCAATGATCTGGACGGTGCTGTATCGCCATACACCGGATGCGATGGTACTGACCTTCGCCAGCGATCATTACGACGCCGCGGAATATATCCGGGATTACAATGATTTTCTGCGTGTCATGCCAGCCCGCGTTGACCCATGAAGCATGGGTCAACGCGGGCTGGCATGAGGCCTTGCTTTTCGCGCGGCCACCGGCCAGCCCCGCGCGATACCAGCCCGCGAAACGGCCGGAAGAGTCGGCCATTTCGCGGGTTGGCATCATATTAGCGGAAAATGTGGATTGACAAAATGATCGCGCGGATGCAGATCGCCGTTCCGATCCTGATCGGGGCAATTTTTTGTGCCATTCAACTATACATATTAGCGCCTAATGATGACAATATTTATCTGCTCACTATTGCAGGTCAGATGTTGTCTGGAAAACGCTATTATTACGATTTTTTCGAACTGAACCCTCCACTGTATTGTGTACTGCTGTTCCCGGTGCAGTGGCTGCATGCGATAAGCGGAATTGATTTGCAGGGGAGCTTTGTCCTTTGGATCTCCGTCCTGATCGTCACGGCCATCACGGCGATCTCGCATATGTTGCCGCGCCTGATGGACGAACATTGGATGGCCCACACGGGGATCGTGCTTGCGATCGAAGCGGTGCTGTTCTTCGTGCCCGGCATGGATTTCGGCGAGCGGGATCATCTGGCCCTGGTGTTTCTGCTGCCGGCCTTGGTCTGGATTGCTGGGCGGATGCATCGCGAGCGGACGACGGCCTTTGGGTTTGCGGTCATCATCGTCGCCGCGCTCGGTGTCCTGATCAAGCCGCCGATCATTGCGGCCGCTGGCGCCGCGTATGCCGTGCGCCTGGCAACAGAACGCGACTGGCAGTTGCTGATCGCCCCGGTGGTGTGGTGTTCGGCGCTTGTCGCCGGATTGTATGGCGCGACGATCCTGTTGTGGTTTCCGGACTGGCTTCGCGTCGCGAAAGTCGCGCATACCGCCTACGCCGCTTACGACACTGCCAACTGGTTCGACTCTCGATCCATCGTCTTGGCGGTGTTGATCGGCGCGCTCGCCTCGGTGAATGAAATTTGGGGAACCGGTGGGGAGAAGCGGCTGGGCAGAATTCTGGCCGCGGCGTCGATCGGCGCGGTAGGATCGTATCTGCTCCAGCGAAAGGGCCTGGACTATCATCTTCTGCCGGCCACGCTGCTGACGTGGTTGTTGGTGGGGCTTGTCGCGATGACCGTGATGCGGTGGGCCGCAACACGATGGCGCCCGCGACTGCTTCGCTATCGCGTCGTCGCGCTCTGGTTGTTGGCGGCGCTGCCGCTCTTCCGGTCATTCGACTGGACCCTCCTCTTGGCGAAGCGGATTGATGTGCCAATGCGCGCGTTGGCGGAGACACTGCATTCCAATCGGATCGGCCCCCGGATTGCGGTATTCGCTACCCGCATCTATCCAGCCTACCCGCTGCCGGTGTACCGCCCGACCCTGCCGGCCTGGCGCTTCGCGCAGCCGTGGCTTGTGCCATGGATCATCCAGCAGGAGCGGGCGGGCCGCGGCGATGCTCCCGAAACACAGGCGCTCACCACCGAATTGCTACGGATGGTCGTGGAGGATTTCCATCGGTTCACGCCCGATGGCCTTATGGTCGACGAGAGCCGTGAGCAATGGGGGATCGGCATCAATCCGGACATGCTGGGTTGGTTCAGGAAGGATCCGCGCATGGCAAAGATCCTCAGCGGATACGAGCGGGTCGCGGAGTTCGACGATCCGGTTCGGGGGACCAGGGGACCGCGCTACGGCATCTACCGCCGCCGATCCGAGTGACGTCCATGCGAGCCCGCGACCTCGCGGCACCTTGCGACCGTCAATGACCGGCAAGCGCATGGCGGTGTGGCAGGACCGGCGCCGCGGGATAGTGGAACGCGCCGGGCTTATGATGTTCGCTCGATTGCGGGACAGAAGGATGGCGCGTGCGATTCCCTGCCGGCGAAGCGGCGGCTGCCGCCTCGGCGATGGCGCGCTGATGCTGATGGGCGCGGATGGCAGCAATGTGGCGGAGGGGTGACGGCCTCGTCGCCAAGCGTCCGGTGCCGGTGATAGATAGCGGGATCATTCCGCGAGGCCCCTGATGTTCCCGATCATCGGTATTCCCGCCTGCTCCCGCGCGGTGGCTGGCCATTTGAACCATGCCACGCCGGCACGCTATGGCGAGGCGGTGATGGTGGGCGCCGGCGGGCTGCCGGTGCTGTTGCCGCCGGTGGGCGAGGGGGTGCTGGCGGTGCTGGAGCGGATCGACGGGCTGTTGCTGTCGGGCAGCCCGAGCAACGTGGCGCCGGGGTGCTATGGGGTGGACGCGGATGCGACGCCGGAGATGCATGATCCGCCGCGCGATGCCACGACGCTGCCGCTGATCCGCGCGGCATTGGCGCGGGGGCTGCCGGTGCTGGCGATCTGCCGGGGGATCCAGGAGTTGAACGTGGCGCTGGGCGGGACCTTGCACCAGGAGGTGCATCGCGTGGCCGGGCGCTTCGACCACCGGGCGGAAGACGGCGCGCAGGACCAGCGCTACCGGCCGAAGCATGACATCCGCCTGAGCGGGGAGATGGCGCGGATGCTGGGCAAGAGCGCGACGGTGGTGAACTCGCTGCATGGCCAGGCGATCGACCGGCTGGCGCCGGGGCTGGTGGTGGAGGCGGTGGCGCCGGACGGGACGGTCGAGGCGGTTCGGGTGGCCAGTGCGCCGGGCTGGGCGTTCGGGGTGCAGTGGCATCCGGAATGGCGCTGTGCGGAGGATGCGGATTCGATGGCGCTGTTTGGGGCGTTCGGGGATGCGTGCCGGGCGCGGATGGGGCGGCAGGCGGCCTAGAAAGGGTTCTTTTTTGAAAAAAAGAACCAAAAACTTTTTTTCATTGAGGATTTTCTTAGGATTGAAGTCTTTTTGCTTCTTTTTCTTCAGAAAAAGAAGACCTTTCTTGCTTGCTGCTGACGGCGGTTCCGTGTTGGCGGAAGTTGGAATAGGCTGCGGGCGAACGGGAACGAGGGGATGGAGATGGACCTCCAGCTTGGCGGCAAGCGGGCGTTGATCACCGGCGGTTCCAAGGGCATTGGCCGGGCGACCGCCGAGGTTCTGGCCGAGGAGGGGATGGATTTGGTGCTGGTGGCGCGCTCGGCCGATGTGCTGGAGGCGACGGCGCGGGCGATCCGGTCCGCGCGGCAGGTGCAGGTGGAGACGATTGCCGCCGATCTGTCGCTGGAGAGCGAGGTGGCGCGGGTGGTGGCGGCGGTGGGGGAGGTCGACCTGCTGGTCAACAATGCCGGGGCGATTCCGCCGGGGACGTTGCTGGGCGTGGACAACGAGACCTGGCGGCGGGCGTGGGACCTGAAGGTGTTCGGGTTCATTTCGCTGTGCCGGTTGATCTATCCGCAGATGGCGGCGCGCAAGTCCGGCGTGATCGTGAACGTGATCGGGGCGGCGGGGGAGAAGTTCCCGCCGGGCTATATCGCGGGTGCCGCGGGCAATGCCGGGCTGATGGCGTTCACCCGGGCGCTGGGGCATGGCTGCCAGAAGGACGGGATTCGCGTGGTGGGGATCAACCCCGGGGCGACGGAGACCGAGCGGCAGACGATGCTGCTGCGGCATCGCGCGCAGGCAGAGCTGGGGGATGCCGAGCGGTTCCGCGAGCTGCTGGCGGGGCAGCCGTTCGGGCGGATCGCGAGTGCGGCGGAGATCGGCTATGCGGTGGCGTTCCTGGCCAGTCCGCGCAGCGGGTACACGACCGGGACGATCCTGACGATCGATGGCGGGGCGTGAAGGAAGGAAGAAAGGCCTTCTTTTTCTGAAGAAAAAGAAGCAAAAAGACTTTCATTTATAAGAATACTCTTAATGAATGAAAGTTTTTTGGTTCTTTTTTTCAAAAAAGAACGCCTTTCTTTTCCTGCCGCTACTCCTCGGCAGCAAGCCGTGCGGCCTGGTCCTCGGCGGTCAGGGCGTCGATGAAGTCGTCCAGATCGCCCTGCATCACCCGGTCGATCTTGTACAGGGTGAGGTTGATGCGGTGGTCGCTGACGCGGCCCTGGGGGAAGTTGTAGGTGCGGATGCGTTCGCTGCGGTCGCCGGTGCCGACCTGGTTCTTGCGGTCCGCCGAGCGGGCGGCGTGCAGGCTGAGGCGCTGGGCTTCGTAGATCCGCGCGCGCAGGATCTTCATCGCCTTGGCCTTGTTCTTGTGCTGGCTCTTCTCCTCCTGCATCGCCACCACCGTGCCGGTGGGCAGGTGGGTGATGCGCACGGCGCTCTCGGTCTTGTTGACGTGCTGGCCGCCGGCGCCCGAGGCGCGATAGACGTCGATCCTGAGGTCCTCGTCGTTGATCTGGACATCGACCTCCTCGGCCTCCGGCAGCACCGCGACGGTGACGGTGGAGGTGTGGATGCGGCCCTGACTTTCGGTGGCCGGCACGCGCTGGACGCGATGCACGCCGGATTCGTATTTCAGCCGGGCGAAGACCGACTTGCCGGTGATCTCGGCGGTGGCGGACTTGATGCCGCCCAGGCCGCTGTCGTCGAAATCCATCACCTCGAACCGCCAGCCGCGCGCGGCGGCGTATTTCTGGTACATGGCGAACAGCTCGGCGGCGAACAGCCCGGCCTCGTCGCCGCCGGCGGCGGGGCGGATTTCCAGGATCGCCGAACGGTCGTCCGCCTCGTCGCGCGGCAACAGGGCGACGCGGATTTCATGCTCCAGGGCGGGAATGCGGTCCTTCAGCTCGAACAGCTCGGCCTCGGCCAGCTCCTTCATGTCGGAGTCGTCGAGCAGCGCCTGGGCCTCCTCGCGGGCGCGCTCGGCGGCGCGCAGGTCATCGACGCGGGCGACCACCGGCTCGATCTCCGACAACTCGCGCGCGGCGGCGACGAAAGCCTCGCCGGTGATGCCCTCGCTCAGAAGCGCGCGCAGTTCCTCGGCGCGGGCGACGATGCGGTCTAGCTTGAGGGCGAGGGACATCAATTGATCCAAGGGAGGAAAAGGCGAGGGCTCTGCCCTCGACCCGCTGGGGGGAGGCCCCCCAGACCCCATGAATGGGGGTTCAGGGGGCTCGGCCCCCTGGCCTTACTTCCTAACCTAGCCTGGCTGCAAGCTCGGCCAGGGGGACTTCGGATTGTTCGCCGGTACCGAGGTTCTTCACTTGGGCCACGCCGCGCGCAGCTTCGCTCTCGCCGATGATGATCGCGGTATGGGCGCCGGTTTTGTTGGCGCGTTCCAGGCGGCGCTTGAGGTTGCCGCGATAGGCCATCTCCGCGCGGATACCGGCGGTGCGCAGGGTTTGCACGATGTCCAGCGCCGCGCCTTCCAGGGCTTCGCCGGCGGGGATGACGGCGATGCCGGCGGGTGCGGCGGGCGGCTGGGCGAGCAGCATGGCCAGGCGCTCGACGCCGGCGGCCCAGCCGACGCAGGGGGTGTGCGGGCCGCCCATTTCCTCCACCAAGCCGTCGTAGCGGCCGCCGCCGAGCACGGTGCCCTGGGCGCCGAGCCGGGAGGTGACGAACTCGAAGGCGGTGTGGCTGTAGTAGTCCAGGCCGCGGACGATGCGCGGGTTCTCCACCACCGGCACGCCGATGCGGGCCAGGTGTTCGCGGAGTTTCGCGTAGAAGGCGGCGGAGGGCGCGTTGAGGTAGGGGTGGATGGTGGGCGCGTTGGCGACGATGGCGCGGTCGCCCTGGTCCTTGGAATCCACCACCCGCAGCGGGTTGCGTTCCAGGCGCAGGCGGCTGTCCTCGGAGAGTTCGGCGCGGTGGGCGGAGAAGTATTCGATCAGCGCGGCGCGGTAGGCCAGGCGGCTGTCACGGTCGCCCAGGGTGTTCAGCTCCAGCACCACGTCGTCGGCCACGCCGAGCGCCCGCAGGATGGCCCAGCCGCAGGCGATCACCTCGGCATCGGCCAGCGGCTCGGCGCTGCCCAGCACCTCGACATCGATCTGGTGGAACTGGCGGTAGCGGCCCTTCTGCGGGCGTTCGTAGCGAAACATCGGGCCGGTGTAGAACACCTTCTGCGGCAGCGACTGGGTGAGGCCGTTGGTCACCAGGGCGCGGCAGATGCCGGCGGTGGCCTCCGGGCGCAGGGTGAGCGATTCGCCGCCGCGGTCGGTGA
>JADLHF010000113.1 GCA_020848935.1 Acetobacteraceae bacterium
ATCATCACCGGCATCGGCCGCGTCTCCGGCCGCGAATGCGTCATCGTCTGCAACGACGCCACGGTGAAGGGCGGCACCTACTTCCCGATCACGGTGAAGAAACACCTGCGCGCCCAGGAAATCGCCCGCGCCAACCGCCTCCCCTGCCTCTACCTGGTCGATTCCGGCGGCGCCAACCTGCCCAACCAGGACGAGGTCTTCCCCGACCGCGACCACTTCGGCCGCATCTTCTTCAACCAGGCCCAGATGTCCGCCGAGGGCATCGCCCAGATCGCCGTCGTCATGGGCAGTTGCACCGCCGGCGGCGCCTACGTGCCGGCCATGTCGGACGAAAGCATCATCGTGAAGGGGCAGGGCACCATCTTCCTCGCCGGCCCGCCTTTGGTGAAGGCCGCCACCGGCGAAATCGTCACCGCCGAAGACCTCGGCGGCGCCGACGTCCACACCCGCATCTCCGGCGTCGCCGACCACTTCGCCGAGAACGACGCCCACGCGCTGGGTATCGCGCGCCGCATCGTCGCCACCCTGAACACCGTCAAACAACCTGGCCTCGCCCTGCGCCCGCCGAAACCCCCACGCTACGACCCGGCGGAACTCTACGGCATCATCCCCGCCGACCGCCGCCGCCCCTACGACGTCCGCGAAGTGATCGCCCGCATCGTCGATGACAGCGAGCTCGACGAATTCAAGCGCCTCTACGGCACCACCCTGGTCACCGGCTTCGCCCATATCCACGGCCACCCCGTCGGCATCGTCGCCAACAACGGCATCCTGTTCAGCGAAAGCGCGCAAAAGGCCGCCCACTTCATCGAACTCTGCGCCCAGCGCCTCATCCCGCTGGTGTTCCTCCAGAACATCACCGGCTTCATGGTCGGCCGCAAATACGAGAATGGCGGCATCGCCAAGGACGGCGCCAAGATGGTCACCGCCGTCGCCACCGCCCGCGTCCCCAAATTCACCGTCGTCATCGGCGGCAGCTTCGGCGCCGGCAATTACGGCATGTGCGGCCGCGCCTACGACCCGCGCTTCCTCTGGATGTGGCCCAACGCCCGCATCTCGGTCATGGGCGGCGAACAGGCCGCCAGCGTGCTCGCCACCATTCGACGGGATGGCCTCGAAGCCCGCGGCGAAACCTGGCCCGCCGAAGCCGAGGAGGAATTCAAGCAACCCATCCGCGACCAGTACGAAACCCAGGGCCACCCCACCTACGCCACCGCCCGCCTGTGGGACGACGGCATCATCGACCCCATCGACACCCGCCGCACCCTCGCCCTCGGCCTCTCCGCCGCCCTGAACGCCCCGATCGAGCCAACGAAATTCGGCCTGTTCCGGATGTGATGGCGATGTTCACCAAGCTCCTCATCGCCAATCGCGGCGAAATCGCCTGCCGCATCATCCGCACGGCCCGCCGCATGGGCATCACCACCATCGCGGTCTTCTCCGACGCCGACGCCGACGCCCTCCACGTCACCCAGGCCGACACCGCCATCCGCATCGGCCCCGCCGCCCCACGGGGCTCGTACCTCCGCATCGACGCCATCCTCGCAGCCGCCCGCGCCACCGGCGCCCAGGCCATCCACCCCGGCTACGGCTTCCTCTCCGAAAACGCCGAGTTCGCCGAAGCTTGCGCCGCCGCCGGCCTCACCTTCATCGGCCCACCGCCCTCCGCCATCCGCGCCATGGGCGGCAAGTCCCAAGCCAAAGCCCTGATGGCCGAAGCCGGAATCCCCCTCGTCCCCGGCTACCACGGCGAAGCCCAAGACCTCGCCACCCTCGCCGCCGCCGCCAACGAAATCGGCTACCCCGTTCTGATAAAAGCCTCAACCGGCGGCGGCGGCAAAGGCATGCGCGTCGTCGAATCCGCCGCCGCCTTCCAATCCGCCCTCGAAGGCGCCCAACGCGAAGCCCGCTCCAGCTTCGGCGACGACCGCGTCCTGGTCGAACGCTACCTCACCCGCCCCCGCCACATCGAAATCCAAATCTTTGCCGACACCCACGGCAACGTCCTCTCCCTCTTCGAACGCGACTGCTCCATCCAGCGCCGCCACCAGAAGATCATCGAGGAAGCCCCCGCCCCCGGCATGACCCCCGAAATGCGCCGCGCCATGGGCGAAGCGGCGGTCGCCGCCGCCCGCGCCGTGAACTACATCGGCGCCGGCACCGTCGAGTTCATCGCCGAGGGCGAGAACTTCCACTTCATGGAGATGAACACCCGCCTCCAGGTCGAACACCCCGTCACCGAAGCCATCACCGGCCAGGACCTCGTCGAATGGCAACTCCGCGTCGCCGCCGGCGAACCTCTCCCCCTCACGCAGGACGAACTCGCCATCACCGGCCACGCCATCGAAATCCGCCTCTACGCCGAAGACCCCGCCCGCAATTTCCTCCCCTCCATCGGCACCCTCACCCACCTGAAACTGCCGCGCGGCGTCCGTGTCGATGCCGGCGTCCGCCAGGGCGACCGCATCACCCCGGACTACGACCCGATGATCGCCAAGATCATCGCCCACGCCCCGGACCGCGCCACAGCCCTCGCCCAACTGCAAGCTGCCCTCGCCCAGACCGAAGTCGTCGGCGTGCAAACGAATCTGCCGCTCCTTCGCGCCCTCCTCCCCCATCCCGCCTTCGCCGCCGGCAGCTTCGACACCGGCACCACCGCCCGCCACCCCGAACTCCTCGCCGGCCCCGCCGCCACCCCCCCCATGGCCATCGCCGCCGCCGCCCTCGCCGTCCTGCGCACCCGCGCCACCATCGCCTTTGTGCCCGCCGACCCCCACTCCCCCTGGTCCGCCCAGGATTCCTGGCGCCTCAATCTCCCCGGCCACCAAACCATCACCCTGCGCCACGACGAGACCACCACAACGCTCACCGCCACCCCGCACGACGACCTCTGGCACCTGGCCTGGAACGGCACCACCCACGAAGCCGCCGCCCACCCCCATGCCGGCGCCCTGCTCCTGCGCCTCGGCACCACCGCCGCCCGCGCCACCGTCATCGACCAATCGCCCCGCCTCGTTGTTGTTCTCGACGGCAGCAACCATATGCTGGAAGTGGTCGACCCCCACGCCCCACCGGAGTCATCGGCCGGCGGGGCAGGGCGGGTCATCGCGCCCATCCCCGGCCGCGTCGCCAGCCTGCTGGTCCAGCCAGGCGACCGCGTCGCAAAGGGCCAAGTGCTGCTGGTGCTGGAGGCGATGAAGATGGAAATCCCCCTCACCGCCGCCCATGCCGGCACCATCGCCCTGCTGCGCTGCGCCGAGGGCGAGATGGTCGAGGAAGGCATCGAGCTGGTCACGTTCGATGAAGCTTGAATAGGACAGTATAGATGACCTATAATGCACCGCAAGCAACAGGGTGACGGACATGAAGCACTCAGCAGCAACCCTGGAAGACAAGTACCAGGTCGAAAGCGACCGGTTCTACGTCACCGGCTCCCAGGCCCTGGTCCGCCTGCCCCTGCTCCAGCGCCAGCTCGACCTCGCCGCCGGCCTCAACACCGCCGGCTACGTCTCCGGCTATCGCGGCTCCCCCCTCGGCGGCGTCGATATCCAGATGTGGACCGCCCGCAAGCCGCTCGAAGCCGCCCACATCCAGTTCCGCCCCGCGGTCAACGAGGAACTCGCCGCCACCGCCATCTGGGGCACCCAGCAGCTCCCGCTGCTCCCCGGCGCCAAGTACGACGGCGTCTTCGCCTACTGGTACGGCAAGGGCCCCGGCGTCGACCGCTCCGGCGACGTCTTCCGCCACGCCAATTACGCCGGCACCGCGCGCCACGGCGGCGTGCTGGTGATGGCCGGCGACGACCACGGCTGCAAATCCTCCACCGTCCCCCACCAGAGCGAACTCGCACTCGTCGCCGCCTCCATGCCCATCCTGGTGCCGTCCGACATCACCGACATCCTGCAATTCGGCCTGCATGGCTGGGCCATGTCGCGCTGGTGCGGCCGCTGGGTCGGCTTCAAGCTGGTCGGCGACGTGATGGACAGCTCCGCCTCCGTCGCCTTCGACCTCGCCGATTTCCGCATCACCCTGCCCGACGGCCCGCACCCCGATATCGGCATCCGCGCCACGGACCTCGGCGGCCGCATCCCCATCCTGCCGCTGGAACAGGAAGCCCGCGCCTTCACCACCGGCCTGGCCGAAGCGCAGCGCTACGTCCGCGCCAACGGGCTGGACCGCACCATCCTCAACCCCATCGGCGCCCGCCTCGGCGTCATCACCGCCGGCAAGTCATACCACGACACCCGCCAGGCCTTTTCCGATCTCGGCCTGCCCGAACCCCCCGACACCCGCCTGCTGAAACTCGCCCTCACCTGGCCGATCGACCCCGAAACCATCCGCGCCTTCGCCCAGGGCCTGGAGGAAATCGTCGTCATCGAGGAGAAAGCCGGCCTGATCGAACAGCAGGTCCGCGACATCCTCTACGACTCCACCCACCGCCCCCGCGTCCTCGGCAAGCGCGACGAAACCGGAAAACCCTTCCTCAAGCCGCACGGCGAATTCAGCTCCGCCGAGATCGCCCTGGCCTTCGCCCCCCGCCTCGCCCGCTTCGCCGACTCCCCCGCGCTGCAATCCCGCGTCGCCGCCCTGCGCGCCAGCCTCGACGCCATCGCCCAGGCCGAGATCGCCGCAACCAGAAAACCGTATTTCTGCTCCGGCTGCCCGCACAACACCTCCACCAAGGTGATCGACGGCAGCCGCGCGCTGGGCGGCATCGGCTGCCATACCCTGGCGGTCTGGATGGACCGCAACACCGACACCTACAGCCAGATGGGCGGCGAGGGCGTCGCCTGGCTCGGCCAGGCCCCCTTCACCGAGGAAAAGCACGTCTTCGCCAACATGGGCGACGGCACCTACTTCCACTCCGGCTACATGGCCATCCGCGCCGCCGTCGCGAACGGCGCCAACATCACCTATAAAATCCTCTTCAACGACGCCGTCGCCATGACCGGCGGCCAGCCGGTGGACGGCACCATCTCCGTGCCACAGATCACCCGCCAGGTCGCCGCCGAGGGCGTCAAGATCATCGTCGTCGTCACCGACGAGCCCGACAAATACGAGCGCGATGCCAACTTCGCCCCCGGCGTCGAAATCTTCCACCGCCGCGAAATGGACCAGGTCCAAACCCGCCTGCGCGACACGCCTGGCTGCTCCGTGCTGGTCTACGACCAGACCTGCGCCAGCGAAAAACGCCGCCGCCGCAAGCGCGGCACCTTCCCCGATCCGGCAAAACGCACCTTCATCAACGCCGCCGTCTGCGAGGGCTGCGGCGACTGCTCGCGCGCATCGAACTGCCTCTCGGTCCAGCCGCTGGAAACCCCCTTCGGCACCAAGCGCGTCATCGACCAGTCAAGCTGCAACAAGGATTTCGCCTGCGTCGAGGGCTTCTGCCCCTCCTTCGTCACCATCCACGGCGCGGAGCCGAAGAAACCCGCCCGCGTCACCCCGGAAGACTTCGCCCTCCCCCTGCCGCAACTGCCCAACCTGGGCAAACCCTGGAACATCCTGGTCACCGGCATCGGCGGCACCGGCATCGTCACCATCGGCGCGCTGATCGGCATGGCCGCCCATCTCGACGGCCGCCACATCACCGTGCTCGACCAGACCGGCCTCGCCCAGAAAGGCGGCGGCGTCACCAGCCATATCCGCCTCGCCGCCCATGACGACCAGCTCCACGGCCTCAAGGTCGCGCGCGGCGGCGCCGACCTGCTGCTCGCCTGCGACATGGTCGTCGCCGCCAGCAAGGACTCGCTGGCCGCCTACGCCCAGGGCGTCACCCACGCCGTGCTGAACACCCACGAGACCCCGACGGGTGATTTCGTGCTCGACACCACCATCCGCCTCCCGTCCGCGCGCCTGCGCCGCTCGATCGCCGAGGTGATCGGCGCCCACGCCGTCGAGCAGTTCGACGCCACCGCGATCGCCACCGCCCTGATGGGCGACAGCATCGCCACCAACCCCTTCCTGCTCGGCTACGCTTGGCAGAAGGGCCGCGTGCCCCTCACCCTGGACTCCCTGCTGCGCGCCATCGAACTGAACGGCACCGCCGTCGAAGCCAACAAGGCCGCCTTCACCTGGGGCCGCTGTGCCGCCATCGACCTGCCCCGCGTCCAGGCCGCCGCCGGCCTGTCCACCTCGCGGCCCGAACCCGTCACGCTGGACGACATCATCGCCACCCGCGAAGCCCACCTGGTGCAATACCAGAACAAACGCTACGCCCGCCGCTACACCACCCTCGTCGCCCGCGTCCGCGAAACCGAGGGCCGCATGTTCTCCGGCTCGACGGCCCTCACCGAAGCCGTGGCCCGCGGCTACCATAAGCTCCTCGCCTACAAGGACGAATACGAAGTCGCCCGCCTCTTCGCCTCCAAGGCGTTCAAGGACTCGCTCGCGCAGCAATTCGAAACCCCGCAAAAAATCGAGTTCCACCTCGCCCCACCCCTGCTGGCCAAGCGCGACCCCCAGACCGGCCACCTCGTCAAGCAAACCTACGGACCCTGGCTGATGACCGCCTTCGGCCTGCTCCAGCGTCTCCGCTTCCTGCGCGGCACCCGCCTGGACATCTTCGGCCGCACCGAGGAACGCCAGATGGAACGCGACCTGATCGCCGAATACGAAGCCACGGTCGAAGACATCCTCGCCCATCTCGGGCCGGCCACCCTGGCCACCGCCATGGCACTGGCCGCCCTGCCGGAAAAAATCAAAGGCTACGGCCACGTCAAGGAACGCACCGCCCGCCAGGCCGCCGCCGAACGCGCCCGCCTGCTGGAAAAACTGCACGGGCCGGCCTTGCCGATGGCGGCGGAGTAGCCAGCCAAAGGGGGAGGAAGGCCTTCTTTTTGTGAACAAAAAGAAGCAAAAAAACTTCACCCATTGCATGTGACTCCCTCTCCCCTTGGGGGAGAGGGCCGGGGTGAGGGGTAGCCCCACAGGCAACGCCAAATCGCAAACGCACCGCAAAAAACCGTTTGGCGCGGAGATAACGGTTAGTTAGAATGCCCGTGTGTTGGAAAGATCATCCCCTCTGGCCGATGGGCTCGCCACGCTGCGCTGCGCCGCAGCGCAGGATGCCGCCGGCTGGCTGCCCGCCACCCTGCAGGCCATGATCCTGGCCTGCCTGGCGCGCCTGCTCGCCCAGCTGGAACATCTCGTCCTGCTCTTCCAGTCCGGCCAACTCCCCAGCCCCGCCATCCGCCCGACCCACCCGCGCCCCGCACCCGCGCCCCGCCGCGCACCGCGCCGCTCGTCCCGCCGTCGCTGCGCCGCGCGTCCGCGCGCGCGCCAAGCCAGGCAGCGCCCCGTCACCCGCGCCCGGCGCACCGCCCCGGCCGTGCGCCTGACGGCTGTGGCGCCTCCCCACGCCATCCCCCAACCCGCCACCCGCCGCACCGCACGCGCTCCACCCGCAATCCGATCCTCAGATCTCGCACCTAGGGCCGTCGCAGTCGTGTGCCCCTAATGTTTCGATTTGTTAATATATTACTAATCCCTGGGGTCTGGGGGCCTCTGCCCCCAGCCGGGTCAAGGGGCAGCGCCCCTTGCCTTCTTCCTTCTCCGTTGACTTCCCCCACGGTCCACGCCACCACGGACTGCCCCGTGGAGGACCCGCCATGCCCGCCGACCGCACCATCTTGCGCACGTTCCTCACCGCCCAGGAGCAGGCCGAGACGGAATTCCTCGCCGCCCTCGTGCGCGCGCCCTCCGACAACCCCCCTGGCGACTGCGCCCGCCACGCCGAGGTCACCGCCGCCCTGCTGGAGCAACTCGGCTTCACCGTCGAGCGCCACGGGGTGCCGACCGAGCTGGCCCGCAGGCACGGCATGATCAGCGCCACCAACCTCGTCGTGCGCCACCGCTACGGCCCCGGCCCCACCATCGCGCTGAACAGCCACGGCGACGTCGTGCCTCCCGGCACCGGCTGGACCACCGACCCTTACGGCGCGGAGATCCGGGATGGCTGGATGTACGGCCGCGGCGCCGCGGTGTCGAAATCCGACATCGCCACCTACGCCTTCGCCATGCGGGCGCTCCAGCACGCGGGCCTGTCGGCCGGCACCCTGGAACTCCACGTCACCTATGACGAGGAAACCGGCGGCGAGATCGGTCCGCAGTATCTATTGGAACAGGGCATCAGCAAGCCGGACCTCGCCTTGGGCGCCGGCTTCTCCTACCAGGTGGTCGAGGCCCATAACGGCTGCCTGCATCTGGAAGTCGAGGTCACCGGCCGCTCCGCCCATGCCGCCAAGCCCTACACTGGCATCGACGCGCTGGAGGCCGCCACCCACATCCTGTCCGCCCTCTACGCCTGGCGCGGCGAACTCGCCCACCGCGTCTCCCAGGTGCCCGGCATCGGCGCGCCCCAGCTCACAATCGGCCTGATCCAGGGCGGCATCAACACCAACGTCGTGCCCGATCGCGTCGTCCTCCGCCTCGATCGCCGCATCGTGCCCGAGGAGAATTCCGCCGCCGTCGAGGCCGAACTGCGCACCCTCATCGCCGGCGCCGCCGCCGCCTTCCCCCGCGCCGGCGTCCAAGTGCGCCGCATCCTGCTCGCCACCCCGCTGACCCCCACCCCGGCCGCCGCCCGCCTCACCGCCTTGCTGTGCCAACACGCCAGCGCCGAGCTGGGCGAGCCCGTCACCGCCGGCGGCGTGCCGCTCTACACCGACGCCCGCCACTACGCCGCCGCCGGCGTGCCGATCGTGCTCTACGGTGCCGGCCCCCGCAGCATCGAGGACGCCAACGCCCACCGCGCCGACGAGCGCGTCCGCCCCGCCGACCTGCACGCCGCCACCCGCGTCGTCGCCCTGGCGCTGGCCGACCTGCTGGAGGGCTGATGCATGGCACGCCCCGTGAAGAACCAGCCCGCCGCCGACGAGGCAGCTGCAAGGCTGGCTGATCAGCCACCGCCGGCCGCCGACTCCGCCGCAACCCCGGCGGCCCCTCCCGAGCCCGCCCTTCCCGACGCCGCCGCCGCCCTGCACCGGCTGGCTGCGATGAAGCGCGACCCGGTTGCCATCAAGCGGCTGTTCGAAACCGGCGAGTACCCCTATGCCACGCGCATGCGCAACGACGACTACGAGGCGCACATGCTGGAGCTCCAGCGCGAACTGCTGAAGGCGCAGCGCTGGGTGGAGGAAGCCGGCGAGCGCGTCATCGTCCTGTTCGAGGGCCGCGACGCCGCCGGCAAGGGCGGCACCATCAAGCGCTACACCGAGCACATGAACCCACGCACCGCGCGCGTGGTCGCATTGCAGAAGCCCACCGAGCGCGAGCGCACCCAATGGTTCTTCCAGCGCTACGTCGCCCACCTGCCCTCGGCCGGCGAGATCGTGCTCTTCGACCGCTCCTGGTACAACCGCGCCGGGGTCGAGCGCGTGATGGGCTTCTGCACGCCGCAGGACTACCTGGAGTTCATGCGCCAGTGCCCGGAGTTCGAGCGCATGCTGACCCGCAGCGGCATAAGGCTGTTCAAGTTCTGGTTCTCGGTCAGCCGCGAGGAACAGCGCAAGCGCTTCGCCGCGCGCGAGACCGATGCGCTCAAGCAGTGGAAGCTCTCCCCCATCGACCGCGCCTCGCTGGACAAGTGGGACGAGTACACCGAGGCGAAGGAGGCGATGTTCTTCTACACCGACACCGCGGATGCGCCGTGGACCATCGTCAAGTCCGACGACAAGCGCCGCGCCCGGCTGAACTGCATGCAGCATTTCCTCGACGCCCTGCCATATTCCAACAAGGACCACCGCATCGTCACCGGCCCGGACCCGCTGATCGTCGGCGCCAGCTCGAACGTCATCGGCAGCGGGGCGCAGATCATCAACAAGACGGTCCATCCCGCCCTCAAGCGCACCCGGGGAGACGCCCAATGACCAGCCGCCGCATTTGACTTCCCACCCCGGCTTGGCCACATCGGCGCGGCAAGAAGAACGAGGGGCCACATGACCGATCCCATCCGCGTGCTGGGCATTTCCGGCAGCCTGCGCAAGGCCAGCTGGAACACGCTGCTGCTGCGCGCCGCCCAGAAGCTGGCCCCCGAGGGCATGACCATCGAGATCACCGAGATCCGCGACATCCCGTTCTACGACGGCGATGTCGAGGCCGGCCCCGGCATCCCCGAACCGGCGGTGGCCCTCCGCGAGAAGATCCGCGCCGCCGACGCCCTGCTGATCGCCTCGCCGGAATACAACGGCTCGGTCACCGGCGTGCTGAAGAACGCCATCGACTGGGCCAGCCGCCCGCCGCACCAGCCGCTGGACGGCAAGCCGATCGCCGTCTTCGGCACCAGCCCCGGCGCCACCGGCACCATCCGCGGCCAGGCCCATCTGCGCCAGGTCCTGGCCAACGTGAACGGCCTGGTCCTGGTCCAACCCGTCGTCGCCGTCGGCAACGCCGCCCAGCGCCTGGACGCCGACGCCAACATCACCGACGAAGCCACCCGCAACTTCGTCGTCACCATGCTCACCAGGCTGGCCGACTGGACCCACCGCCTGAAGGCCTGACCCCTTCCCCTCCCGCCCGCCAGGTGACAGCCTCCCGACCGGGAGAACGGCCATGCACCTCGACATCACCGAACGCCACCCCTTCGCCGCCGGCACCAGCTTCGGTGAGGCGGGGCCGTACGAAATCCTCCGGGGCCGCTTCCACGGCGCCGTCGATCCCGCCGCCCCCGGCCAGC
>JADLHF010000114.1 GCA_020848935.1 Acetobacteraceae bacterium
GCAGACGGTGGAGATCGCGCAGCGTGCGCTGTCTGCGATTTGCCATGCGGTAGGGGAACTCCAGGTCAGCGACAGCGAGCAGCTTCATCTTCGGCCGCTCCAGGTCACGCTTGCGGTCGAGGCCGACAGCCGGGACAAGCACCTGCAGCCGCACGAGCAGCGCAAGCAGAACAAGATCAAGGGCTATGCGCCGCTTGGGCCCACTCCCACCGCGCGCGCCCCCGCGCCGCAGGCGACCGCGTCGCGCACCGCCCCTCCTCCGCCTCGTCCGGTGCCGGCAACCACTGGCTCCACCCCGCCCTGGCGCCGCGCGGGCTGACAATGGTCGCTCTGCCTCCTCCTTCCGATCTGACTGTCGCGGCGATCTATGCCGCGTACGAAGCCGATAGCGCCGATGGGTATCGTGCCCATCTCGGCGCGTCGGGGATCGGGGGCGGTTGCGACCGGGCCATCTGGTACGGCTTCCGGTGGGCCAGCCGCGCGCGCCACACCGGTCGGCTGCTGCGGTTGCTCGAGACCGGGAATCTGGCGGAGGCACGCTTCGTCGCCGACCTGCGGCGGATCGGTGTCACGGTGCTCGACCTCGACCCGGCGACCGGGCGGCAGTGGACCCTGCGCGACGCCACTGGCCACTTCGGTGGCAGCATGGACGCGGTGGCCATCGGCCTGCCGGAGGCGCCGAAGACCTGGCATGTCTGCGAGTTCAAGACACACAGCGAGAAGTCCTTCCTCGCGCTGCAGAAGGACGGCGTCGTCGCCTCGAAGCCGACGCACTGGGCGCAGATGCAGGTCTACATGCACCTCGCCGGCCTCGATCGGGCCTTCTATCTCGCCGTTAACAAGAACACCGACGAGCTGTATCAGGAGCGGGTGCGCGCCGACACAGAGGCTGGCCTCCGCCTCCTGGCCAAGGCCGAGCGTATCGTCCGGGCAGTGCACCCGCCGGCCCGCATCAGCGACGACCCCACCTGGTGGCAATGCCGGTTCTGCGACCACCACGCCATCTGCCATGAGGGACTCCTGCCGGAGCGCCATTGCCGCTCCTGTCTGCACAGCACCCCGATCACGGACGGCACGTGGCACTGCGCCCGACATACCTGCCTGTTGTCGCTGGACGACCAGCGCCGCGGTTGCGCCGCCCACCTGCTGATCCCCGACCTTGTCCCCGGCACGCAGACCGATGCCGGCGAGGACTGGGTCAGCTACCGCATGCCGGACGGCGCGGAATGGCGCGACGGGGTGCCAGCATGACCCTTTCCCTCCGCCCCTATCAGCGTGCGGCCATCGACGCGCTCTACAGCTACTTCGCCGAGCACACTGGCAACCCGCTGGTCATCATGCCGACCGGGACCGGCAAGTCCGTCGTCATCGCTGGCTTCATCCGCGAGGCCATCGAGAACTACCGCGACACGCGGGTGCTGGTCCTCACCCACGTCAAGGAACTGATCCAGCAGAACTTCCTGGCGCTGATGCGCGCATGGCCCGAGGCGCCGGCCGGCATCTACTCCGCGGGCCTCTCCCGTCGCGACATCCGCGCGCAGATCCTGTTTGCCGGCATCCAGTCCATCCACCGGCATGCCTACAAGGTGCAGCGGTGCGACCTGGTGCTGATCGATGAGGCACACCTGCTGGGGCGCGGTGACAGCGGCATGTACCGCTCCTTCCTGGCCCAGCTGAACGAAATCAACGCCGGCCTGCTCAAGGTCGTTGGCTTCACCGCCACACCTTACCGCCTCGACAGCGGGATGCTGCACGAGGGGAAGGATCGACTGTTCACCGATATCGCCTACGAGGTGCCGGTGCTGGATATGATCCAGCAAGGCTACCTCTCGCCGGTCGTCCCCAAGCAGACTGACACCCAGCTCGATGTGGCCGGCGTCGGCAGCCGCGGCGGCGAGTTCATTGCCAGAGACCTCGAAGCTGCCGTCGATCGGGATGAGGTAACGCGCACTGCAGTCAAGGAGATCGTCCACCACGGTGACGGGCGCGGTTCGTGGCTGGTGTTCTGCGCCGGCGTTGCCCATGCCCTCCACGTCCGCGACGCCATCCGCGAGCACGCCATCACCTGCGAGATCGTCACCGGCAACACCCCCGGGCCCGAGCGCGATCGCATCCTCGCGGCGTTCAAGGCGGGGCGGCTCCGCTGCGTCACCAACGCCAACGTACTGACCACCGGCTTCGACGCTCCTGGCGTCGACCTCATCGCCCTGCTGCGTCCCACCAAGAGCGTCGGTCTCTATGTCCAGATGGTCGGCCGCGGCACCCGCCTCGCCGAGGGCAAGGAGGACTGCCTGGTCCTCGATTTTGCCGGCAACACCGCGCGCCATGGCCCGATCGACACTGTCGACGGCCGCCGAAGACAGAAGGGCGAGGAGCCCGGAGAGGCGCCGATCAAGGTCTGCCCGGAGTGCCAGACCATCAACCACGCCAGCGTGCGGCTGTGCACTGCCTGTGGTCACGAGTTCCCGCCGCCGGAGATCAAGGTCGCCAGCCGCGCTGCCTCGGACGCACTGCTCTCAATCCAGCAGCAGTCAACCTGGTGCGAGGTCTCGGGCATCACCTACGACCGCCACGAGAAGCCGGGCAAGCCGCCGTCGCTTCGCGTCACCTACCGCTGCGGATTGGCGTCCCACAGTGAATGGGTCTGCTTCGAGCACACCGGCTATCCCCGCGAGAAAGCCTGCGCCTGGTGGCGGTTGCGTGCGCCGGGGAACGCGATCCCCACCTCAGTCCTGGAAGCTCAAGTCGCCATCGACCTGAAGACGCTGCGTGAGCCAGTGGCGATCCGGATCCGTCCGGCAGGCCAGTACACCGAGATCGTCGGCGTGAGGTTTGGGTGAGATGCCGCACCTGCGATCGCTCCGCCCGCCACTGGGATTGGTTCCGCCGCGAGCGTGCGCTGCGCATGCACTGGACGGTGCCGACCTGCTCGCGGGTCTGCCTCGAGGTCCGGAGGCAGCGGGGCGTGGTTGACCCCAACGAGTTCGAGCTCGCCGCCATGCGCCGCGCCGGCGACGCGGCGGGGGAGTTCATCGATGCCCTGGGCCGCACCGACATGGCGCGCTGGACGCCCGCGGAGTGGGTCAGCTTCGTGGAAACGATCTGCGGCGCCTACGTCGACGCGCTGATCGACCAGCAGGTCGCGGTCAATGCCGCGGCCGCCAAGGTGCAGGGCCTGCCGGGATGAGCCAGCAGAACTTCATGGCCCGGTCCGGTGCCCAGCTGGTGGACAACGGCTATCCCGTGATCCCGATTATGCCAGGCAGCAAGGTGCCCGGACGGTTCAGCCGGGGACGTTGGCTCCCCTACACCGGATGGACGAAGCACGCCGATCGCGCCACCACGCTGGACGAGGTCGAGATCTGGTCATCCTGGCCGGACTGCGGCATCGGCATCGCCACCGGGAGCGTCGTGGCACTCGACATCGACGTGCCCGACGCAACGATCGCACACGCCCTCACCGATCTCGCAACCCAGCAGTTGGGGGCAACGCCGTTCCTGCGCATTGGCCAGGCGCCGAAGCGGTTGCTGCTCTACCGCACCGACACGCCCTTCGCCGGGCGGAAGCGGGCCCCGCTCGAAGTGCTCGCCCACGGCCAGCAGTTCGTCGCCTACGCAGTCCATCCGGGAACCGGGCAACCGTATTCCTGGCCCGACGAGAACCCACTGGAGCAGCCCTGGGACGCGCTGCCGATGGTGACCGAGGCGAAGGTGCTGGAATGGCTCGACGCTGCCCATGCCGCCCTCCCCGACACGCTGAAGCCGGCCACGCTGGCGGGGCCTGCCACCCCATCCGCCTGGAGCGGGCCGTCCGATCCCCGTGGCACCTATGATGCCGTCGCCGCGGCGCTCGCCTGGATCCCGAACGACGATCTCGATGGGCATTCCTGGATCACCATCGGCAACGCCATCAAGGCGGCGCTGGGCGACGAGGGGCGGCAGCTTTGGATCGACTGGTCGAAGTCGAGCACCAAATCTGGCCAGTCCGGGAAACCTGACACCGCGGAGCGTAGGTGGGAGTCGCTGCGACCGCACAGCGTCGGCGCTGGCAAGATCTATGGCCTGGCCATCGACCGCGGCTGGGTGCCGCCGCCCGATATCACCCTGAACGCCGCGGCCGCCGAGCGGGCGAAGGAGGCACACCCCGCATCCACGTTTCTGAAGAGGCTGGCACACAGCACGCAGCAACCCGACAAGCCCGTCCCATACCGCGTCCCCCCTGAGTTGCTGGCGGTGGATGGCACGCTGAAGCTGTTCGTCGACTACGCCACAGCCACGGCCGTCAGCCCGCAGCCCTTCCTCGCCCTCGGCGCCGCGCTCTGCCTGGTCGGCACCCTGGCCGGCCGCCGCTACTGCACGCCGACGGATCTGCGCAGCAACCTCTATGCCGTGGGCATTGCCGACAGCGGTGGCGGAAAGGATCATGCCCGGCGCTGCACCAAGCGCGTGCTGCTGGCCGCCCATCTGGAACGCTACCTCGGCGGCGAGGACCTTGCCTCTTCGGCAGGGCTGCTGTCGTCCTTGCAGCTGCACCCGGTCCGGCTGTTCCAGCTGGACGAATTCGGCCAGTTCCTGAAGCTCGTGCTGGCGCCGCGCGCACCCTTCCACAAGGCAGCGATCTGGTCCGAGCTCACCAAGCTCTACACCTCGGCAGCGGAGCCCTACATCGGCACCGAGTACGCCGACCAAAAGTCACGTCCGCGCGTGACGATCGAGCAGCCCTGTGCCTGCTTGTGGGGAGTGACCGTCCCTGGTCCGTTCTGGACGGCGCTCGAAGGCGGCGCCCTGGCCGATGGCTCTCGTGCCCGCTTCCTGGTGTTCCGCACGGAGGACGACTACCCGGAGCGCAATGAGACGCCGGCAGGGTTGGAGCCTCCCGCCGAACTGATCGCCGCGCTCCAAGCCATCGCCGCGGGCGCGGTGGATCATGACTACGGCGGGAACCTCGCTTCGATCATGGAGGCGAACGCCGCCATCAGGCCCTACACGGTGCCCCTGACACCAGGAGCCGAGACCGCAATGGCGGCGGTGCGACGGGAGGCGACGGAAAAACTCCGCGCCCACCGCGGCACTCCGGCCACAGCGCTATTCGGGCGCCAGGCCGAGAACGCCGCGAAACTGGCTCTGCTGGCCGCGGTCAGTCGCAACCCGGCGCGACCTGTCACCGAAGCGCACGACGTCGCCTGGGCAGCACGGCTGGTCGAGCACTGCATCGCCACCATGCTGCGGGAAGC
>JADLHF010000115.1 GCA_020848935.1 Acetobacteraceae bacterium
GCCAGGCCGGTGGAGTGGCCGGCCTGGACCAGCACGCGCTCGGCGGCGGCGATGTCGGCATAGGTTCCGCCGTCGCCGCCGTGTTCGGCGGGCAGGCCGATGCGGAACAGCCCGGCGGCGGCCATGTGCGCCCAGAGGTCGGGCGGGAAGGTGGCGCTGGCCAGCAGGTCGCGCGCGGCGATGTGGCGGCGGGCGAAATCGGCGACGCGTTCGGGCGACAGGCTGGGGGACATCGGGGCTCTCCGCTACGGCGCGGCCATGGTGGCATCAGCCGGGTTGCGGCGCCACGTGGCGCGCGCGTTCATTTGCCGGCGGGCGTGTTGGTGTGTTATTCGACCTCTCCCCTGACCCGCGACGGTGTCGCGTGCCGGGATTTCGGTGTCGATCGGACGACGCCCAAGAGCTTTCAAGGGAGGTTCATGGCATGCAGCGCCATACTCGACTCGTCTTCGCATCGACCCTGCTGCTGGCGGGGATCGCCGCCGGGGCCATCGCCCAGGCGCAGGAACCCAAGCGCGGCGGCGTGCTGCGCATGTACCAGCGCGACAACCCGCCCAGCGCCTCGATCCACGAGGGTGCGACCTTCTCGGTCAACGCGCCGTTCATGAGCGTGTACAACAACCTGGTGCGCTACGACACGACCAAGGCCGAGGATACGCTGGACACGGTGATCCCCGACCTGGCGACCAAGTGGAGCTGGAGTGCCGACAACAAGGCGCTGACCTTCACCCTGGCGCCCGGCGTGAAGTGGCATGACGGCAAGCCGTTCACCTCGGCGGACGTGAAGTGCACGATGGACCTGGTGCAGGGCAAGGCGCAGGACAGGCTGCGCACCAACCCGCGCAAGTCGCTGTACGACAATGTGCTGGAAGTGGTGCCGAACGGCCCGCTGGAGGTGACCTTCAAGCTCGGGCGGCCGCAGCCCTCGCTGCTGGCGCTGCTGGCCTCGGGCTATTCGCCGATGTATCCGTGCCATGTCTCGGCCGCCCAGATGCGGACCAACCCGATCGGCACCGGGCCGTTCAAGCTGGCCGAGTTCAAGCAGAACGAGATCATCCGCCTGGTGCGCAACCCCGACTACTTCAAGCCGGGGCGGCCGTATCTGGACGGAATCGAGTTGCCGATCATCACCAACCGCTCCACCGCCATGCTGGCCTTCATCGCCGGCAAGCTGGACCTGACCTTCCCCACCGAGGTGACGCAGCAGGTGTACAAGGACCTGATGGCGCAGGTGCCGAATGCGGTCTGCCACATGGGCCCGGTGAACGTGAGCACCAACCTGATCGTCAACCGCGACAAGCCGCCCTTCGACAATGCGGATCTGCGCCGGGCGATGGCGCTGACGCTGGACCGCAAGGCCTTCAACACCATCATCGCCGAGGGCCAGGCCAAGATCGGCACCACCATGCTGCCGAAGCCCGAGGGCGACTGGGGCATGCCGGAGGCGATGATGCAGACGATCGTCGGCTACGGTCCCGATGTGGCCAAGAACCGCGCCGAAGCCCGCAAGCTGATGGAGAAGAACGGCTACGGGCCGGACAAGCGGCTGGCGGTGAAGATCTCGACGCGCAACATCGCCGCCTATCGCGACCCCGCGGTGATCCTGATCGACCACCTCAAGGAGATCTACATCGACGGCGAGCTGGATATCGTCGAGACCGGGGTGTGGTTCGGCAAGGTGGCGCGCAAGGACTACTCCGTCGGGCTGAACCTGACCGGCAACTCGATCGATGACCCGGACCAGAGCTTCTTCGAGAACTACTCCTGCAACTCCCAGCGCAACGTGACCGGGTACTGCAATCCCGAACTGGAGAAGCAGTTCGTGGCGCAGTCGCAGGAGACCGACATCGTCAAGCGCCGCGCGATGGTATGGGAGATCGACCGCCAGTTGCAGGAGGACGTGGCGCGGCCGATCATCCTGCACAACAGCTCCGGCACCTGCTGGCACCCCGAGGTGGTGGGGTTCAGGCCGGCGCGCAACAGCTCCTACAACCGCTACCGCTTCGAGAACGTCTGGCTGAACCGCTGACGGCCCGCCCCTCCCCCGCGCCGTGCGGGGGAGGGGTTTGCCTCCCTTTCAATCCTGCCACTGCGGGAGGCCCGTTTGGGCGCCTACCTGGTTCGTCGCTTCGGCCTGATGCTGCTGACCCTGTTCGGCATCTCGGTGATCATCTTCGCCCTGCTGCGCATCGTGCCGGGCAACATCGTGGATATCCTGTTCGATTCCGCGGGGATGGTGGACCCGGCGGAGAAGGCGCGGATCGCCCGTGACCTGGGCATCGACCTGCCGCTGCCGCAGCAATACGTGGCGTGGGTCAGCGGGATTGCGCGCGGCGACCTCGGCTTCTCCTATGTCTCGGAGAAGCCGGCGCTGGCCGAGATCCTGCCGCGGATTCCGATCACCGCGAAGCTGGCGGGGCTCGCGCTGACGTTCTCGGTGCTGATCGGCGTGCCGCTGGGGGTGATCAGCGCGGTGCGGCAGAACAGCTGGATCGACTATGCGCTTCGCGTGCTGAGCCTGTCGGGGCTGTCGCTGCCGTCGTTCTGGCTGGGGCTGCTGATCCTGACGGCGTTCGTCACCTGGACGGATTCGATGCCGATCTATAGCGATCGGCCGGAGAGCCTGTGGGACACGCTGCTGCTGTACAGCGTGCCGGCCGCCGCCGTGGGGTTCCGCAGCTCGGCGCTGGTGATGCGGCTGACGCGCTCGTCGATGCTGGAGGTGCTGCGCCAGGACTATATCCGCACCGCGCGGGCCAAGGGGGCGTCGCGGCAATCGGTGAATTATCGCCATGCGCTGCGCAATGCGCTGCTGCCGGTGGTGACCGTGATCGGGATCGAGGCGGCGTTCCTGATCGGCGGGCTGATCGTGACCGAGACGGTGTTCAACATCCCCGGCGTGGCCCGCTTCCTGGTGGAGGCGATCCGCGCGCGCGACTACCCGATCGTGCAGAACCTGGTGATGCTGATCGCGGTGGTGGTGGTGCTGGTGAATTTCATCGTCGATATGCTGTATGCGGCGCTCGATCCGCGCATCAAGTATTCGGGCTGAGGCGATGGCAGGCGGCACCTATCAGGCGGAACTGAGCCGCGCCGGCGCCGGCGCCACCGGGGTGTGGGGGCAGGCGCTGTTCTTCGTGCGGTCGTACCCGCTGGGGGCGATCGGGGCGGTGATCATGGCGATCTTCGTGCTGGCGGCGATCTTTGCCGACGTGATCACCGCGCAGAGCCCGCTGACCACCAGCGCGCGCAACTCGTTGGCGGCACCCGGCGGGACATTCTGGATGGGGGCGGATTTCATGGGCCGCGATGTCTATGCCCGCATCGTGTACGGGGCGCGCATCTCGCTGGCCGTCGGCATCGGCTCGACCACGCTGGGCTGCCTGATCGGCGTGTCGGTGGGGCTGGCCAGCGGCTATCTGGGCGGCTGGTTCGACCTGATCGTGCAGCGGGTGATGGACATCATGCAGGCGCTGCCGCTGCTGGTGCTGGCGCTGGTGTTTGCCGCCGCACTGGGGCCGTCGCTGCCCAACACCATCATTTCCATCGCCATTCCGCTGGTGCCCTCGGTGGCGCGGGTGATCCGCTCCAACACGCTGGCGCTGCGCGAGCTGGCGTTCGTGGAGGCGGCGCAGGCGATCGGGATGAGCGAGTGGCGGCTGGCGATCCGCCATATCCTGCCGAACACCGTGGCGCCGCTGATCGTGCTGGCGACGGCGCAGCTGGGCTCGACCATCCTGACCGAGGCGTCGCTGTCGTTCCTGGGGCTGGGGGTGCCGGAGCCGTTCCCGTCCTGGGGGCGGATGCTGTCGGAGTCGGCGGCGGAATACATGCGCAGCGCGCCGTGGCTGGTGATCTTCCCGGGGGTGGCGATCAGCCTGGCGGTGTTCGGCACCAACCTGCTGGGCGATGCGTTGCGCGACATCCTGGACCCGAGGCAGCGCGGATGACCGAGGCTCCGGTTCTTGAGGTGGAGGGGCTGCGCACGCTGTTCTTCACGCGCCAGGGGCTGGTGCGCGCGGTGGACGGCGTGTCGTTCCAGGTGGGGCGCGGCGAGGTGCTGGCGATCGTCGGCGAGAGCGGCTGCGGCAAGAGCATCACGGCGCTGTCGGTGATGCGGCTGGTGCCGACGCCGCCGGGGCGGATCGAGGCGGGAACGGTTAAGCTGGAGGGCCGCGAGCTGCTGGCGCTGGACGAGGAGGCGATGCGCGCGGTGCGCGGCAACGACATCTCGATGATCTTCCAGGAGCCGATGACCTCGCTGAACCCGGTGATCAGCATCGGCGACCAGATCGCCGAGGCGGTGCGGCTGCACCAGGACGTGAGCCGGGCCGAGGCGTGGGCGCGGGCGGTCGAGATGCTGGACCTGGTGCGCATTCCCGAACCGGCGCAGCGGGCGCGCGAGTATCCGCACCAGCTTTCGGGCGGGATGCGCCAGCGGGCGATGATCGCCATGGCGCTGGCGTGCAACCCGAAGGTGCTGATCGCCGACGAGCCCACGACCGCGCTGGATGTCACCATCCAGGCGCAGATCCTGGACCTGATCGTGAAGTTGCAGCAGGAGCGCGGCACGGCGGTGATCCTGATCACCCATGACCTCGGCGTGGTGGCCGAGACGGCGCATCGGGTGGTGGTGATGTATGCCGGGCGCAAGATCGAGGAGGCCACCGTCGAGGATCTGTTCGATACGCCGCTGCATCCCTACACCCACGGGCTGATGGCCTCGGTGCCGCGGCTGGCGGTGCTGGGCGGCGAGGAGACCGCCGGCAGCGGGGAGGCGGAGCGGTTGCAGGAGATCCCCGGCATGGTGCCCGCGCTGTCCGACCTGCCCGTGGGGTGCGCGTTCGCGCCGCGCTGCGGCCATGCCGACGACACCTGCCGCGCCACCTATCCCGACTACATCGAGCGGCGGCCGGGGCATTTCGTGGCCTGCTGGCATGCCGAGCGGCTGTATGGCGGTGGCGCATGACCATGCCGGTCATCGAGGTTGAGGGCCTCAAGAAGCATTTTCCGATCCGCAAGGGGCTGCTGCGCCGGCTGGTGGGCCAGGTGCATGCGGTGGATGGCGTCAGCTTCAGCATCGCCGAGGGCGAGACGCTCGGCCTGGTGGGCGAGAGCGGCTGCGGCAAGTCCACCGTGGCGCGCACCGTGATGCGGCTGATCGAGCCGACCGCGGGGAGCATCCGCCTGGGCGGCACCGATGTCACCCGGCTGTCCAAGCTGGCGATGCGCCCGTTCCGGCGGCAGATGCAGATGGTGTTCCAGGACCCGTTCAGCTCGCTGAACCCGCGCATGACCGCCGGCGCCATCGTGCGCGAGCCGCTGCTGGTGCATGGGGTGGCCAGCGGGCGGGAGGCGGACGAACGCACCGCGGAGATCTTCCAGCAGGTGGGGCTGCGCGCGGCGCAGATGGGCAATTTTCCGCACCAGTTCTCCGGCGGGCAGCGCCAGCGCGTGTCGATCGCGCGCGCCCTGGCGCTGAACCCGCGGCTGATCGTGGCCGACGAGCCGGTCTCGGCGCTGGACGTGTCGATCCAGGCGCAGGTGATCAACCTGCTGATGGATCTGCAGCGCGAGCACCGGCTGTCCTACCTGTTCATCGCCCACGACCTGGCGGTGGTGGAGCACATCAGCCATCGCGTGGCGGTGATGTACGTGGGCCGCATCGTGGAATACGCCGACAAGCGCGAGCTGTTCCTGCGCCCGCAGCATCCGTATACCCAGGCGCTGCTGGCCGCCGTGCCGGTGCCGAATCCGCGGCTGAAGCGCGCGCGCAAGCTGCTGGAGGGCGACGTGCCCAGCCCGGTGCGCCCGCCGCCCGGCTGCGCCTTCCACACCCGCTGCCCCTATGTCATGCCGCGCTGCAAGACCGAGACGCCGGTGTTGCAGGAAGGCAGCCCCGGCCACCTCGCCGCCTGCCACCTGCTCGACGGCTGACGCCGCGCTGCGGCATACTGCGCGCGCGGACAGGAGACCGATATGGCTGGCGAGACGGGCATGGCTGGCGAAGGCACCATCATCGCACGGCGCGAGGGCGCGGTCGGTGCGATCGTGATCGACAACCCGCAGCGCCACAACGCCATCTCCAACCCGATGTGGGAGGCCATCACCGCCGCCGTGCAGGGCTTCGGCGCCGATCCCGCGGTGCGGGTCATCACCCTGGAGGGCAGCGGGCGCAAGGCCTTCGCCTCCGGCGCCGATATCTCGCGCTTCGACAATGCCGAGGGCCCGGTGACCCGCGGCGGCGGCGCCTTCACCACCGCCTGTGCCGCCGTGCACGACGTGGCCAAGCCCACGGTGGCCATCATCCGCGGCTGGTGCCTGGGCGGCGGCATGGCGCTGGCCATCAACTGCGACCTGCGCCTGGCCAACACCGCCGCGCGCTTCGGCATCCCGGCGGCCAAGCTCTCGATCGGCTATCCCGTGGAAGGGCTGCGCCGCATCGTCGAGCTGGTCGGCCTGTCCACCACCCGCGAAATCATGTTCACCGCCCGCCAGTACAACGCCGAGGAGGCGCTGCGGCTGGGCATGGTCAACCACGTGCTGGCCGACGAGGCGCTGGACGCCTTCGCCGCCGACTACATCGCCGGCATCGCCGCCGGCGCGCCGCTGACCCAGAAAGGCACCAAGCTGGCCCTGGCCGAACTGGCGCGCGACGAGAGCCGGCGAAACCTTGCCGCCGCCGAGGCGATCATCGCCCAGTGCGCCACCAGCGCGGATCACGCCGAAGGGACGCGGGCGTTCCTGGAGAAGCGGCGGGCGGTTTTCATCGGGGCTTGAGGAAGCGAAGAAGAGGAGGAAGAAGACTTCTTTTTGTGAACAAAAAGAAGCAAAAAAACTTCATTCATGCCTCGCCGTCCATTCGTTTCATCCCGCGGCCTTCCATGGCGGGCGGACCGGCACCAACGAGCCGAACCGCCGATATTCGGGGCGAGCGGTTGATGGCCGGCAGGCGCTTGGGTAATCCACCACGACGCAAACGACGAGCGTTTGCTTGGCAATACAGGACGCAAACGACGAGCGTTTGCTTGGCAACAAGGGATGGGCAACAAGGGATGGGCGCATGCTCGATATCGCCGTGATCGGCGCGGGGCGGATCGGCCGGATCCACGCCCGCAACATCGCCGCCCACGCCGGCGCCCGCCTGGTGGGCATCACCGACCCCGACACGGCGGCGGCCTCGCGGCTGGCCGCGGCGTGCGGCTGCCAGGCGATCGCGCTGGATGCCGCGTTCGACGCTGCCGCGGTGCTGATCGCCTCGCCCACGCCAACCCATGCCGGCTTCATCGAACGCGCCGCGGCGGCGGGCCGGGCGGTGTTCTGCGAGAAGCCGATCGACCTCGACGCCGCACGGGCACGGGCCTGCGTGGAAGCTGCCGAGCGGGCCGGCATCACGCTGATGGTCGGCTTCAACCGGCGCTTCGACCCGAACTTCGCCGCGCTGAAGGCGGCCCTGGATGCCGGCGGGATCGGCGCCGTGGAGGTGCTGGCCATCACCAGCCGCGACCCCGGCCCGCCGCCGCCATCCTATGTCGCGGCCTCCGGCGGGCTGTTCCGTGACATGGCGATCCACGACCTGGACATGGCGCGCTTCCTGCTGGACGAGGCGGTGGTGGACGTCTTCGCCGCCGCCTCCTGCCTGGTCGATCCCGCGATCGGCGATGCCGGGGATGTCGACACCGCGCTGATCACCCTGCGCACCGCCTCGGGCCGGCTGTGCAGCATCAGCAATTCGCGCCGCGCCAGCTACGGCTACGACCAGCGGATCGAGGCGCATGGCGCCACCGGCATGCTGCGCGCCGGCAACGTGGTGCTGAACACGCTGGAACAGGCGGGGCCGGCCGGCTTCACCACCGCGCCGGCACAACCCTTCTTCCTGGAACGCTACGCCGCTGCGTACCGGGCGGAGCTGGACGAATTCGTCGCCGCCGTGACCGATGGCCGCGCGCCACGCCCGGATGGGCGCGACGGGCTGGCGGCCCTGCTGCTGGCCGATGCCGCGGCGCAATCGCTGCGCACGGGGCGGGCGGTGCGGCCCGGATCGGCGTGATCGCATGCGCGGGCGGGAACCGTCATGAGCGACACCGATGCGCTGCTGCCCCTGCCCCCGGCCGGGATCGCGCTGAACAGCCCGGACATGGCCGGATATTTCGTCTGCTCCGGCCTGTCGCGCCCGGAGCAGCACGGCCGCTGGACCGATGGCGAGCACGTGCGCATCGCCTTCCGCCTGCCGGACTCGCCGCCCGGCGGGGTGGTGCTGACGCTGGAACTGCTCGGCTACGTCGCGCGCGGGCGGGTGGCGGAACAGCGCGTGATGGTGCGGGTGAACGGCCACCGCCTGCCATCCTGGATCGTGATGGACAGCGCGCTGCGGCCGCGCAATGTCGAGATCCCGCCCGCGGCGCTGGGCCCCACCGGGCGGGTGGAGCTTGACCTGCACATCCCCACCTGCGTCCAGCCGGCCCGGCTCGGCCTGGGCGGCGACATGCGCTACCTCGGCCTGCTGCTGCGCCGCCTGGCCTGGCAGCCGCTGGCGGCCCGCCGGCCGCCCGACCTGTCCGGCGAGCGCGACCGCAAGGTGGGGCGGGAATCGCTCAAGAGTTTCGCCGCCAAGATCGACAGCGGCTTCTGGACCCGGTTCATCACCGGGCCCGACGTGCTGGATATCGGCTTCCAGGGCTATGGCGAGCCCGGCAGCGTGGTGCCGATCATGCCGGGCGCGATCGGCATCGATATCGACTACCCCGGCTATGACGGGCACACCCTGCCCTTCGCCAATGCCAGCCAGGATGCGGTCTACTCCAGCCATTGCCTGGAGCATATCGCCGACCACCTCCGCGCGATCCAGGAATGGCACCGCGTGCTGCGCGTCGGCGGGCACATCATCACGGTGGTGCCCAGCGCCCATCTCTACGAGCGCCGCTGGCGGGTGCCGTCGCGCTGGAACTCCGACCACCGCCGCACCTACACCCCCACCACATTGCTGGCGGAGTTCGAGGCCGCATTGCGGCCCAACACCTATCGCGTGCGCCACCTGGCCGAGAACGACGCCGGGTACCGCTACGACCTGCCGCCCGATATCCATCCCGAAGGCTGCCACGAGATCGAACTGGTGGTGGAGAAGATCGCGCCGCCAGGGTGGCGGATGGGAGAGTAGGAGAAGAGCGCAGGCCGGAAATCGCGGGCACGGGTCGGGCGCCGGTGCCGCGCGGCGGCATCGGCACCGGGATGCTGAACCCATGATGCCCGCCCGGCCGCAGGATCCGGCCACTCTGCGCAAAGGCCGGCATCGGCCGCCGCACATGCCCCACGAGGTCCGAGGTCACCACCAGGTCGAAGGCGGCGCCCGCGTGGGTGCTGGCCATCAGGCCCCGCCCCCCGATCCCGCCATGCTCCGGTGCCGTGCCCCAGGCGTAGGCACCGATGGCGCATGGCGCCCGGCATCGCCAGATACGTCCGCAGCGGGCCGCTGATGCCGCGCTCGTGGATCGCCCGATGCCTTGCCCAGGGATCAGCGATATTGCCGTGATATCCGCCGCCCGCCATGGTTCCCTGCCTGGCGAGGCATGCTTCACCAGGCCGCAAGGCAACGGCGCCGCCATGTCGCGCTGCGGGAGAACACGATGAGCGGAACGCGCAACGCACCGATCCTGCTGCTGCTGGGAAACATCATCTGGGCGGTCCCGGGCGGGTTCGTCATGGCGCTGCTGTGGTGCTTCGCCGGGGTGCTGTGCGCGATTTCGCTGATCGGCATTCCCTGGGCGCGGGCCTGTTTCACCATCGCGATGTTCACCCTGTGGCCGTTCGGCCGGGTGGCGATCAGCCGGCGCACGCTGACCGGGCAGGACGACCTGGGCACCGGCGCGCTGGGCCTGATCGGCAACCTGGTGTGGCTGGTGCTGCTGGGCTTCTGGCTGGCGCTCGGCCACCTGATGCTGGCCCTGGCCTGCGCGATCACCATCATCGGCATTCCCTTCGCCTGGCAGCACGTGAAGCTGGCCGGGGTGGCGCTGGCGCCGGTGGGCATGGCGATCGTCGATGCGCCGGTGGCCGAGGAGGCGCGGCGGCGCGCGGCGGCGGCCGCGCTGGACCGGGCGCGCTGAGGGTCAGCCGGGCTTGGCGATATCGGCGAAGCCCGCCCCGGTGAGGCGGGAGAGGTCGGCCGGGGTCAGGCGAAACACTGCATTCGGCGTGCCGGCCGCCGCCCAGATGCTGTCGAACCCGGCGAGGTCGCGGTCGAGCAATACCCGCGGCGCGGTCGCGTGCCCCACCGGCGGCACGCCCCCGATGGCATAGCCGGTCGCCGCGCGCACGAACGCGGCATCGGCGCGCCCGACCGGCTCGCCCAGCAGGGCGGCAACCTTGCCTTCGTCCACCCGGTTGGTGCCGCACGCCACCACCAGCACCGGGCGGCCGGATGCGGCGCGGAACAGGATCGACTTGGCGATCTGCCCCACCGTGCAGCCGATCGCCGCGGCCGCCTCGGCGGCGGTGCGGGTGCTGGCATCGAATTCCAGCACCGCGAACCCGTCGCCGAGTGCCGCCTGCACCAGCAGCGCGCTGGGCGAGGTGGCCGGCTTCACCGCGCCTCGGTCCAGCTTTCCGAAAACGCCAGGGCGCAGGTGCTGAACGGCCGGCCTTCGCGATCGCGCGGCCACGGCCGGCCCTTCGCGGCCACGCCGTTCAGCGTCAGCTGCGCCCCGGCGCACGGCACCAGCACGGTGCACAGGCCGAGATGGCGCCCCGGATCGGATTTCGGGTCGGTATGCAGCAGCAGGGGATCGCCGGGGTTGTACCAGGTCAGCGCGATCTCCTCGTCGTAGCTGGTCAGGCTCTCGGTCCAGGCATCGCGGAAATCGCCGCTGCGGGTGAAGTGGGCGTCGAACACCGGGATCGTGAGGTCCTTCAGCTCGGCGTTCAGCATGCCCTGCACGCTGGTCTGCAGCCAGCGCGCCATGGCGATGTTGTCGGTGTAGATGCGCCAGGCGTTCTGGGTCAGCTCGCTCTTGAGGTACAGCACATGGCCCGGCCCGCCCGGCGAGAACACGATGCGCCAGAAGCTGGCGCTGGTGGTGACCTCGCCGCCATCGGTTTCGCTGAGGCGGATGAAGGGGTTTTCCCCGGTGACGATGACGCGGTTCGGATCGGCGGTGCTCATGGCGCATGCTCCTTTTTGGCTGGCGCCATCTTGCCACCTTTCGGCAGGCACCTGCTAGAGTTCGGCGCACCGATTGCGGGGACACGTCCATGACCGACCAGGCACGCGAAACCTTGGCACCCGACACGCTGGCCAAGCTGCGCCATGTCAGCACCGCCACGCTGACCTCGCAGCTGATCAAGGTCGCGGGGCTGCGCACCCGGTCGCCGCGCAACATCCGCCCGCTGAACCCGGCGACGTCGCGCTTCGTCGGCCCGGCGGTCACCCTGCGCTACGCCCCGCTGCGCGAGGACCTGGACAAGACCATGGCCAACCTGGCCGCCGCGGAAAACCCCACCCGCCGCGCGATCGAGGAAAGCGAGCCCGGCAGCGTCATCGTCATCGATGCCGGCGGCGACATCGGCGGCGGCGCCGTCGGCGACATCCTGGCGGCGCGGATGATCGTGCGCGGCATCGCCGGCCTGGTCACCGATGGCGCCATGCGCGATGCCGGCCCGCTGATGGCGATGGACCTGCCGGTGCACGCCCGCACCTTCACCCCGCCGCCGAACACCGCCACCGTGCTGGCGGTCGGCATCAACGAGCCGGTCGGCTGCGGCGGCACGCTGGTCTTCCCCGGCGATATCGTGGTGGGCGACGAGGACGGCGTGGTGGTCGTCCCACGCCACCTGGCCGACAAGGTCGCGATCTCCGGGCTCGAACAGGAACAGGTCGAGGCCTACATCAAGCGCCGCGTCGAACTCGGCGAGCCGATATCCGGCTTCTACCCCGCCGGCGAGCGCACCATGGCCGAGTATCGCGCCTGGGTGGATGCCGGGCGGCCCTCGCTCGGCTGATGGTCCATGCCGCCAGCCTGGAATCGACCATCGCGGCCACCATCGATGCGCTGATGGCCGCCCTGGCGCCGCTCGGTTTCGTGGCGCGCCACCTGCACCCCGGCGACCTCGATGCCGTGCTGGACGCCGTCGGCGCGCCGGACGATGCGCTGACGGCCGCGTTCGAACCCTTCCGCACCGCGGACTGGCCCGCGCCGCTGGCCGCCTTCCGCGCCCAGGTCGAACGGGCGGCCGAGGCCACGCTGGAAGCCTGGGCCGGGCTGCGCCTGGCCGCCGCCGGACGCGACATCCGCCGCGCCTACCGCGCCCTGCGCGCCGAGGCCCAGGCCCAGGAAGCCCTGTTCCCGCTCGCCCGCGTGCTGCCGGAAGTCAGCCTGTTCTTCCTCGACCCCGACCGGCGCGACGACGCCGCCCTGAAGGCCGACCTGGCCCAGGGCATGGGCCAGCCCAACCGCGGCGTGCTGCACGCCGAGAATACCCATGACCAGCGCGGCGGCTTCTCCCTGTTCGTGCCGGAGGACACGCGCGACGACACCCCGCGCCCGCTGGTCGTCGCCCTGCACGGCGGCAGCGGGCATGGCCGCAGCTTCCTGTGGCACTGGGTGCGCACGGCGCGCAGCCGCGGGCTGATCGTCGCCGCCCCCACCGCCATCGGCGGCACCTGGGCCCTGGCCGGCGAGGATATCGACACCCCGAACATCACCCGCATGGTCGATTTCATCGCCGCGCGCTGGCCGGTCGATCCCGCCCGCCTGCTGCTCACCGGCATGAGCGACGGCGGCACCTTCACCCTGCTGTCCGGCGTGCAGTCCGACAGCCGCTTCACCCACCTCGCCCCCTTCGCCGCCAGCTTCCACCCGATCCTGATCGAGATGAGCGAACGGGCGCGCCTCGCCGGCCTGCCGATCCACCTGGTCCATGGCGCGCTGGACTGGATGTTCCCGGTGGACACCGCCCGCACGGCGCGCGACGCCTTCCGCGCGGCCGGCGCGGACGTGACCTATGTCGAGCTGGACGACCTGTCGCACACCTACCCGCGCGACGCCCAGCCCGCGCTGGTGGACTGGTTCCTGTCGCCTCGGGGGAAAACCGCATGAACGACGTGTTCGAGATCATCCGCACCACCCGCGCCATGCGCCGGCTGAAGCCGGACCCGGTGCCCGACCACCTGATCCGCAAGATCCTGGAGGCCGGCGTCTGCGCCGCCAACGGCGGCAATTTCCAGCGCTGGCGCTTCCTGGTCATCACCGACCCCGCGGTGAAACAGGCCGTCCAGGTCTGGTACAAGAAGGCGTTCGACGAAGTGGTCGGCCCGCGCTACGCCGCCAGCCCGCCGCCACCAGGCATCACCAGGGAAAAATACGCCCGCCAGCACCACGCGGTGGAATACCTGACCGAGCATTTCCACGAAGCCCCGGTCTGGATCGTCGCGTGCCTGGACGAAGGCACCGCCACCCCCACCCGCTGGTCCGGCGCCTCGATCTACCCCGCCGTGCAGAACATGCTGCTGGCCGCCCGCGCCCTCGGCCTCGGCGCCACGCTCACCACCCGCCACCTGCTGTATGCCAGGGAGGCCGAGGCCGCACTGGGCCTGCCGGAAGGCGTGCGCTCCTATGCCATCCTGCCGATCGGCTGGCCGCTGGGAAATTTCGGTCCGGTCGGCCGCACGGCGCTGGCCGACGTGGTGTTCCGCGAGGCCTGGGGCCGCCCCTACACGGGGTGACCAGGCAGGACGGAACACCGCTTGACGCCACCGCCCGCCCCGGCACTACTGCGCGTCAAGGCAGCGGGCGCACCCCGCGACACCCCGCAGGAGAGGATCAGCCAATGGCCCAGGACAGCAAGACCGCCACGCACCCCATGCCGAGCCGCCGCGCGCTGCTGAAGGCCAGCGTGCTGGCCGGCACCGCCATCGCCCTGCCGTGGCAGGCGCCGGAGGGCGGCGCACACGCCCAGCCCGCCGCCCCCCCGCGCAACCGCACCATGATCCTGTCCTGGAGCGGGCGCGAAGGCCGCTGGGTGGATTTCGAGCTGTGGAACCCGTACTCCATCGGCGCCAACCACCAGAACGGCCCCAACCTGATCTACGAGCCGCTGGCCTATTACAGCGCCTTCGCCGACAAGACCTACATGTGGCTGGCCGAAAGCTACAAATTCGCACCGGACTTCAAGCAGCTGACCATCAAGACCCGCCCCGGCATCACCTGGAGCGACGGCGCGCCGTTCAGCGCCGAGGATGTCGCCTTCACCCTGAACAGCCTGCGCGACCTCGGCCCGAAGGTGCGCTGGGGCGTGGACGTGCACCAGGCGGTCGAGAAGGCCACCGCGACCGACGCCAACACCGTCGTGGTGGACTTCAAGATCCCCTCGCCGCGCTTCTTCTTCTTCATGACCTACAAATACGACATCGGCGTCTACATCGTGCCGAAGCACATCTTCGCGGGCCAGGACTTCACCACCTTCAAGCACTTCGACATCGCCAAGGGCTGGCCCGTCACCACCGGCCCCTGGCAGGTCACCCAGGCCACCCCGCAGCAGAAGGTGTTCGACCGCCGCGCCAAGTGGTGGGCCGCCGAGCGCGGCCTCGCCCCGCTGCCGGCCGTGGAGCGCAACATCTGGCTGCCCTTCGCCGGCGAGCAGCAGACCGCCCAGCTCCTCATCACCAACCAGCTCGACGCCGGCACCGGCATGCAGCCGGCCACCTTCCCCACCCTGTTCCGCCAGAACCCGAAGATCATCACCCATGCCGGCCAGAAATCGCCGTATGGCTACATGGACTGGTGGCCGATCTCGCTGTACCTCAACAACGAGGTCAAGCCGTTCGACCGCAAGGAGGTCCGCTGGGCGCTCAGCAACTACATCGACCGCGACCAGCTGATCGACGTCGCCTATCTCGGCGCCTGCACGCCGTCCAAGCTGCCGATGCCGCAATACCCGCCGCTCCAGCCGTACTTCGATTCGGTCAAGGACCTGCTCGCCAAGCACGACACCAACGGCTTCGACCCCAAGAAGGGCGACGCGCTGCTGTCCGGCGCCGGCTTCAAGAAGGACAGCGGCGGCTTCTGGGCCGATGCCGCCGGCAAGCGCGTCAACGTCGACATCATCGGCTTCGGCGGCTCCGGCCCCGCGATGGGTCCGGTGCTGGTGGAGATGTTCAAGCGCCGCGGCATCGAATCCAGCCTCGGCCTGCCGCCCGACTTCGACGACCGCTTCCAGAAGGGCCAGTACACCGGCAGCATCTACGGCCATGGCGGCTCGATCAACGAGCCCTATGCCACCCTGCGGCTCTACCAGGGCTCGTCCATCGCGGTGCCCGGCGGCCATCAGGTGAACTTCGCCCGCTGGAAGAACGCCGCCTACGACAAGCTGGTGGACGAGATGTTCGCCGTGGCACCCGACAACACCAGGAAGCTGGTGGAAATCTTCCGCGCCGCGATGGAAATCTGGCTGCCCGAACTGCCCGATATCCAGCTGGTGCAGAACTACCACCGCATCCCGATGAACACGACCTACTGGAAGAACTGGCCCACCGCCGAAAATCCGTATGTCAACGGCGCCCACTGGCACCTGACCTTCCCGATGGTGCTGTGGAACCTGCAACCGGCCTGACACGGGCGCGAACGGAGACGCCGCGGTGCGGATGATCGACATTGTCCGGCGCTGCGGCGTGTTCGCGGTCATCGTCCTGCTGGCCGCCTCGCTGAACTTCTTCCTGCCCAAGCTCTCGGGCCAGGACCCGGTGCGCACCAAGCTGCTGCAACAGGCCGCCCTGGGCGGCTACGTGCACCAGGGCATCGACGACATGGTGAAGCTGTACGAAAAGCGCTTCGGCCTGGACCGGCCGTTGTGGGAGCAGTATTTCAACTATCTCGGCGATGTCGCGCGCCTGGACTTCAACTATTCCATCGCCAACTACCCCCGCACGGTGGCCGAGATGATCACCGAGGCCATCCCCTGGACCATCGGCCTGCTCAGCATGACCACGCTGCTGTCCTTCGTCATCGGCACCCTGCTCGGCGCCCTGCTCGCCTGGCCGCGCGCGCCACGCTGGATGGCCTGGCTGATGCCCCCGCTCTGGGCGCTGCATGCCATCCCGTTCTTCCTGCTGGGCCTGATCCTGATGTACCTGCTGGCGTTCCAGGTCCCGCTGCTGCCGATCTTCGGCGGCTACTCGGTCGGCGTGCAGCCCGCGCTGAGCCTTGCCTTCGTGCTCGACGTGGTGCGCCACGCCACCCTGCCGGCGCTGTCGATCATCCTGGTCTCGATCGGCGGCTGGGCACTGGGCATGCGCGGCATGATGGTCACCACCATGGGCGAGGACTACGTGGTCTTCGCCGAGGGCAAGGGCCTGCGCAGCCTCACCATCTTCCTGCGCTACTGCCTGCGCAACGCCATCCTGCCGCAAATCACCGCCCTCGCGCTGGCCCTCGGCCAGATCCTCTCCGGCGCCGTGCTGGTGGAGGTGATCTTCGGCTACCCCGGCATCGGCACCCTGCTGTTCCAGGCGATCCGCGAGAACGACCATTTCCTGATCCAGGGCATCGTCTTCACCGTCATCGTCGCCCTCGGCCTGGCCACGCTGATCCTTGACCTCGTCTATCCCCTGCTCGACCCCCGCATCACCTACCAGCGAAGCTGAGATGGGGCGCACCTGAAGATGCGCGGCCTGATCCGCTATTTCCGCCGCAACCTGTCGCTGCTGGTCGGCAGTTCGCTCCTGCTGCTGCTGGTGGTGTTCGTGGTCACCGGCCATTTCGTCGTCGATGTCGAAGACGCCCGCGCGCTGTCGGTCCGCCCGCTCCAGCCGCCCTCCTGGCGCTACCCCTTCGGCACCGACCGCCAGGGCCGCGACCTGCTGGCGGTGATGGTCGCCGGCACCCCGCTCACCCTGCGCATCGGCTTCATCGCCGGCATCCTCGGCGTGGCGATCGGCACCGTGCTGGCCTTCGCCGCCGCCTATTACCGCGGCTGGGCCGACACCATCATCCGCGGCATCGCCGATATCGGCCTCACCGTGCCCGGCCTGCTCGTCCTCATCATCATCGCCGTCGGCATCCGCGGCGGGCTCAGCGTGAACCAGATGGCCCTCGTCGTCGCCTCGCTCGCCTGGCTGAACCCCACCCGCACCATCCGCGCCCAGGTCCTCAGCCTGCGCGAACGCGGCTACGTCGAAATCGCCCGCATGTCCGGCATGTCGGGCCCCGCGATCATCTTCTTCGAGCTTATGCCGAACCTGCTGCCCTACCTCGCCGCCACCCTTGTCAACGCCGTCTCCAGCGCCATCCTCGCCTCCATCGGTCTCGAAGTCCTCGGCCTCGGCCCGATCGACGCGCCCACCCTGGGCATGACGCTCTACTGGGTGAACTTCAACGCCGCCATGATCAACGGCTGGTGGTGGTGGTGGCTGGCGCCGACCGTGATCATCGTGCTGGTCTTCCTCGGCCTGTTCTTCGTCACCGTCGGGCTCGACGAATATGCCAACCCCCGCCTGAGAAAATCAGCATGAGCGGGACATCGGCATGAGCGCCGTCCTGTCGGTCGAGGGCCTGCGGGTGCAGTTCGACCACCCGCTCGGCGCCGTGCACGCGGTGGACGACGTCTCCTTCACCCTGGACGCGAACGAGCGGCTCGGCCTGGCCGGCGAATCCGGCTCCGGCAAATCCACCATGGCGCTCGCCATCCTGCGCATGATCCGCCCACCCGGCCGCATCACCGGCGGCCGCGTCACCCTGGACGGCACCGAACTCTCGGCACTGGACCACGAAGCCATGCGCCGCCTGCGCCTGGCCGGCATCGCCATGGTCCCCCAGGGCTCGATGAACTCGCTGAACCCGGTCATGCGCATCCGCGACCAGCTCGCCGACGCCTTCCGCGACCACGGCGTGGCACTCTCCGCACCCGAACTGCACGCCCGCGTCGCCGAGCTCCTGCGCACCGTCGGCCTGCGCCCGGACGTGGCCGACCTCTACCCGCACGAACTCTCCGGCGGCATGAAGCAGCGCGCCTGCATCGCGATTGCCATCTGCCTGCGCCCCAAAGTCATCATCGCCGACGAACCCACCAGCGCGCTCGATGTCGTCGTCCAGCGCCAGGTGATGGAAACCCTCGCCCGCGTCCAGCGCGACCTCGGCTGCGCCATCATCCTGGTCGGCCACGACATGGGCCTGATGGCGCAGTTCGTCGACCGCCTCGGCGTCATGTACGCCGGCCGCCTGGTCGAAGTCGCCCCGATCGCCGAAATCATCACCACCCCGCGCCACCCCTACACCCAGGCGCTGATCTCCTCCCTGCCCTCGCTCGCCGCCCGCGGCACCATGCAGGGCATCCCCGGCCTCGCCCCCCTGCTGCGCGACCTGCCCTCCGGCTGCGCCTTCCACCCCCGCTGCCCCCGCGCCGAGGACCGCTGCCGCAGCGAAAAACCCGCCGTGCGGACCCTCGCCCCCAGCCACCAGGCCGCGTGCCACTTCGCATGACGCAAGAAAGGAAGACTCTTCTTTTTGTGAACAAAAAGAAGCAAAAAAACGTAATGACCTGCTTCCCTCCCCCCGTCCTCCACGGGGGGAGCCGGAGGGGGGCACTACAACCCCCAACCAAACGGATAAAGTTTTTTTGCTTCTTTTTGTTCACAAAAAGAAGGCTCTTCCTTACTCCCGCCGGAGCCACAAGATGACCGGCCCCACCCCCCTCCTGCAAACCAACCACGTCACCAAGCGCTACGGCCCGATGACCGCGCTGTCCGACCTGTCGCTGTCCATCAACGCCGA
>JADLHF010000116.1 GCA_020848935.1 Acetobacteraceae bacterium
CGGGTGCCGGTGGTCACGGTGGGGATCGCCGCCGCCACGCGCGGGCCGTCCGAGGCGATCAGCACGTCGGCGGCCAGTTCGCGGGCGTGGGCGGCGACGAATTCGCGCAGGCCGGTGGAGCCGCGCTCCTCGCTCATTTCCAGCACCAGCTTGAGGTTGAAGCCGAGCTTGCCGCCGCGCGCGGCGATCACGTAGCCGAGCGCGGTGAGGTGGATGGCGTGCTGGCCCTTGTTGTCCGCGGTGCCGCGACCGTACCAGCGGTCGCCCTGTTCGATCAGCTCCCACGGCTTGAGGCCCTCGTCCCACTGCTCGTCCAGGCCGCGCACGGTGTCGCCGTGGCCGTAGGTGAGCACGGTGCGGTAGGCGGGGTCCTCGATGCGCTCGGCGACCAGGATCGGGCCGAAGCCGGGGCGGGGGTTGTCGTGGATGGTGGCCTTGAAGCCCATGCGGGTGACCCAGGGGACGATCGCCTCGCGCAGGTAGCGCCAGACGTCCTTCTCAAAGGCCGGGTCCTGCATGGTGGAGGGGATGGCGACCAGGTGGGCGAGGCGGTCGCGGAAGCCGCCGCCGTCGAAGAAGGCCAGGGCCGAGGACATGGCGTGGTCGCGGGTGGACATGGGGTGCTCCGGGGCAAGGGCGGGGGACCGCCAGTATGAAGCGGCATCCGCCGCGCGGCTACCCGACGGCGGTGCGCAGCACGCGGGTGACCACCAGCATGCGCGCGATGGCATCGCCGGTGAACAGCGCCAAGGCGGCATCGACACGCCCAGCCTGGTCGGATGCCAACGACGGCGCATCGGCCACGCGCGGCAGGGCGGCGGCGCGGGCTTGGGCCAGCTCCAACCCCCCGGCGATCGCGCGCACCAACTGTCCGTCCGCCTGCAACGGCGCCAGGATGCCCCAGGCGACGGCCAGGAACGCCGGCCAATGCGCGAGGTTGCGGTACATGCTGGCCAGCACCGGCGCAGGGTGCGTGGCTCCCATCCGGTTCAGCGCCGCCACCAGTTCCGCGGTTGCCGGCGCCATGGCGGCAAGATCGACCAGCGGCGGCAGTGCCAGGGCAGCCGGCGCCGGCAGGTGCGCCGCCCCCGGCCGCCAGGGCGCGGCCGGCACGCCCGCCAGCCTGGCGCGGGCGGCGGACAGCGCCACCAAGGCCATCGCATTGGTGCGGTCATAGGCCGTCATCACCAGCCGCACGCCGTCCATCGCCGCGTCGTCCAGCCCGGCGGCCGCCAGCACGAAGCCGGGCACTGCCGGCGGCCGCGGCACCGCGATCGCCGCGCGCAGCGCATCCGCCTCCCGCGCGACCGTGCCGTCCAGGTAGAGCGGGCGCAGGCTGCCCCAGACATGGGCCAGCGCACCGGGCATGGTGGCGAGATGGCGCCACACCAGGTTGACCACGCTCACCCCGTACACGGCGCGGATATCGGCGAACAGCGCGGCGGTCTCGCCACTGGCCTCGGCTTCGGTGACGGCGGCAACGGGGTCGCGCATCGCGGGTGCTCCTTATCGGCGCGAGGTTGCCGGAAGCGCCGCGCTGCGCCAAGAACGCATCGCACAACGGGAGACACGCCATGTCCGCAGCCCCGCTCGCCGGGACCGTCAGCTTCGTCATGGGCGCCAGTGTCGGCATCGGCGCGGCCGTGGCGGAAACCCTGGTGGCGCAAGGTGCCTCGGTTGCCATCGCGGCGCGGCGCTGGGACGAGTTGCGCGCGCTGGCGGCGCGGCTGGGGCCGAAGGTCATGCCGCTGGCCTGCGACGTGGCCGACCACGCGGCGGTGAAGACGGCGGTCGATGCGGCGGCGGCGCATTTCGGCCGGCTGGACCACCTGGTCAACAATGCCGGCGTGATCGAGCCGATCGGCCGGGTGGACCAGACCGACCCCGTGCAATGGGCGCGCGCCATCCAGGTCAACCTGGTCGGCGCCTACCACGCCATCCACGCCTGCCTGCCGCATTTGCTGGCCACCCGCGGGGTGATCGTCAATGTCAGCTCCGGCGCGGCGCACCGCCCGCTGGAGGGGTGGGGCAGCTACTGCGCGTCAAAGGCCGGGCTGGCGATGCTCGGGCGGTCGCTGATGCTGGAATACGGCACGCTCGGGCTGCGCGTGTACGGCTTCGCCCCCGGCGGCGTGCGCACGGCGATGCAGGAGAAGATCCGGGCATCCGGCCTCAATCCGGTCAGCCGGATCCTGCCCCAGGACCACCTGCCGCCGGAACTGCCGGCCCAGGTGATCGCCTGGCTGTGCCGCGCCGAGGCAGCGGACTATCCGCAGGGCGAATGCAGCATCCGCGACGCGGCGCTGTGCCAGCGTGCCGGCATCACCCTGCCCGGGTGACGCCCGAGGCACGCAGCCCCTCGGCCAGTTCGAACAGGTCGGGAAACGCCGTCGCCGTCGCCGAGGCGTGGTCGCCGGTCTCGGCGGGACCATAGCCCCAGGCGGCGAAGATGCTCGGCATGCCCAGGCCGGCGGCCGCCAGCACGTCGTTGTGGTGGTCCCCGGTCATCACCGCCATGGCGGGGCTGCTGCCGGCGGCGGCGATGGTGGCCAGCAGGTGGCCGGGGTCGGGCTTGCGCACCGCAAAGCTGTCGCCGCCGCCGACCGCCGCGAAGAAGCGCGCGAGGTCCAGCGCGTCCAGCAGGCTGCGCGCCGGCGCCACGGGCTTGTTGGTGCAGACCGCCATGCGCCAGCCGGCGGCGGCGAAGCGCTCCAGCGTCGCGTGCACGCCGGGATACGGCTCGGTCTCGCATGCCGCGTTGGCGCCGTAATCGGCAAGGAAATCGGCCAGCGCCGCGCCATCGGCCACCGTGCCGCGCGCCGTGAAGGCACGATCCAACAGGACGCGGACGCCGTCGCCCACCATGCCGGCGACATCGCTGCGGCTCAACACCGGCAGGCGGCGGCTGGCCAGAAGGCGATTCAGCGCCGCGGCCAGGTCGGGCACCGAGTCCACCAGCGTGCCATCGAGGTCGAACACCATAAGGGGCTGCATGGGCATATCCTCGGCGCCGGAGCGGGCGCGAACGCGCAACGGGAAAGGGTTTTTTTGACACGACACAGGCCGGGCCGCTACTCCATGGGTCGATGACCATCCTGCCCCCCCCTGCCCTGCCGACGACGGCCGTCGTGTTGGCGGCCGGCTTCGGCACGCGGATGAAGTCCGCACGGCCGAAGGCGCTGCATCCGATCGCCGGGCGGCCGATGCTGCGCCACCTGCTTGCGACCTGCGAGGCGGTGTTCGACCGCATCGTCGTTGTCGTCGGGCCGGACATGGACGCGGTGCGCGCGGTCGCCGCCCCGCACCCCTGCGTGGAACAGACCGAGCGCCTGGGCACCGCGCATGCCGCATTGCAGGCCGTCGGGCAGTTCGGTGCCGGCGACGTGGCGGTGCTGTATGCCGACAACCCGCTGATCACCGAGGCGACGTTGCGCGCGCTGCTGGCGCGGCGGCGGGAAGGGGCGGGGCTGGCGCTGCTGGCCATGCGGCCGGCCGATCCCGCGCGCTACGGCCGGGTGATCGGGCCGCAGGACGATGTCCAGCGCATTGTCGAGTTCAAGGACGCCTCGGCCGCCGAGCGCGAGGTCGGGTTGTGCAATGCCGGGGTGCTGTGCGCACCGGCGGCGGACATGGCGCGCTGGCTCGCGGCGGTGCGCAACGACAACGCGGCGGGCGAGTACTACCTGACCGACCTGGTGGGGCTGGCCCGCGGCGACGGCAGGCAGGTGGCCGCGGTGCTGGGCTCGGAGGCGGAGTTGCGCGGCATCAATTCGCGCGCCGAGCTGGCGGTGGCGGAGGCCACGGTGCAGCAGGCGCTGCGGCTGGGCGCGATGGCGGCGGGTGTTACCATGACCGCGCCGGAGACGGTGTTCCTGTGCGCCGACACGGCGTTCGGCCAGGACGTGACGATCGGCCCGAACGTGGTGTTCGGCCCCGGCGTGACGGTGGCGGCGGGGGCCGAGATTCGGGCCTTCTGCCACCTGGAGGGCTGCGTGGTTCGGGCCGGCGCGGTCATCGGGCCGTTCGCGCGGCTGCGTCCGGGCGCCGATGTGGGCGAGGAGGCGCATGTCGGCAATTTCGTCGAGGTGAAGGCGACCACCCTCGGGCGCGGCGTGAAGGCCAACCACCTGGCCTATCTCGGCGATGCCGATATCGGCGCGCGCACCAATGTCGGCGCCGGCACCATCACCTGCAACTACGACGGCTTCGCCAAGCACCGCACGGTGATCGGGGCCGATGTCTTCGTGGGCTCCGATGCCATCCTGGTGGCCCCGGTGGCGATCGGCGACGGCGCGATCGTGACCGCCGGCAGCGTGATCACCCAGGACGTGCCGGCCGACGCCATGGTCTTCGGCCGCGCCCGCCAGGAGAGCAAGGCGGGGCGGGCCGCCGCGTTCCGCGCGGCCCGGCGCAAGACGCCCAAGCCCTAGGGCCAATACGACAGCGGAGTATCCGGCATGTGCGGCATCATCGGCGTGATCGCGACCCGCCCGGCGGCACCGCTGGTGCTGGAGACGCTGCGGCGGCTGGAATACCGCGGCTATGACAGCGCGGGGATCGCCACGCTGGTGGACGGGCGGATCGAGCGGCGGCGCGCGCCGGGCAAGCTCGTCAACCTGGCCCAGGTGCTGGAGGCCGCGCCGCTGGCCGGCAGCACCGGGATCGGCCACACGCGCTGGGCCACCCATGGCGCGCCGACCGAGAGCAATGCCCATCCGCACGGCACCGCGCTGGTGGCCGTGGTGCATAACGGCATCATCGAGAACCACGCGGCGCTGCGCGCCGAGCTGGAGGCCGCCGGGCAGGTGTTCACCAGCGAGACCGATACCGAAACCGTGGCCCAGCTGGTGGATCTGCATCTGAAGCGCGGCATGGACCCGGTGGCCGCCGCCGGCGCGGCGCTGGCGCGGCTGGAGGGGGCATACGCGCTGGCGATGCTCTTCGCCGGGCACCCCGAGTTGCTGGTCGGCGCCTGTCACGGCGCGCCGCTGGCGATCGGCTTCGGCGAGGACGAGATGTTCATCGGCTCGGACGCGCTGGCGCTGGCGCCGCTGACCCGGCGCATCGCCTTCCTGCGCGACGGCGACTGGGCGGTGGTGGAGCGTGAAGGCGCACGGTTCTACGACGCGGCCAATGCCGAGGTGCAGCGCGAGGTGAAGCTGACGGCGTTGTCCGGGGCGCTGGTGGGCAAGGGCAACTACCGGCATTTCATGGAGAAGGAGCTGCACGAGCATCCCGGGGTGATCGGCGACACGCTGCACCAGATGGTGGACCCGGCGAGCCGGGCCGTGCATCTGCCGCCGTTGCCGTTCGATCCCGCGAAGCTCGCGCGGGTCAGCCTGTCGGCCTGCGGCGGGGCGTATTTCGCCGCGCTGGCCGGACGGCACTGGCTGGAGGAGATCGCCCGGCTGCCGGCCGATGTCGATGTGGCGAGCGAGTTCCGCTACCGCGAGCCGCCGATGCCGCCGGACAGCCTGGGGCTGCTGGTGAGCCAGTCGGGCGAGACGGCCGACACCATCGCAGCGTTGCACTACATGAAATCCCAGGGCATGCCTGTGCTGTCGGTGGTGAATGTGCCCGAGAGCAGCATGGCGCGCTATTCCGATGCGGTGCTGCAGACGGTGGCGGGGCCGGAGATCGCGGTTGCCTCGACCAAGGCGTTCACCGCGCAGCTGACGGTGCTGGCATGCTTCGCCATCGCGGTGGCCCGCGCGCGCGGGACGATCGACGCGGCGCGGGAGGCGGCGCTGACGCAGGCGCTGCTGGCGGTGCCGGCGGCGGCGGCCGAAGTGCTGGACGACGCCGCGGCGATCCAGCGCGTGGCGCGGCGCGTGGCCGAGGCGCGCGACGTGCTGTATCTCGGGCGGGGGGCCAATTTCGCCATCGCGCTGGAGGGGGCGCTGAAGCTGAAGGAGATCTGCTACATCCACGCCGAGGGCTATGCCGCCGGCGAGATGAAGCATGGGCCGATCGCGCTGATCGACAGGAACGTGCCGATTATCGCCATCGCACCGAGCGGACCCCTGTTCGAGAAGACCGCGTCAAATGTCCAGGAGGCGGCGGCGCGCGGCGGGCAGGTGATCGTGCTGAGCGATGCCGAGGGGGCGGAGAAGCTGGCCGGCATTGCCGTCGATGCCATCGTGATGCCGCGGGTCGATCCGTTCGTGGCGCCGATCCTGTATGCCATTCCGGTGCAGCTGCTGGCCTATCACGTGGCGGTGCTGAAGGGCACCGACGTGGACCAGCCGCGCAACCTGGCGAAATCGGTCACCGTGGAATGACCGGCTGAAACAGGGCGGCGCGCGTGGCGGGCCCGCGTTCAGCGCGGCCGGTGCCGACATGGGACGTTCAGTGCTGCGCGTCCTCGTAGCGCAGCGTCTCCGGCCGGCCGCCGCGGATGCGGTCATAGCGCCACGTGTTGTAGGCAAGAACCAGGCCGAATCCGCCGAAGGTGACGAACACGAGGGCGAGGTAGAGCAGTTCGCCTGATGACATGGGCGGCATCCTCCGCTGGGGGGAAAAGCCTTGCGTGGCCGCGATCGTTGCGCATTGATCCAGATCAACGCAAATGGCCGGCGCAACATCCCGACCGCCGGCCCCGGCGGCGCCCGGCCCGCCGCCACACGCCACACGCTACACGCCACGCGCCACGCGCGATGCGCGATGCGCGATGCGGCGCGGGGTGTTGCGGCCGAGACAAGCCCGAGGGGCTCGGTTAACATCGCCCCGCACAGCATGAGGGACCGCAGGCCATGGACACCACGCCCAGTCAGACACTGATCGAGGCCGCACGGCGCGTGATGCCGGGCGGGACGTTCGGCAACCTGCCGGCCGAGACGATGATCCGCGACGGGCGGGCCGGGCGGGTGTGGGACGAGGAGGGGCGGGAGTATGTCGATTTCCTGCTGGGCTCCGGGCCGATGTTCATCGGCCATGCCCATCCCGAGGTGACCGAGGCGGTGCAGGCGCAAATTCCGCTGGGCACCACCTACTTCGCCAACAACCGGCACGGCATCAAGCTGGCCGAGGAGATCGTGGCGGCGATGGCCTGTGCCGAGCAGGTGCGGTTCGTCTGCACCGGGACGGAGGCCGACCTGTATGCCATGCGGGTGGCCCGCGCGTTCCGCCGCAAGGACAAGATCCTGAAGTTCGAGGGCGGGTATCACGGCATGAGCGATTTCTCGCTGATGTCGCTGGCGCCGAAGCGGCCGGGGAACTTTCCGTATCCGGTGCCGGATTCGGCGGGCATTCCGCGGGCGATCCAGGACACCATGCTGATCGCGCCGTTCAACGACCTGGCGACGGTGGAAAGCCTGATCCGCGAGCACAAGGACGACCTGGCAGGCGTGATCGTGGAGCCGTTCCAGCGGCTGATCCCGCCCGCGCCGGGGTTCCTGCAGGGGCTGCGCAGGATCACCGCCGAGCATGGCATTCCGCTGATCTTCGACGAGGTGGTGACCGGGTTCCGCTTCGCCTATGGCGGGGCGCAGGAGTACTACGGGGTGACGCCGGATCTGTGCACGCTGGGCAAGATCATGGGCGGCGGGTTCGCGCTGGCCGCCGTGGCCGGGCGGGCGGACATGATGGCGCATTTCGACCGGGCCATGGTGGCGGACGAGGATTTCCTGATGCAGGTCGGCACGCTGTCGGCCAATCCGGTGGCCTCGGTGGCCGGGCTGGCCACGCTGGAGGTGCTGAAGCGGCCGGGCATGTACGAGAAGGCGTTTGCCACCGGGCGGGAGCTGATGGGCACGCTGTCGGAGCTGCTGCGCGCGGCCGGGCTGCCGGCGCAGGTGATCGGCGAGCCCGTGCTGTTCGACGTGGTGTTCACCGGCGAGCCGATCCGCGACTATCGCGGCACGCTGAAGGGGGATGCGGACATGCTGCGGCGGTTCAACGCGGCGCTGCGCCAGCGCGGGGTGATGAAGGGTGAGAGCAAATACTATGTCTCGGTGGCGCATACCGACGCGGACGTGAAGCATACCGTGGAGGCCTGGAAGGGCGCGATCGCGGAGATTGCCAAATAGTTTCGATATCGTAACTAAATGGACGCACTGGCGCGGCCCCTGCGAAGGGGTCTCGCCGGCTGTCCAGATGGCGCGCGGGCGCGGTTGGGGGGCCGCGGGTGTTGGGCCTGGCGCGGCGCTTCCTGGCGCTTGCAGGGGAGACAGCGAGGCGCAGCTTCTCCGTGGAGAGACGGAGGCGGGGAGACGCAAGGCAAGGGAGACGGCGGGTCGCGGTGCGGCGGTCGCCGATGGCGTGCGGTGATTCCGCTCGCTGATTCTCGTCGCCATGCCATCGCGTCGCCGTGGGGAATCTTCCTTTCGATTTGCTGCGTTGCGGCGAGGCGCCGCGCGTCATCTGCGGCGGGACTGACGCATGGGTGCCGGCGTTTGCCTGCTGGCGGGTGTCGGGCGGGGGGAGTTGGCCGGATTGCCAGAGCTGGACGAGGTCTTCCAGGCGGGCGAACAGGCGTGCGAGGACGGCCATGATCATGGCGTGCAGCGCATCGGGCAGCCAGAAAGGAGCCTGCTCCGCCTTGGCGGCGGCGCGCAGGTGGGCGATCCCTTCGGCCAGTGGAGATGTGTGAACTAACATTTGAGGCATCTTATCTAACCGTCGGACCCGCTGCAACGGAAATCTTCGGATGCCGGGGTGCGCTCTGTCCGGCGGACCCGCTTCGCGTTCCGCCCAACGCCGGGGCGAGTGGATGAAGTTTTCTTGCTTCTTTTTGTTCACAAAAAGAAGAGTCCTTGCGCTGGCCATGTCGCGGGGTTCGCGGTGTAATGCGCGGGACGGCGGGAGAAACAAGCATGCGCATCGAGATCATCTGCACCGGCGACGAGGTGCTGACCGGCAAGATCGTCAACAGCAATTTCAGCTACATGGCGCAGAAGCTGGAGGATGTCGGGTTGGCCGTGGTGTGGGGCACCACGGTGGGCGACGACCGGGGCACGCTGCTGAGCGCGTTTCACCTGGCCGCCGCGCGGGCCGACATCGTGATCGTCAATGGCGGGCTGGGCCCGACGGTGGATGATCTGAGCCAGGAGATCGCCGCCCAGGCGGCCGGCGTGGAGCTGGAGCTGCACGAGGGCTGGCTGGAGAAGATGGAGGGGTTCTTCACCCGGCGCGGGCGCGCCATGCCGCCGAACAACCGCAAGCAGGCGATGCTGCCGGTGGGCTCCGAGATGCTGGACAACCCGATCGGCACGGCATGCGGCTTCGCGATGGATATCGGCGCGGCGCGGTTCTTCTTCACCCCCGGCGTGCCGCGCGAATTGCGGCGGATGCTGGAGGAGCAGATCATTCCGCGGCTGCTGGCGCGCAACGGGGCGGCGGCGACGATCCGGCTGAAGCGCTACCACGGCTACGGGCTGGGCGAGTCCCATATCGACAGCCTGTTGCAGGGGGTGGAGGCGCTGGACCCGAGCGGCGGGGTGAAGCTGGGGTTCCGCGCCCACTACCCGCAGATCGAGACCAAGCTGACCATTCGCGGCGTGGATGCCGAGGATGTGGCGCGCAAGCTGGCCCCGGTGGATGCGGAGATCCGCCAGCGGCTGGGCAATTTCATCGTCTGCGAGGACGACCAGTCGCTGGAGGGCGTGGTCAACGACGCGCTGGGCAAGGTGGGCGGGCGGCTGGCGGTGGTGGAGACGTTCACGTCCGGCGAGATCGCCCTGCGCCTGGCGCACCTGGCCGGGGCCGAGGCGGTGTTCCGGCGCGGCATCATTGCGCGCGACCTGCACCAGGTGTTCGAATCGCTGCGGCTGCCGCCGCATCTCGATATCGGCGAATACACCGAAGCCCTGGCGGCCGAGGTGGCGGCGGCGGTGCGCGAGCAGGCCGGGGCCAGCCATGCGCTGGCGGTGCTGATCGACCTGGACGAGGGGGCCGACCGGATGGATCTGGGCGGCACGATCTGGGTGGCGGTGGGGCGCGAGGGCGATACGGTGGTGCGCCGCGCGCGCATCCTGGGCGGGCGGGAGTGGATCCGGCTTGGCGCCGTGGAACTGGGGCTGGACTGCATGCGGCGCTATCTGCAGGGCTTGCCGGTGATCGAGCGGACGGATTTCGAGCGGAGGTGAAGGAAGGAAGGCGTTCTTTTTTGAAAAAAAGAACCAAAAAACTTCTGTCCACTTGGGGGTGAACAGCACGGTTCGCGGGCGGGCGGGTTGGAAGATATTTTTTTCTTCCTTTTCTGCTCGAAAAGACGAATGCTTGGTTGCCGGCCGGCATGCGACATGGACCGCTGGCCGGCGCTTCGCCGCGGCTTTCGCGACGTCTGCTGTGGAACAATGCAAGGGGGCAACCGTCATGCCGATGCGCACTGAAGACCCGGATATGCTTTTCGATCGCGCTGCCGGGCGGCGCGGCCTGTTGCGCGGTGCCGGGCTGGCGGCGATGGGGGCGGCGCTGGGCATGGCGATGCCGTTCGGGCGGTACCTGCCGCAGGGCATGCTGCCGCTGGCGCTGGCCCAGGGGGGAAAGGGGCCGCAGCTGCTCGACTATCCCGGCAAGGACAAGGGGCTGGTGGTGCTCGGCGACAAGCCGCTGGTGGCGGAGACGCCGGAATACCTGCTGAATGACGACACCACGCCGGCGGATAAGTTCTTCATCCGCAACAATGGCCAGATCCCGGACGCGGCCAAGGACCCCGATGGCTGGAAGATCACCGTCGAGGGCGAGGTCGACAAGACGCTGGAGCTGACGCTCGGCCAGCTGAAGCAGCGGTTCCCGGCGCAGACGCATCGCATGGTGCTGGAATGCGGCGGCAACGGGCGGGCGTTCTTCACGCCGCCGGGGCGCGGCAACCAGTGGACCAATGGCGGCATCGGCTGTGCGGAATGGACCGGGGTGAAGCTGGCCGACGTGCTGCACGCGGCGGGCTTGAAGGACAGCGCGAAATTCACCGGCAGCTGGGGCACCGATCCGCACCTGTCGGGCGACCCGGCGAAGCGGGCGATCAGCCGCGGCAACGTGCTGGCCAAGTCTTTGGAGCCGCACACCATGATCGTGTGGGCGATGAACGGGCAGCCCCTGCCGAACATCAATGGCGGGCCGGTGCGGCTGCTGGTGCCGGGCTGGCCGGGGTCGCTTTCGACCAAGTGGCTGAGCCATGTCCTGGTGCGCGCGACGCCGCATGACGGGCAGGGGATGGGCGGCACCTCCTATCGCGTGCCGGTGACGCCGATCGTGCCGGGCAGCAGCAATGACGGCAAGAGCTTCCGCGACCTGGAGGCGATGCCGATCCGCAGCATCGTGACCGCGCCGGCGAACGGCACCAAGCTGGCCGCCGGCACGCGTTCGCTGGCGCTGCGCGGTGCTGCCTGGGGCAGTGCGGTGGGCGTGGCGCGGGTGGAGGTGTCGGTCGATTTCGGCCAGACCTGGCAGCAGGCGGCGATGACGCCGCCGCGCAATCCGTTCGACTGGGTGCGCTGGACCCATGCCATGCCCTTGCCGAGCGACGGGTATTTCGAGGTCTGGTCGCGGGCGACGGACCGCAACGGGGTGACGCAGCCGATCGTGGCGGCGAACTGGAACCCGCAGGGCTATGGCTCCAACCCGATCAACCGCATTGCGGTGCTGGTGGGATGAGGCTGTCGGTCCTGCTGCTCGGCGTGGGGCTGTTCGCCAGCCCCGCGTCGGCGCAGGTCGTCGCGCCGAGCGATCCCGCCGACTATCCCGCGGCCCCGGGGCGGGAGGAGGCGGTGGCCTTCTGCGGCGCCTGCCACAGTTTTCGGCTGGTCGCGGCACAGGGGCTGACGCGGCTGCAATGGGATGAGACGATGAAATGGATGGTCCAGCGGCATAACATGCCGGAGCTGCATCCGCAGGACCATGACATCATCCTGGACTACCTTGAGCGGGCGTTTCCGCCCAAGGCGAGCGGCGGGCGGCCGGGCTGGACCAATCCGTTCGCGCCACACCAATAGGAACGTGACGGCATGATCGACAATCCCCCGCTGCTGACGATCCATCGCGGCTGGGCGCGGCCCGACCCGGCACTGGTGGCCGCCTTCCGCGGCGCCCAGACCTCGCATCTGTGCGACGCGATGGAGGGGCGGGGGGCGGTGGACTGGCAGATCAAGCCGCTCGATCCTGGGAACGGGGTGTTCTGCGGGCCGGCGCTGACCGCCTGGGCCTATCCCGCGGATATCGCGGCGATGTTCGCGGCGCTGGCGGAGGCGCGGGCGGGCGATGTGATCATGCTGGCCTGCGACAGCTTCACCGCGACGGCGGTGATCGGCGACCTGGCGGCGGGGATGATGCGCAACAAGGGGGTGGCGGCGTTCGTGACCGACGGGCTGGCGCGCGACCGGGCGGGGATTGTGGCCACCGGGATGCCGCTGTTCGCGCGCGGGATCGTGCCGAACTCGCCGGCGCTGAACGGGCCCGGCACGGTGGGGGCGCCGGTGGTGCTGGGGGGCGTGCAGGTGTGCCCCGGCGATATCGTGGTGGGCGACGCCGACGGGGTGGTGGTGGTGCCGCAGGGGCGCGCGGCCGAGGTGCTGGCGACGCTGGGGCGCATTCGGGCGGCGGAGGCGGCGATGGAGGCGCAGGTCAAGGCGGGGTTGCAGATGACCGAGAAGGCGGTGGCGCTGGTGGCGGCGGCGCGGGTGGTGGAGGGGTAGGCAAGGCCTTCATTTCCGCCGGAAGGACAAGCAAGGAACCTCCTTGATTGAGGTCCGGTTCGCGCCGGGCGGCCAGGGGACGCGCGGGAGTGGGCTGGGCCGATTGAATGACCCATGTATCCGGGCAAGAACAGGGCTTCGCCCTGCACCCACCAAAGGCCGAAGGTTATTGGACTCCCATTGCGTCCTGAATAGATGAGGTCCAGGGGCTCGGCCCGTCGCGCGAAGGCGCGCGCCGGACCAGGCGGGTCTGGGCGGAGCCCAGGCTGTCCTTGCCCCATCGGCCATTCATTTCGAGGATCGGCACAAGGTGTTCTTCGCCAGGTTGCCGCCGGTGGGTGTGGTGCTGGAGGCCTGTGGCGGTTCGCATCGCCGCGGGGGGGGGGGGTGGCGTCTGCGCTGGGGCGCCGGCAGAGAGCGGATCAAGATGACGACCGGTCGGACCGGCGAATGCCGCAGGCCGTTGAGCGAAGGGTTTTGGAAGCCGCTTCGCTGTTTGGCCGGCGTTCGCGCAAGCGCCCCCTGCCCTCTCACCCGAGCCGACAGGATATGGTTTCTTGTTTCCTTGCGTCCACAAAATGAATAGTCCTGCCTTCACCTGCCCTGGAATTCCGGCGGACGCCGGGCGGCCATGGCGGCGACGCCTTCCTTGAAGTCCGCTGTGCGGCGCTGCCATTCCTGTTCGACCAGTTCGCGTTCGGTAGCCGCCTCGATGGCGTCGGCGAGGCCGCGGCGGAGGGTTTCGCGGGTGGATTGCAGGGCGAGCGGGGCGGAGACGGCGATTTCGGCGGCCAGGGCCTGGGCGGTGCTGCGGACTTCGGAGATGGGCACCAGCTGGTCGGCGAGGCCGATGGCGGTGGCTTCTTCGCCGTTGAGGCGGCGGCCGGTGTAGAAGATCATGGCGGCTTTCTGCTGGCCGACCAGGCGCGGCAGGGTGGCGGTGAGGCCGAAGCCGGGGTGGAAGCCGAGGCGGGTGAAGTTGGCGGAGAAGCGGGCCTCGGAGCAGGTGATGCGGAAGTCGGCGACCAAAGCGAGGCCGAGGCCGCCGCCGATGGCCGGGCCCTGGATGGCGGCGACGATCGGCTTCCTGGTGCGGAACAGGCGGATGGCTTCCTTGTAGAGGTGCTTGGTTATTTTCCCGCCTTCTTCGGTGACGAGGCCGGTGTCGGGGCGGCTGGAGAAATCGGCGCCGGCGCAGAAGGCTTTTCCTTCCGCACAGAGCAGGACGGCGCGGATTTCGGGGTCGGCGTCGAAGGCCTCGGCGGCGTCGGCGATCTGGTGGATCAGGGCGACGTCGAAGAAGTTGTTGGGGGGTTTGCGGATTTCGATCATGCCGACGCGGTCGGTGACCGAGGTGCCGATATCCTTGTAGGTGGCCATGGGGATGGGCCTTTCAGTGCAGGGTGGCGAGGAAGGCCAGGACGGCCGTGTTGAAGGCTTCGGGCTGGTCGATGTTGGCGGCGTGGCCGGCGTCGGGGATGACGACCTTGGTGCTGCCGGGGATCTTGGCGGCCATGTAGTCGGTGGCGGCGAGGAACGGGGTGTCGCGGGCGCCGACCAGGACGAGGGATGGCACGTTGATGCCGGGAAGGGAATTGATCACGCCGGCGTCGCGCTGGGTGAGCATGAAGCGGGCGGCGTGGGCGAGGCCGGTGGCGTCGCGGTGGCGGGAGCGGGCGCGTTCGGCGGTGCCGGAGGAAAGCTGGGCCAGGCCCTCGGCGTCGAGGCGGGCGGCGGTGGCCAGCGAGCGGGTGTTCCAGGCGTCGCGGGCTTCGTCCTTCTTGAAGCCGGGACCGGTGTCGATGATGAGAAGGGCGCGGCAGCGCTCGGGGTGGCGGAGGTGGAAGGCGAGCGACATGTAGCCGCCCAGCGAGAGGCCGCCGATGATGGCGGTCTTGGCGCCGAGGGCGTCGAGGATGGCGGCCATGTCGGAGACGGTGGCTTCCTCGGAGTAGGCGGCGGGGTCGGTGGGGTAGTCGGACTGGCCGTGGCCGCGCATGTCCCACAGGACCAGGGTGTGGTTTCGGGAGAGGGGCTCGATCTGGCCGTCCCACATGCGCGACGTGGCGGAGAAGCCGTGGGAGAGGAGGAGGACGGGGCCCTGGCCGTGGGTTTCGTAGTGGAGGTTTACGCCGTTGTTGGTGAGGGTGGGCATTGTGGGGTTCCCTGGGAGGAAGGAAGGTTCTTCTTTTTCCAAGGAAAAAGAAGCAAAAAGACTTTTATCCGTGGGTTTTGGCGCAGAACTGGATGGGGTTTGGGTAGAAGAAGGAGAAGCGTGGGTCCTTCGCTGCGCTCAGGATGACGGCAGTCACGCCGGGGATGAAAGTTTTTTGGTTCTTTTTTTCAAAAAAGAACATTCTTACTTCCCTGCCACGGCGCCGGATTGCATGAGGGCGGTGATCTCGGAGCTGGTGTAGCCGGCGTCGCGGAGGATTTCGCGGCTGTGTTGGCCGATATCGGGGGCGCGGCGGGGTGGGGTTTTCGGGCTGCCTTCGATCGTGAAGGGGGAGTCCACGGTAAGCATGGAGTCGTTCTCGAAGGGGCGCAGGGCGCCGACGGCCAGGGCTTGTTCGTCGGCGGCGATTTCCTCGGTGGTGCCGATGGGGCCGAAGGTGATGCCGGCGCGGTCGAGGGTTTCGCGCCAGTGGGCCAGGGTGTTGGCGGCGAAGATGGTGTCGCAGATGTCCATGAGCGCGGTGGCGTTGGCGCGGCGGGCTTGGGTGGTGGCGAAGCGGGGGTCGGCGATCAGGTCGGGGCGGCCGATGGCGGCGGCGAATTGCGGCCATTGGCGGTCTTCGCTGACCACGGCGACGATGAACCATCGGGCGTCGCTGGTGTGGTACATGTTGCCCAGGGCGTTGAGGGTCTGGGCGCGTGGCAGGCGGGGCGGGATGGTGCCGCCGCAGAGCACGGCCTGGATGAGGAAGCTGTTCGCCCACATGCCGGCGTTGAGCAGCGACGCCCGCACTTCCGCCCCCTGCCCTGTGCGTTCACGGCGATACAGCGCGGATGCGATGCCGCCGAACAGGGCGGAGGCGGTGGGGTGGTCGCCCATGCCGGGGACGGAGCGGGCGGGCATGGCGGCGCTGTCGGCGCGGACCTGGTCCATCAGGCCGGAGCGGGCCCAGTAGGCGGTGGTGTCGAAGCCGGTCTTGTCGGCTTCGGGGCCGGCTTCGCCGTAGGCGGTGAGGGAGGCGTAGATCAGGCGGGGGTATTTGGTGGCGAAGTCGGCGTAGCGCAGTTTGAGGCGTTCGCGAACCGGGAGGGGGAAATTGGTGACGAAGACGTCGGCCTGGGAGACCAGGCGTTCGAGGACGGCGCGGCCGCCTGGGGATTTCAGGTCGAGTGCCAGGCCGCGCTTGGTGCGGCTGTCCATCAGCCAGGCGTAGTCGATGCCGGGGTTGGGGGTGCCGGGGCGGGTGTGGAGCTGGCGGTAGGGATCGCCGGCGCCGGGGGGTTCGATCTTGATCACGTCGGCGCCGTGGTCGGCCAGGATGGTGGCGGCGGCGGGGCCGGCGATGAAGCTGGCGCAGTCGATGACCTTGAGGCCGGCGAAGAGTGGGGCATCGGTCATGCGGCGGGTTCCGGGGGGGAGAAGGTGTTTGTCAGCGTGCCGATGCCGTCGATGACGACTTCGACGGTCATGCCGGGGCGCATCGGCAGGGCGCCGACGGAGGTGCCGCAGGCGATGAGGTCGCCGGGCTCCAGGGTCATCTCGCGGCTGAGCAGGGCGACGATGCGGGCGGGGGGGAGGATCATGTCGGCGGCGGGGTAGTTCTGGCGTTCGCGGCCGTTCAGCAGGACGCGGATGCGGGCGGTGGCGAGATCGATGCTGGTCTCGATGCAGGGGCCGACGGGGCCGAAGCTGTCGGGCGACTTGGCGCGGGCCCATTGGGGGAAGGCGGGGTCGGCGGTGAGGATGTCGGTGGCGGTGACATCGTTGACGCAGGTATAGCCGAAGATGGCGGCGGCGGCTTCGGCCTCGTCGGCCTGGCTGGTGCGGCGGCCGATGACCAGGCCGAGCTCGCCTTCGTAGATGACGCGACCGGTGTAGGCGGGGGGCGGGCGGATCGGGGTGTCGGGGCCGGTGATGCTGGCGGGGGATTTCAGGAAGAACAGCGGTTCGGTGGGGATGGTGTTGCCCTGTTTGTGGGCGAGCTCGTGGAAGTTGTTCCACAGGCCGATGAACTTGCCGGGGCGGACGGGGGCGCGCAGGCGGACGGCTTCGGGAGGGACGATCTCGCCGGTGGGGCTGGGGCGGTCGAACATGTCGCCGCGGTGGATGGCGACCGCGCCGTTATCGGCCAGCAGGCCGAAGGCGCCGCCGCCGCCATGTGCCACCCGCACCCATTTTGCCATCCTGCGGCGCCTCCCTGTTCGAGGGCGAAGCTTAGCGGCATTGCGCGTGGCGGCAATCGTGGGGGTGGTCTTGCCCCGGCGGCGGGATGGGCCATCATGGCGGCAGGGACGGAGATGATGACATGAGCTGGCAGGCTGAACTGGACGAGTTGCGTCGTCGCGAGGCATTCGCGCATCGCATGGGGGGGGCGGACAAGGTCAAGCGCCAGCACGATGGCGGGCGGTTGACGGTGCGCGAGCGGATTGCCGGGGTGCTGGACCCCGGCAGCTTCCACGAGGTGGGGGCGATTGCCGGCAAGGCGCAGTACGACGCGGACGGCAACCTGGTGGAACTGGTGCCGTCGAACTGCGTGTTCGGGCGCGGGCAGGTGGACGGGCGGCCGGTGGTGGTGGTGGGCGACGACTTCACCGTGCGCGGCGGCTCGGCGGATGCGACGATCAAGACCAAGCCGATCATGGCGGAGAAGATGGCCGCCGAGTTCCGGCTGCCGATCATCCGCATCATCGAGGGGTCCGGCGGCGGCGGGTCGGTGAAGACGATCGAGACGACGGGGCGGGCCAATCTGCCGGGGGGCGTGGGCGGGACCGAGGGGTTCTTCCTGGCGACCGACAACATGTCGCAGGTGCCGGTGGTGGGGCTCGGGCTGGGCTCGGTGGCCGGGCTGGGGGCGGCGCGGCTGGCGGCGACGCATTACTCGATCATGACCAAGGGGACCTCGGCGATGTTCGTGGCCGGGCCGCCGGTGGTGAACGCGCTGGGGCACAATGTCACCAAGCAGGAGCTCGGGGGGTGGGAAATCCAGACCCGGGCCGGCGGCGTGGACGATGCGGTGGATACCGAGGAGGAGGCGTTCGAGCGGGCGCGGCGGTTCCTGTCCTACCTGCCGTCCAGCGTGCATGGGCTGCCGCCGGTGTTGCCGTGCGACGACGATACCGAGCGGCGCGACGAAAAGCTGATGAGCATCATCCCGCGCGACCGGCGCAAGGTGTACAAGATGCGCACGATCATCGACACGGTGGTGGATGCCGGCAGCTTCTTCGAGATGGGGCGGCATTTCGGACGGCCGGTGATCACCGGGCTGGCGCGCCTCGGCGGGCATCCGGTGGCGCTGATGGCCAGCGATCCCTATCACTATGCCGGGGCGTGGACGGCGGATGCCTGCCAGAAGGTGGTGCGGTTCGTCGATCTGGCGGAGACGTTCCATCTGCCGGTGGTCTATCTGATGGACTGCCCGGGCTTCCTGATCGGCGTCGAGGCGGAGCGCTCGGCGGTGATCCGCCACGGGGTGCGGGCGATGGCGGCGATGAACCAGACCACGGTGCCGTGGTGCACGGTGGTGATCCGCAGTTCCTTCGGGGTGGCGGGCGCGGTGCATACGCCGGCCGGGCGGCTGGCGCTGCGCTATGCCTGGCTGTCCGGCTGGTGGGGGTCGCTGCCGCTGGAGGGCGGGATCGAGGCGGCGTATCGCGCGGATATCGAGGGCGCCGCGGACCCGGCGGCGAAGCTGCGCGAGATCGAGACGCGGCTGAACAAGCTGCGCTCGCCGTTCCGCACGGCGGAGACGTTTGCGGTGGAGGAGATTGTCGATCCGCGCGATACCCGCCGGCTGCTGTGCGAATTTGCCCGCCTGGCGGAGCCGCTGCGCACGCCGGGGCGGCCGGTGATGACGATCCGGCCGTAAGGTGCCGGGCGGCCGAAGGCGACGGAGCAGGCCGGACAAGCCCGCATATCCCTGGGCTTGCCTGCCCGCCCCGCGTGGCGCCGTGACGAGGGATGTGGGATAGATCGGTCCCGCGATACCCCGACACGCTTCCACACAGGACCATCCAACTGACGCTTGCTGTCCTTGATCCGTCGCGCGTTGCCCGCGCCCTCTGGCTGCCGGCCTTGGCCGTGGTGATGTTGCCGCTGTTGGCGGTGGCGATCCCGCCGTTGCACGACTATCCGTTCCACCTCGCGCGTGCCGAGGCGATTGCGGCGCTGTTCGACCAGGTGAACCACGCCACGATCTATCGCCTGGGCAGCATTCTGTTGCCCAACGAGGCGATGGATGCGGTGATGCTGGCGCTGACCGCGGTGATGACGCCGTTGCTCGCCGGGCGGGTGTTCCTGGGGCTGGTGCAGGGATTGCTTCTGGGTGGCACCGTGGCACTTCATTATGCGCTGCACAGGCGCGTCTCGCCCTGGCCGTTGCTGGCGGGGTTCTTCCTGTACAACTGGATCTTCACCTACGGCTTCACCAACTACCTGTTCGGGGTGGCGGTGATGTTGTGGGCGGTGGCCGGCTGGGTGGCGCTGGCCGGGGCGGGATGGGCGCTGCGGCTGGCGCTGGGGACGGTGGCGGCGGTGGTGCTGCTGTTCTGCCACCTGATGGCGTTCGGGCTGTTTGCCGTGGTGCTGGGCGGGCTGGCGCTGCATGACGCGATGGCGGCGCGGCGCGGCGGCGCCCGTGACATGGCGATGCGGCTGTTGCTGCCGGCGGTGCCGGTGGCCGTGGCGCTGCTGGTTTTCGTGGCGCTGTCCCCCGCCGCGACGGAGGCGCGCCAGCCATTGGCCTATCACGGCTGGTGGGGGTGGAAGCCGCTGATGGCATGGCGGCCCTTGCTGGGGACGTGGCCGGCGTTGGATCTGGTGACGCTGGGGCCCGTGGCGCTGGTGGTGGCGGTGCTGCTGGCGCGGCGGCGGCTGGCGCTGGCGCCGGCGATGCCGGTGCCGCTGGTGCTGTTGGTGATGGCGTTCGCGGTGATGCCGTACGAGCTGTTCGGTTCGTTGTATGGCGACGCGCGCCTGCCGGTGGCGGTGCTGCTGGTGGCGATTGCCAGTGTCGACCTTCGCCGGGTGGCGCCGCGCGCGGTGCTGGCCGGGAGCCTTCTGCTGGCGCTGGTGCTGGCCGGGCGCTGTGCCGCGATCGCGCAGGATTGGCGGAGGATGGAGCCGGTTCTGGCCCGGCACATGGCGGCCTTCGCGGCACTGCCGCCGGGGGCGGTGCTGTGGTCGGCCACTGCTGCGCCCTATCCCCGGCTGGCCTATCGCAATGACGGCGAACTGGCGCTGTGGCGGCCGCCGCTGAAGCATGTCGCCTCGCTGGCGGGGGTCGGACGGGACGTGTTCGTGGTGGCGACCTGGGTTGACCCCAACAAGCAGCCGATCAACCTGCCGGCGGAACATGCCGCGGCCAAGCGCCTGCAGGGCAACAACCCGTTCGAGACCGCCACCGCCGCCGACCTGGCGGCCGCCGTGGCGGCGATCCGCCAGCTGGGCAGCACGGCGCCGGCGTTTCTGCTGCTGTCCTACCCCGGCCGGATGGCGGGTGCGCTGCCCGCCGGGCTGTCGCCGGTGGCCGAGGGGCCGGACTTCCTGTTGCTGCGGATCGACTAGGCGATGGCCGAGCCGGACGCACTGGTGATCGGTGGCGGGTTCTACGGGTGCTGCCTGGCGATCCATCTGCGCCGGCGCTTTGGGCGCGTGCTGCTGGTGGAGGAGGCGGACGGGCTGCTGACGCGTGCGTCGCGGGTGAACCAGGCGCGGCTGCACAACGGCTACCACTATCCGCGCAGCTTCCTGACCGCCGCGCGCAGCCGCAGCAACCTGGAGGTGTTCCGGCGCCGTTTCCCCGGCGGGGTGTTCGACGATTTCCGCCACCTGTACGCCATTGCGCGCGCCGACTCCAAGGTGGGCCATCGCCATTTCGAGCGCTTTGCCGCCGCCATCGGTGCCCGGCTGGAGGCGGCCGGGCCGGCCGATCGCCGCCTGTTCGCGCCGCGCCTGGTCGAGGCGGTGTACGAGGTGGTGGAGCCGGCGTTCGACGTGGCGGCGCTGCGCCGGCTGCTGGTGGGCCGGATGGCCGAGAGCGGCGTGGAGGTGCGCACCAGCATGCGCGTGGTCCGCCTGGGGGCTGCCGGCGCGGGCGTGGCGGTGGGGTTTGCCGACGGCACGGGGCTGCGTGCCGGCTGGGTGTTCAACTGCACCTATGCCGCGCTCAACCGCGTGGTGCCGGAGGCGGTGGAGCTGCGGCCGCGCCTGGTGCACCAGCTGGCCGAGGTGGCGTTGATCACCGCGCCGCCGGCGCTGCGCCGGCTGGGGATCACGGTGATGGACGGACCGTTCTTCTCCGCCATGCCGTTCCCGTCCGAAGGCCTGCATTCGCTGACCCATGTGCGCTATACTCCGCACATGTCCTGGCCCGAAGCATCGGCACCCGCGCGCGATCCGAATGCGGTGCTGCACCCGCTGCCGTCGTCGCGCTTCGCATGGATGATGCGCGACGCGCGGCGCTACGTGCCGGCGCTGGAGGGGGCGGTGCATGTGCGCTCGCTGTTCGACATCAAGACGCTGGTGGACGGCACGCAGGGCGACGATGCGCGGCCGATCCTGTTCCACCGCGATGCCACCGCGCCGCGCCTGGTCTCGATCCTGGGCAGCAAGCTGGACAACATCTTCGACGTGCTGGACACGGTGGACGAAACGCTGGAGCGGGCATGAGGACGCGCGACATCTTCGTATCGGTGGTGATGCGGGTGCGCGATGCCGCGGGCGCCATCGGCCCGGCGCTGGAGCGGGTGGCGGGGGTGATGGAGGCGCATTTCGCCTATTACGAGATCATCATCGTGGATGACTGCTCAGCCGATGCGTCGGTGGCCGAGATCGCCGCGGTGCAGGCGCGGGCGCGCAACATCCAGCTCTATGCGCTGGCGCGCCGGCGGGGCGACAACATCGCGCTGACCGCCGGGCTGGACCATGCCATCGGCGACATGATCGTGACGCTGGACCCGCTGTTGGACCCGCCCGCGCTGATCCCGCACTTGGTGGAGCGGGCGCTGGATGGTGTGGATATCGTCTATGCCCTGCCGCGCGCGCGGCTGGAGAGCCGGGGGGTGGGCAACCGGGCGGTGCGCGGCTTCGTGGCCGCACTGTCGCGGCTGATCAATGTCGATGCGCCGCAGGCGATGTCGAGCTACCGGCTGCTGAACCGCACCGTGCTGAACTACATGCTGGAGGCGGTGGACCGCCACCGCTCGCTGATGTTCCTGCCGGCGCTGTCGGGCTATCCCTACGCCACGCTGGAATACGACCGGCTGGCAGGGGCGGCCGGCGGGGCTTCGACCGGCGAGCGGCTGGCCAAGGCGGTGGACCTGCTGTTCTCCACCTCGGCGCGGCCGTTGCGGATCATCACGCTGATGTCGCTGGGGATCAGCGTGCTGTCGCTGTGCTACGCGCTGTACTCGGTGCTGATCTACGTGGTGCGCGACGATGTCGCCCGCGGCTGGACCTCGCTGAGCCTGCAGATCTCCGGGCTGTTCTTCCTGGTCTGCATCATCCTGGCGGTGATGTCGGAATACCTGTTGCAGGTGCTGGAGGCGACCACCCACCATCCGCGCTACCACATCGCCAGCCAGCGCCACAGCACCACGATGGATATCGCGCGGCCGCGCAACGTGATCGCCACGTCGGGCGCAGCGGATGCTTTCCCCGCGCGCTCACCGCACGATGCCGCCGCGGGCCAGCCGGTGCTGCAACAGGCAATAGGCGATGGTGGCGAGGTAAAGCGTGCCGGCCTGGACCAGGCGAAACTTTGACACGCCGTCGGCGCGTTCGATCCAGCTGTTCGCCACCACTGCGAAGCGAGCGCCGCCGAGCACCGCCTTCATCGACATCTCGATGGTCAGGTTGAACTGGGCGCCGACCAGGGGCTGCATGCGTTCGATCACCGGGCGGCTGAAGCATTTGAAGCCGTTGGTGAAGTCGGTGTAGTCGCTGCCGACCAGCCAGGCGATCAGGCGGTTGCCGGCGCGGTTGAGCAGGCGCTTGAAGCGGGGATAGCCGACCACCGATGTGCCCGGCCCGAAGCGCATGCCGAAGGCGCAGTCGTAGCCCTGTTGGATCAGGCGGGCATAGGCCACCACGTCGGCCGGCGCATCGGAGCCGTCGGCCATCGCGATCACCACGGCGTCGCCGCGGAACTGCGCCAGGCCGTGGCGCACGGCACAGCCATAGCCGTGCGGGCCGGGGTTGCTGACGTGGCGCAGATGGGGGTGGGATTTCTCCAGTTCGATCAGCACGGCTTCGGTGGTGTCGCGGCTGGCGTCGTCGACCACCAGGATCTCGTACGGGAAATCCTGGAGGTCCAGTTCGGCGGCCAGGGCGCGGACGGTGTCGGCGATGACCGCGGCCTCGTTGTAGGCCGGCATGACCACCGAGAGCATCATGGCGTGGTGGCGTAGCAGGCGCGGACATGCGCGGCGGCGGCGCGCACGGTTTCCAGCGGGGTGTCGGTGCGGCGCATCTCGATCGACACCCAGCCGGCATATCCGCCAGCGTGCAGGGCGGCGGCAATGGCGGGGTGGTCGATGGGGCTGGCGGCATCGACCGGGCCAAGCTGCGATGCGCTGACGTGGAAGTGGCGGATGCGGCTGGCGCAGGCCGCGGCGGCGGCGGCGGGGTCGTCGCCGGCCAGCGCGGTGCAGGCGGTGTCCAGGTGCAGGACGACGCCGGGGTGGTTGACGCGATCGACCAGGGCCGCGGCCTCGGACCAGCGCAGCACGAAGTCGCCGCCGTACTGCGCGGGATTGGCCTCGATGCCCAGCGTGGTGCCGGCATCGCGGCAGGCGGCGCCGAGCACGCGCAGCAGCGGCACCGCCTGGTCCATGGCGGCAGCGGGCGGCAGGTCGCCGCGCAGGCGGTTGCGCGGCGAGCCGAACACCATCACCCCGGCGCCCAGCGCGGCGGCCAGGGCGGCGGTGGCGGCGATGTGGGCGACGAGCGCCTCCTGGCTGGCGGCGTCGCCGAACAATTGCAGCGCGGGGCGGGCGAACAGGATCGACTGCAAGGCGGGCACCGCCAGCCCCTGCCCCGCCAGGCGGGTGCGCAGGGCGCGGGCGGCGGAGGGGGTGGCGCCCTCCCAGTCGGGCCAGAGCACGGTGGGCGCGATCTCCACCCCGGTGACGCCCAGTTCCGGCAGGGCGGCGAGGATGGCGTCCTGTTCGGCGACCGACCAGGCGATGTTGGAGACGGCGAGCTTCATGGCGCCGACCGTTCGGCGGCGATGAAGGCGGCGAGGCGGCGGAACACCTCGTCGGCGGTCTGGATGTAGCCGTCGCTGCCGCCGAACACCGCGGCGTGGCGGGTGCGGAAATCGTAGGACGGGCTGCCGGAGGCGGGCGGGGCGGCGACCTGGGCGGCGGGGAAGAAGCGGGCGATGATGTCGGAAGTGGCGACGGGTGCCGGCACCAGGTGGACCAGCTTCAGGCCGGCGGCCTGGGCGCGGCCGATATCGGCCCAGAGCCCGGCGAGGTCGTAGAACTGGAAGCGGGCGGCGGGGTCGATCCGGTCCACCTGGTTGTCGTGCAGCAGGTCGTAGAGGATGTTCTTCTGCAGGCCCGGTCCGAACAGGCCGGGCAGGCGGACGGTGAGCATGGCGGGATGGCGGGCGCGCAATTCGCCCTCCAGCCACAGCCGGTGTTCGCCGTAGGGGTGGGTGGGTTGGGCGGTGCAGTCGAACCCCTCGTCGGCACCGGCGACCGGGGGCACGACGTCGATGGTGGAGATCAGCACGACGCGGTTCGCGGTGACGCCGCGCATGGCGTCGAGCGCGCGCTGGATGCCGGCGCGATCGGCGGCGGGGTTCTGGTTGGCCCACCACTTCTTCGCTTGGGCGCCGGAGAACACCAGGGTTTCGAAATCGCGCCCGGCGATGGCCTCGATGTTGGCGGTGTTGAAGCGGGCGGCGAAGTCGTGCTGGCGCAGCAGGTTGCCGCCGACGAAGCCGGTATGGCCGATCAGTGCGTCCAAGAGGCGTTCCTCCTATCCTAGTTCGCGCGCCAGCGTGTCGGCCAGCCGCAGCGCCAGGGCGACGATGGTCAGCGTCGGGTTGGCGTAGCCGGCGCTGGCGAAGACCGAGCTGCCGGCGATGTATAGGTTGGCGATGCCGTGGACGCGACACTGGGCATCGACCACCCCGGCGCGCGGCGAGTCCGCCATGCGGGTGGTGCCGAGGTGGTGGCGGCTGGCTTGCAGGTCGGCCGGCCAGGAGTCGGCGTCGCCCAGCGGATTGACGCGCAGCCGACCGATGCCGAGGCGGCCCATCTCCAGCCCCACCAGCTCGGCGGCGCGGCGCATGGTGCGTTTTTCGTCCGCACCCGGCCGCCAGTCCAGCACGATGCGGTTCTGGCCCAGCGCGTCGCGCGACCGGGACAGGGTGACGCGGTTGTCGCGGTTGGGCAGCTGTTCGACATTGACGTCGAGATGGGCGCCGACGATCGGGGCGTCCATCGGCTCCGGGGCGCCGAACAGGCCGCGGCGGGTGCCGAAGGCGGTCTTGTAGGCGGAGTCGATCACCGCGTCGTAGTCGCTGACGGCGTGGCCGAGATTGGCCCACAGATGCCGCGGCCAGCGCAGGGCAGCGATGTCGCTGCCGATCGATTTCAGCGCCGCCACCCCCTCGATGATCCGCCGGGACGGGCGCAGCAGCACGCGGAAGCCGCCGATGCCGGGCTCCGCCGTGGCCGGGGCCAGGGTGCCGAACAGGGTGGCCGTGGGCGTTTCGGTCTGGTCGAGGTAGAGGCGCAGGTCGCGGCCGGGGGTGTTGAAGGCGAGGTAGCCGAGATCGGCCAGCCAGGGATGGTCCATGAAGTAGCGGCCGACCAGGTCGTAGGTGTTGCCGAGGCCGGCGGGTTGGGTCTGGTTGGACAGGAGGAGCAGGCGCGCATTCTCCAGCCCGCCGGCGGCCAGCACGAACAGCCGCGCGGTGACGGTGAACACGGCGCCGCCGAGGCTGGCGGCGCGCAGGGCGGTGACCTGGCTGGCGGTGGCATCGGTTTGCAGTTCCAGCAGGTTGGCGTGCAGCCAGACATCCACGCCCGGTGCGGCCGCCAGCTCCGGCTGGAACTGCGGCCCGAAACGGGCGCCGCTGAGCTGGAACAGCGCGGTGCGCAGCCGCTGCGGGTCCAGCTTCAGCGGGGCGAGGCCGGCGCGGTCCAGCAGCGGGTCGTCGGGCGCGTAGCGGTCGTGCGCAAGGCCCAGCACCGTGTGGGCGGCGGCGTAGTAGGGGGTGAGGTCCTCGCGCGCGATCGGCCAGCGGCGGGGGTCGGCGGGATCGGCGGGGCGGAAGTCGCTGGCCTCCAGCGGGCGGCACCAGCCGGCCCAGTGGTTGGTGGTGCCGCCGAAATAGCGCAGCCGCGAGGCGTCGAGGTCGAGCATCTTCACGCCGCGCTGCTCGCCCTGGTACAGCGCCTGGGTCGCCTCCTCCAGTTCCATGCCGCCGGATTCCAGCAGCAGCACGCGAAGGCCGCGACCGCGCAGGGCATGGGCCAGGGTGATGCCGGCGGCCCCGGCGCCGACGATGCAGAGATCGGCGGCCAGCGTGGTGCCGGCCGGCAGGGTGCGGGCGTCGTGGAACATGGCGCCACGCTAGCCGATGCGCCGGGCGCGCGGAACCTGGGTTGCCATACCGCGGCTTGCGCGCGGCGGCGTGCGGTGGTTCGCTGGCGGCCAAGCGCCGCTGCGGCGGCATTCGTCGGGAGGAATTTGCGATGCCGGCTCTGGATAGGTTCCGCGCCGAGACCCGCGCCTGGCTGGAGGCGAACTGTCCGCCCGCCATGCGCACGCCGATGCCGGCCGAGGAGGCGGTGAACGGCGGCAAGAACGCGACCTTCGCCAATCCGGACTCCAAGGTCTGGTTCGACCGGATGGTGGCCAAGGGCTGGACTGCGCCGACCTGGCCGAAGGAATACGGCGGCGGCGGGCTGTCCAAGGACGAGGGCATGATCCTCGAGGAAGAGATGAAGGCGATGGGCTGCCGTGCCCCGCTGGTGGGCATGGGGCTGTCGATGCTGGGCCCGGTGCTGCTGGAATACGGCACCGAGGAACAGAAGCAGCAGCATTTGACCAAGATCATCCGCGGCGAGATCCGCTGGTGCCAGGGCTATTCGGAGCCTGGCGCGGGCTCGGACCTGGCGGGGTTGCAAACCCGCGCGGTGCTGCAGGGCGACCACTTCCTGGTCAACGGGCACAAGATCTGGACGTCGAACGCGCATTACGCCGACTGGATCTTCTGCCTGGTGCGCACCGACCCGACGGTGAAGAAGCATGACGGCATCAGCTTCCTGTTGATCGACATGGCCGACCCCGGCGTGCGGCCGCAGCCGATCCGACTGATCTCGGGTTATTCGGTGTTCTGCGAGACCTTCATCGAGAACGTGCGTGTGCCGAAGGAGAACCTGATCGGCGAGCTGAACAAGGGCTGGACCATCGCCAAGCGGCTGCTGGAGCATGAGCGCAAGTCGATCGGCGGGATCGGCGAGCGCGGTGCGAAAAGCCGGGAGAAGCCGATCCCCGATATGGCCAAGCAGCATGTCGGCGAGAGCGGGGGGCAGATTGCCGATCCGGCGCTGCGCTTCCACATCGCCAGCCACGCGATGGATGCCCACGCCTTCGCGCTGACCCGCCGCCGGGCTGCCGAGGAGGCGGAGTCCGGCGCGCCGCCGGGGCCGCTGTCGGCGATGTTCAAGTATTACGCCACCGAGCTGAACAAGCGGCGCTACGAGGCGATCCTGGCCGCCGGTGGGACGCAGCAACTGGGCTGGGAGGGCGATGATTTCACCGATGACGAGATCCGCCTGGGCCGGGAGTGGCTGCGCAGCAAGGCCAATACCATCGAGGGCGGCACCAGCGAGGTGCAGTTGAACATCATTGCCAAGCGCGTGCTTGGCTTGCCGGATTGAAAGAAAGCATGTTCTTTTTTGAAAAAAAGAACCAAAAAACTTTTGTCCATTAAGATGGCGGATCGCGCCTGCGAATGGATGAAGTTTTTTTGCTTCTTTTTGTTCACAAAAAGAAGACTTCCTTCCTTACTCCCTCCCACCTTCTGGGGCTGCACGACCCATGGCCATGATCCTCTCCGCCGATGCCAAGATGGTGCGCGAAACCGCGCATGACTTCTTCCGCGAGAAATCCCCGATCCTGGCGCTGCGCAAGCTGCGCGACAGCGCGGACCCCGACGGCTTCTCCCGCGCGCTGTGGCGCGAGATGGCGGAGCTGGGCTGGTCCGGCTTCCTGGTGCCGGAGGATCACGGCGGCTCCGGCTTCGGCCATGTCGGGCTGGGCCAGGTGATGGAGGCGGCCGGGCGCACGCTGGCCGCCACGCCGCTGTTGGGCACGGCGCTGATCGGCGCGGTGGCGATCGACCGGGGCGGCAGCGAGGCGCAGAAGGCGGCGCATTTTCCGGGGCTGGTGGGCGGGGAGACGATTTTTGCCCTGGCGCTGGAGGAGGGGGCGCATCACGCGCCGTACCGCATTGCGACCACGGCGAAGAAATCCGGCGGCGGCTGGGTGCTGGATGGCGCCAAGCAGTTCGTGCTGGACGGGCATGTCGCCGATACGCTGATCGTGGTGGCGCGCACCTCGGGCGGGCCGCGCGAGCGCAGCGGGATCACGCTGTTTCTCGTGCCCGGCAATGCGCCGGGGGTGAGCCGGCGGCGCTCGATCATGGTGGATAGCCGCAATGCCGCGCGGATCACGCTGGCCGGCGTGGCGGTGGATGGCGAAGCGGTGCTGGGGCCGGTCGATGGCGGGGCCGACCTGCTGGACGGCATCCTGGATTGCGCCCGCGCCGGGCTGGCCGCCGAGATGCTGGGCAGTTCGGCCGAGGCGTTCGAGCGGACGGTGCAGTACCTGAAGGACCGCAAGCAGTTCGGCGTGCCGATCGGCAGTTTCCAGGCGCTGAAGCACCGCGCCGCGCAGATGTACTGCGAGGTGGAGGCCACGCGCTCGGCGGTGACGGCGGCGCTGGATGCGCTGGACAGCGGCGCCAACGACGCCAGCCTGTTGGCCAGCCTGGCCAAGGCCAAGGCCAACGCCACCGCGCGGCTGACCGGCGACGAGGGCATCCAGATGCATGGCGGCATCGGCATGACCGATGAGCACGAGATCGGCTTCTTCCTCAAGCGCGCAAGGGTGGCCGAGGCGACGTTTGGCGACGCCGCTTTCCATCGCGACCGCTACGCCGCCGTGTCGGGGTACTGATGCGCAACGCCAATCGCCGCATCGTGCTGCGCGCCCGGCCCACCGGCGTGGCAGGGCCGGAGCATTTCGCCGAGGAGGCCGAGGCGGTGCGCGCACCCGGCCCCGGCGAGGTGCTGCTGGAGACGCTGTTCGTGTCGGTCGATCCCGCGATGCGGGTGTGGATCAGCGAGAACCCCGGCTATGTCCAGCGCATCGAGCCCGGCGAGACGATGCGCGCCAGCGGGATCGCGCGGGTGCTGGAGAGCCGGGTGGAGGGGCTGGCCGCCGGCGACCTGGTGCATGCCCGCACCGGCTGGCAGAGCCACCCGACGCTGGCGGGCGAGGCGGTGGAGAAGCTGCCGGACGGGATCGGTTCGCCGACCGACTGGCTGGGCGTGCTGGGCACGACGGGACTGACGGCGTTCTTTGGCATGCGCGCGGTTGGGCTGGTCAGGCCCGGCGAGACCGTGCTGGTGTCCGGTGCCGCCGGCGGGGTTGGCCAGATTGCCGGCCAGGTGGCGCGCATCGAGGCGTGCCGGGTGGTGGGGATTGCCGGCGGTGCGGAGAAATGCGCCTGGCTGCGCGACGAACTCGGCTACCACGCCACCATCGACTACAAGGCGGAGCCGGACCTGGCGGCGGCCGTCGCGCGGGCGTGCCCCGGCGGGCTGGACGTGTTCTACGACAATGTCGGCGGCGCGACGCTGGATGCGGCGCTGGGCAACCTGGCACTTCGCGCACGGGTGGTGATCTGCGGCCGCATCTCCCAGACGGCGGCAAGCGAACTCTACGGGGTGCGCAACATGGGCCAGCTGATCGGCAAGCGCGCGCGGGTTGAAGGCTTCGTGGTGACGGATTTCCAGCACCGTTTCGCCGAGGGCCGGGCTTGGCTGACCGCACGCATGCGCGACGAGTCGTTGCGCCACCGGGTGCACGAGATCGCCGGGCTGGAGCGTGCGCCGGAAGCGCTGGGCATGCTGTTCCGCGGCGGCAACACCGGCAAGCTGGTGGTGCGGGTCGGTGCGTGATCCGCGCGGGACGGGCGGCCGGGCATCGCGACTGCCGTTGACCGCGCCTCGATCCGTTGGGACGCCGAGAGGGCCGCGCAGCGGGCGATCGCGACCGCCCGCGCACTGGACTTTCCCGCCCGCGCAACGTTAAAGTCGAAGGTGCCGGAACGGCAGGCTCGCTACCTCCGAGGTCGCCGCGGCCGCGCGTTGCGTGCCCCGGGGTTGGGTTGACCGAGAAGGAAAAATCGGGCGATGGCAACGGTCTTCACGGCAATCAGCGGCGGCGCCGGCCAGGAACTCTGGGTCAGCTACGGCACGCCTTCAAGCACCTTTCTGCTGAAGGACATCCGCTCCGGCGCCACCGGATCTGCGCCGTTGATCCTGGGCAACCTGCTGGTCAACGGGATGGCGGACGCCAAGCGCGCGATTTTCACCGCCAGTGACGGTGCCAACGGCAATGAGTTGTGGGTCACCGATGGCTCCCCCGGCGGCACGGTGCTGTTCAAGGACATCAACGCCGGCGCCGCGGACTCGTTCGCCTCCAGCTGGGTATCCGTGGGCGCGCATGCGGTGTTCACGGCCAGCGATGCGGCCAACGGCAACGAATTGTGGGTCAGCGACGGCACCAGCGGCGGCACCACCCTGCTGGCGGACCTGAATGCCGGCAGCGCCGATGCCAGCCCGGTGTTCCTCGGCTATCTGGTGACCGCCGGGGTGCCGGACACCAGCAAGGCGATGTTCGTGCTGTCCGACGGGACCAGCGGGCGCGAGATCTGGGTGAGCGATGGTACCGCCGGCGGCACCGTGCAGTTGAAGGATATCAACCCCGGCGCGGGCGGATCCAGCCCATCGGCCTGGACCCCGGTGGGCAGCCACGCCGTGTTTTCGGCCAATAACGGCACCAACGGGCAGGAACTATGGGTCAGCGACGGCACCGCGGGCAGCACTGCCCTGCTGCTGGACGCCGCCGCCGGCCTGGCCGGTTCGGACCCCGAGGTTCTGGGCTACCTGCTGGTCAATGGCGTGGCCGACACCACCCGGTTGCTGGTGTCCCTGAACGACGTGACGAATGGCCGCGAGCTTTGGGTGACCAACGGCACCGCCGGCGGCACCGTGTTGTTCAAGGATTTGAACGCCGGCAGCGCGGGGTCCGACCCCGGCGCCTGGACCGCGGTGGGCAGCCACGCCGTGTTCGCCGCCACGACCGCGGCGGCCGGCACCGAGCTGTGGGTCAGCGACGGTACCGCAGGCGGCACCTCGCTGCTGAAGGACGCAAACCCCGGTGCGGCCAGCGCGGCGCCGGAGATTCTCGGCTACCTGATGGTCAATGGCGTGGCGGACACCGGCAAGCTGCTGGTGCGTCTCGACGATGGCGCCGACGGGACCGAGTTGTGGACCACCGACGGCACGCCGGGCGGTACGGTGCTGTTCAAGGACATCAACCCCGGTGCCGGCGGCAGCCAGCCCGGCGCATGGATCAGCGTGAACGGACACGCCGTCTTTGCCGCCGACGATGGCAGCCACGGCAGCGAATTGTGGGTCAGCGACGGCACGGCCGGTGGCACCTCGCTGCTGTTGGATGCGCGGCCGGGGGCCAATGGTTCGTTGCCATCCTTCGTTGGCTACCTGTCCCGCAATGGCGTGGTCGATACCGGCCAGGCGCTGTTTCTGATGGATGACGGGCTGACCGGGCAGGAATTGTGGATCACCGACGGCACGCCGGCGGGGACCATGCTGTTCAAGGACATCAATGCCGGTGCTGCCGGCTCCTTCGCCACCACCGGGATGGAGCTGGCCGCCACCAGCGTGGATCTGACCGCGGCGCCCGGCCCGGTGACGCTGGCGCTGGGCGAAGGGGGCGCGGACAATGTCGTCGGCTCGCCCTTCGGCGACACGCTGGACGGCAACAGCGGCAACAACGTGCTGCTGGGTGCCGACGGCGACGACATGCTGCGCGGCCTGGGTGGCAACGACCTGATCGACGGCGGCACCGGCTACAATACCGCGGTCTTCACCGGCATCCGCGGCGCCTCCGAACTGCGGTTCGAGGAGCCGACACCCGGCACGTTCAACGTGGTCGTGGTCGGGCCGGACGGCGTGGACACCACCACCAATGTGCAGGCGCTCCAGTTCAGCGACCGCACCACGCAGGTGCTGGGTGTCGGCGGCGTGCAGCATCTGGTCAATGTGTCGTTTCCCGGCACCGGCACCAGCCGCTTCATGATCGGCGACACCTATACCGGACCGGTATCGGGGCTGACTGACGAGTTCGTGTTTCCGACCAGCGAGAACATCAACATCGCCTCGAACCTGCCGAATTCGTTCATCCGCACCGGTTCCGGCGACGACGCGATCACCGTGTCCTCGGGCCGCAACGTGATCGATGCCTTCACCGGCTCCAACTTCCTCACCGGGGGCAGCGGACAGGATACGTTCTTCCTCGACGCACGTGGCGGCGGCGTGACGTGGGACACCATCGTCGATTTCGGCATCGGCGACGAGGTGACTCTGTGGGGTTATGTGAATGGCGTGTCGACTGACGGGTTCGACAAGGACAAATGGTATTCAAGCGACGGCGTCGATCCGTACAAGGGTTTGACGGTGCATGCCAAGCTGGACGGCAGCACCATCAGCGCGTCGATCACCTTCGCCGGCCTGGCCTTCGCCGACCGCGACAAGCTGACGGTGACCACAGGCAATGTCGGCGGCAGCGACTATCTCTACATCACCCGGGTGTCCTGAGCGCCGGTATCACCGAACGGCGCGCATCGAGCCGCGGCCGGCAAGGCCCACACTGCGCGAAGATGTGATGGCGCGTCATGGCCGCTGCCGTCTCCGGCCATCCGGCGTCAGATGCGCTTCGGATCATGGATGGATAGCCGCGCCCCGACGGCAAGCCGTCCTGTACAGCCCGCCGCGGGCCCTGCCGCGGCTTGCGTCGGCTTGGGGCACCGCACCGAAGGACGGCGGGATGCACGGGGGCGGAGTGGCCTGAATCCAGCGAACGACGCCGCCATGGCCGGCACCGGGGTGCCGGCCATGGTGCGGTGTCATGGTGCCGGCGGGAGCGTCACCCGATAGACCCGTCCCTGGGTGGACGCGACCAGCAACTGGCCGCTGGCATCGAAGGCGAGGCCCGAGACCTCGGTGTTGTTGATGCCCTGGTCAACCAGGCTCACCGTGCGCACCGTGACACCGGCCGTGGTGATCTCCACCACGGAGTTGCTGTTGTCCGAGCCGTACCAGAGGTTGCCGGTCACCGGATCGATGGCGAGCCCGCTCTCGCCCGCGTTGAACGGCAGGTCGAACCCGCCGATCAGAGCGCCGGTGTCCGGATTGATTTCGGCGATGCGATCCGGGGAGGATCGCCGATCGACGACGAACAGATGGCCGCTGGCCGGATCAAAGACGCCCGAAGACAGGTTGAAATTCGCCGGCAGTGCCAGCGACGCGAGCGCCGTGCCGGTTGCCGGATCCACCGCAATGACCCGGTCCGGGTTCGGTCCGCCGTTGAACAGCAGCAGGCTGCCGGACACCACCGCGGTGCCGCCAAGCGTGAACGCGGCGGGTGCCACCTGCATTCCGCCGGGCTGCAGGTGCTGCACGCCGAAGTCCTTGGTGTTCATCTGGAAGCTCAGCAGCTCCTGCCCGGTCGTCGTGTCGATCTTGTGCACCGTGCCGGGATTGCCGTTATCCGCCAGCCACAGCGCGCCGGCCTTGGTGTCGAAGGCGACATCGCGGAGATAGCCCAGTGCGGGGTTCAGTTCGTTCAGCACAAACGCCGCCGAGGTTCCGCCTGCGGTGGTCACGGTGATCGGGCCAAAGCCGTGCATCGGGTCATCGATCCGCACGCCGCTGTTGTCGGCGCCGGAGGCGTAGTAGGTGTCCGGGCCACTGCTGCCCGAATCATCGACAACCGTGGCACCGGCGAAGCCGTAGCTGGAAGCACCCTCGAGGAAGCCGTTGCCGGCGAGGTACAGGTTCCCGCCGGACACATCGAAGCCGGTCACCACGGGCACAATCTGCAACAACGGCTGCGCGGAGGCACCGAGCACCTGCAGCGTGAAGGCGCCGTTGGCGTAGGCCGGCACGGTCAGGGTGGCGGTTGTTCCGTCGTCGGCGGCGGCGCTGGGGTTCAGCAGCACCATCCGCAGCGCGCCAACACCGCTTTCGCGATAGCGCAGCAACACATCGGTGGCCGTGGATAGGCCGGTGCCGGTGAGCGTGATGCTCTGGCCCGGATTGGCGGAGGCTTCACTGGTGTCGGCGGCGGTGCCGCTGGCCGCCACGGCGGTGATCCCGGTCAGCCCCACCGTGAACGGCGCGCTGGTGCCGCCGGCGGTGCGAACCATCACCGGCCCGGTGAAACTGGCATTCAGCGGCAGCGTCAGGTTCACCGTGTCGTTCTGGCGATAGTTCGGCGCGCCCTGATAGACGTCCGGCCCCGCGCCCGGTCCCGGGTCCTCCACAATCGTGGTGCCGAAGAGATACTGCGTGCCGTCGCCGTCGATGAAGCCGCCGCCACGCAATGTCACCGCCGCAGTGAGGCCCTGCTGCTGCACTGACGTGACGTCGACGGCAGTGACCACCGGCACGATCTGCAGATAGGCATCGGTGCCGCTGCTGTCGCCCACGACGCGGACATAGCCGGTGACCGCGGCGTCCGGCACCACCACATCGGCGGTGGTACCATCGGCGGCGACAGCAGTCGGGTGGACCACTATTTGGCTGCGGGTCCCATAGACATCGTAGGTCTGGAACACCACTTCGCTGCCCAAATCCAGATTGCCGCCAAGAACCGTGATGGTCTGGCCGGGATTGGCCGAGAATTTCAGCGGGTCAGCCGGCGCGCCGCTGGCCGCCGCCGCGGTCAGCCCGGTGAACGTCAGGCCGAACACGTTGCTGGTGCCACCGGTTGTGGTCACGGAGATCGGGCCCGCCGGCACGCCGTTCGGCACCGTCAGGTTCAGGCGGCCGTTATAGCGATAGGCGCTGTCGATATAGGCGTAGGTTGCGTCGCTGCCGTCCCGGCGTGACGGGTCGGCAAGCGTGGTGGCACCGAAATTGACCGTGTTCGCACCCTCGATGAAGCCGCGGCCGGTCAGCGACAGCGTGGCCCCCGTGAAGGCCTGGTCCACCGGCATCGACACGTCATCCAGCACCGGCACCACCTGAAGCAGCAGGCCGGCACGGTCGTGCACCAAACGCACCATGCCGGTCACCGCGGAATCCGGCACCACCACCGTCAGGCTGTTGCCGTCCGCGGCGATACTGGCCGGTGTGACGTTCAGCGACGTGACCACCCCCTCGGCATCGGCGACAAGGAAGACAACCGCGTCCGCGCTGGTCAGTCCACTGCCGTTCAACGTGATCGTCTGGCCGGGATTGGCCGAGGCCACGCCACCATGCGCCGGCGTTCCGCGCGCCGCGTCAGCATCGATGGACGTCAAGCGGGTCTGGCCACTGCCGAAACGCGAGATGCCCAGCGCGTAGGTCCCGGTATAGCCGTCATTGTTGCCGCTTCCGGCAACGGCCGGATCGTAGCTGGTATTCGAATAGCCGCTGATCCCGACATAGTAGGAGCCGGCTGTCGTCGCGACGAAATCGGTCGGCGCCGTGCCGCTCGGATAGACATACGTCGACGCCTTCTCCACGCCTGCCGCGTTGAACACGCGCAGATGCATGTAGGAACTGCCGGTCAGGTTGAGACTGATCAGATCGCCCGCGTTGAGATCGACCTTGTAGATATCCACGTCCAGACCGGCGAACGTGCCGTCGCCGACCTTGGTGTTGACGGTTGCCGTCGCACCCGCGGCCAGCGCCACCTTCAGGCTGGCATCCAGCGTATCGCCGACGTCGTCCGCACCGGGATCGATGCCCGGCAGTACGGTCGATACGTAGGAGTTCAGGCTCGCTGAACCGCCCGCTGTCTGGAGCGTGATCAGTCCTGGTCCGACATCGCCGGGCACTGTCAGCGTCACCAGCTGCTGGTTGGTGGTCTCCGGCAGGAACGTTGCGCCGTAATAGTTGGAATAGCTGCTGGCATCAGCAATGGTGCGCACCACCGCGTCGGTCACCGCCTTGCCGTCGATCAGCACCTTCAACTCGGTGGCCACCAGGCCGGTGCCTTCGAGGATCACGGTCTTGCCGGCGGCCAGCGTGCCGCCGACGCTGCGCAATGTGGGAACCACCTGCAGGTCGAACGACGCGGCGGCACCGAGTACTGACACCTTGCCACTGCGGGCCAGCTCCGGGATCTGCACGGTGAGCGAGGTGCCGTCGGAGCTGGCGGTGACGGCGCGCAGAACCGTTCCGGCATGTCCGGCATCATCCGCCGCGTCGAACTGCACCAGCGTCTGGTTGGTGAAACCCTGCCCCAGCAGCGTGATGGTCTGACCCGCGTTGGCCGAAGCGGCGCCGCCGGCGGCGGGCACGCCGGCGATCAGGCCCGGGGTCTGGATGCCGGTAAACAGCGACGGCGACGCGGCGGGCACGGTGGATCCGGCGATCGATGCGTAGCCGCCCTCGGTGGTCACCTTGATCATGCCGTCCACGGTCAGCGGTGCGGTCACGGAATAGGCGCCGTTCGTGCCGCCGGTGACGTCCAGTGTCGGCAGGTTGGTGAACTTGTCGTCGAACACCACGCCGCCGATGGTGATGGTGCTGGCACCCTCCATGAAGCCCGAGCCGTTCAGCGTGAAGGCGCTGTCACGTCCGGGCGAGCCGCTGGTCGAAC
>JADLHF010000117.1 GCA_020848935.1 Acetobacteraceae bacterium
CTCCGGCCAGGCCTGGAACGCGGCGATCACCTCGCACGGCCTGCTGATGATCTTCTTCTCGGTCATGCCGGTGCTGATCGGCGGCTTCGGCAACTGGTTCGTGCCGCTGATGATCGGCGCGCCCGACATGGCCTTCCCGCGCCTGAACAACATCAGCTTCTGGCTGCTGGTGCCGGCCTTCATCCTGATCATGCTCGGCGCGTTCGTCGGCCAGGGCGCCGGCCCTGGCTGGACGCTGTATCCGCCGCTGGCCAACCCCACCTACCAGCCCGGCCCGGCGCTCGATTTCGTGCTGTTCGCGCTGCACCTGGCCGGCATCTCCTCGCTGCTCGGCGCCATCAACTTCATCACCACCATCTTCAACATGCGCGCGCCGGGCATGACCCTGCACAAGATGCCGCTGTTCGTGTGGTCGATCCTGGTCACCGCCTTCCTGCTGCTGCTGGCCGTGCCGGTGCTGGCGGGCGCGATCACCATGCTGATCACCGACCGCAACTTCGGCACCGCGTTCTTCGACCCGCAGGGCGGCGGCGACCCGGTGCTGTTCCAGCATCTGTTCTGGTTCTTCGGCCACCCCGAAGTGTACATCATGATCCTGCCGGGCTTCGGCCTGATCAGCCACGTCGTCTCCACCTTCAGCCGCAAGCCGGTATTCGGCTACCTCGGCATGGCCTACGCGATGGTGGCGATCGGCGTGGTCGGCTTCGTGGTCTGGGCGCACCACATGTTCATCTCCGGCATGTCGGTCGATACCCGCGCATACTTCATGGCGGCCACCATGGTGATTGCGGTGCCCACCGGCATCAAGGTCTTCTCCTGGATCGCCACCATGTGGGGCGGTTCGATCGAGATGAAGACGCCCATGCTGTGGGCGGTGGGCTTCATCTTCCTGTTCACCATCGGCGGTGTCACCGGCGTGGTGCTGGCCAATGCCGGCCTCGACCAGCAGTTGCACAACACCTACTATGTGGTGGCGCATTTCCACTACGTGCTGAGCCTGGGCGCGGTGTTCTCGATCTTTGCCGGCTTCTACTACTGGATCGGCAAGATGAGCGGCCATCAGTATCCGGAGCGGCTGGGCAAGATCCATTTCTGGATCACCTTCATCGGTGTCAACCTGACCTTCTTCCCGATGCACTTCCTTGGCCTCGCCGGCATGCCGCGCCGCTATGTCGATTACCCCGACGCCTTTCACGGCTGGAACATGGTTGCCTCGTTCGGTGCCTATATCGGCGGCGCCTCGATGATCCTGTTCCTCTACATCTGCTATCGCACCTTCACCTCGAAGGAGAAGCTGGCCGACAACTACTGGGGCGAGGGTGCCACGACACTGGAGTGGACCCAGTCCTCGCCGCCGTCGTTCCACACCTATGAGGTCCTGCCCCGGATCCGGTGAGAACAGGGGCAGGTGACGCGATGACCGATACCGCCAGCCAGGTGCTGTCGAAGGCGGGGGGGCAGAACGCTCCCCTGCTCGCTGCCGCGCTGCCGGTGGCCGACGGCATGGCGATCTCCTCGGTGGGCGACTGGATCGCGCTGCTCAAGCCGCGCGTGGTGATGCTGGTGGTGTTCACCGGCTGGATCGGCATGATGATCGCGCCCGGCCATCTGCACCCGGTGCTGGCCGCCACCGCCATCCTGTGCATCACCATCGGCGCCGGCGCCGCGGGTGCCATCAACATGTGGTACGATCGCGATATCGACCTGGTGATGCGCCGCACCCGCAACCGGCCGATCCCTGCCGGGCGGATTGCCCCCAACGATGCTCTGGCGTTCGGCGTGGTTCTGGCCTGCGCCTCGGTGCTGGTGATGGCGCTGGCCACCAACCTGTTCGCCGCCCTGGTCCTGGCCGGCTCGATCGGATTCTACGTCTTCATCTACACCATGTGGCTGAAGCGCCGGACGGCGCAGAACATCGTTATCGGCGGCGCCGCCGGCGCCTTTCCCCCGGTCATCGGCTGGGCGGCGGTCACCGGCGGGCTCGACATCCTTCCGCTGCTGATGTTCGCCGTCATCTTCTTCTGGACGCCGCCGCATTTCTGGTCGCTGTCGTTGTGGGCCCACGCCGATTATGCTCGCGCCGGCGTGCCGATGCTGCCGGTGGTGGCCGGGGCGCGCGAGACCCGACGCCAGGTCTTCCGCTACACCCTGGTGCTGGCTGCGGTCACGCTGGCGCCCTGGGCGCTGGGGCTGGCCGGCATCATCTACGGCGCGGCGGCACTCGCCCTCGGGCTTGGCTTCGTGGTCTGTGCGGTCCGGGTGGTGCGCGATCGGCAGGATGATGCCGGCGTCAGCGAAACCGGCGACGCCCCGGCGCGCGCCGCCTTCAAGTTCTCCATTGCCTACCTGTTCATCCTGTTCGCGGCCCTGGCTGCCGACCGCCTGGTGGGCTGAACCGCCATGCCCCCCACTCCACCGGCCACCACGCCGCCCGGGCTCCATCAGGAGCTGCGCCGCCGCCGCCGCGGCCGCAACGTCGCGTTGCTGGTGGTGCTGCTGTCGGTCTCCGCCCTGTTCTACGCCATCGCCCTGGTCAAGCTGGCGAAGCCCGAGATTGGCGGCTGACATGCCGACCCCCGCCCCCAATCCCCCTCGCCGCAATGGCCTGATCGCCGCCGTGCTGGCTGGCGTGATCGGCGGCATGCTCGGCCTGTCGTTTGCGGCGGTGCCGCTGTATCGGCTGTTCTGCCAGGCCACCGGCTATGGCGGCACCCCGCAGATCGGCCCCGCGGCCAGCCCCGGCGCGGTGGGGCGCACCATCACCGTGCGCTTCAACGCCGATGTCAACAGCAACATGCCGTGGAAATTCTCCCCGGTGCAGCCGGCGGTCACCCTGCACCTGGGTGAGGAAGCGGTGGCCTATTATGCCGCCCGCAACCCCACCGCCGTGCCGGTCAACGGCGTTGCGACCTACAATGTCACTCCGGATAAGGTGGCGCGCTACTTCCACAAGACCGCCTGCTTCTGCTTCGACGAACAGACCCTGGCGCCGGGACAGGAGATGTCGTTCCCGCTCAGCTTCTGGGTCGATCCCGCCATCGCCGACGACCCCTCGACGCGGGATATCGGCACCATAACGCTCTCCTATACCTTCTTCCGCGCACTGGACGACGCGGCCATTGCCAAGGCGGGCCCGCATGTCGGCCCGCTCCGGGCGACGCCGTGACATGTGGCACCCCGACATTCGGTGCCTTGTCCTGCGGCGAAGGGCAGAAATCCACCATGGCCGTGCCGCTTTCCCGCTTGCCGCGGGGCGCGAATTGACGATGATGCGGCCACCTACCGGGACAAGCATTCCATGATCAGCGACTCGCACGGCGCCCCGACCATCACCAGCTCCGGGCTCAAGCAGCCGTACCATCTGGTCGATCCCTCGCCCTGGCCGATCATCGGTGCCTTCACCGGCGCCTCCACGCTCGCCGGCATCGTTCTGGCGGCGCATTACGGCAATTACTGGCTGTTTGCGATCGGGCTGATCGGCACGCTGGGCGTCATGTTCGGCTGGTGGCGCGACGTGCTGAAGGAAAGCGCCACGCCGGGCATGCACAGCATGGTGGTCCGCATCGGCCTGCGCTACGGCATGATCATGTTCATCGCCAGCGAGGTGATGTTCTTCGTCGGCTTCTTCTGGGCCTTCTTCCATTATGCCCTGTTCCCCGAGCATGTCCTGGGCGCCGAGCACGCGGTTTGGCCGCCGCAGGGGGTGAAGACCTTCGACCCCTGGAGCCTGCCGTTCCTCAACACCATGATCCTGCTGCTGTCCGGCACCACCGTCACCTGGGCGCATCACGGCCTGCTGCATGGCGACCGCAAGGCGCTGGTCCGCGGCCTGCTCTTCACGGTGCTGCTCGGGCTCTCGTTCACCTGCCTTCAGGCGGTGGAATATGCCGAGGCGCCGTTCAAGTTCTATGGCGGCGGGGTGTATCCCTCCACCTTCTTCCTGGCCACCGGCTTCCACGGCTTCCACGTGATCATCGGCACGCTGTTCCTGCTGGTCTGCCTGTGGCGCGCCAACCGCGGCGACTTCACGCCGGAACGCCATTTCGGCTTCGAGGCGGCGGCCTGGTATTGGCATTTCGTGGACGTGGTCTGGCTGTTCCTGTTCGTCTGCATCTACTGGTGGGGCGCCGGCGAGATCGCCACGCACTGACATGGCGCCCATGCCACCCAAGTGGTGGCAGGCGGCGCTGCTGTGCCGCTGCCCGCGCTGCGGCAAGGGCAAGCTTTACAACGGCCTGCTGGCGGTAACGCCGGCATGCGCCGTGTGCGGGCTTGACCTGCGCGCCCACGATGCCGGCGACGGCCCGGCGGTGCTGGTGATGCTGTTGCTCGGCGCCATCATCGTCGGCCTCGCCCTCTGGGTGGAATTCACCTTCGCGCCGCCGCTCTGGCTCCACGCCGTGCTGTGGCCGGTCGTGACGCTGCCACTGGCCATTCTGATGATGCGCCCGATGAAGGCCGCCCTGGTGGCTTTGCAGTTCCACCACCGCGCCAGCGAGATGGGGCTGTGACCGCGGGCCGGGCACGCCGCCTGCTGATCCCCGGCCTGTCCGCCCTGGCCATGCTTGCCGTGCTGCTGTTTCTCGGCACCTGGCAGGTCGAGCGGCTCGCCTGGAAGCGGGGTCTGCTGGCCGCAATCGCGCAGGCCGAACAGCGTCCGCCGGTGCCGTTGGCCGGCACGCCCGCCATGTTCACCCGCGTGCGCGCCCAGGGGCGGTTCGCCGCCGCATCGGGCCTGTATGGCGCCGAGGTCCGCGAAGTCGCCGGTGGCACGGTCGGCGGCGCCCATCTGCTGGGAGTGCTGCTGCGCGATGGCGCGCCTGCGGTGCTGGTCGATCGCGGCTGGGTGCCGGTGCCGCCGCCGCCCATCCAGGACGGCCCGGCAATCATCGACGGCTATCTGCGCCCGCCCGCCAAGCCCGGCCTGTTCACCCCGGATGACGATCTCGCCGGCCGCCGCTTCTACACGCTCGATCCCGCCGCCATCGGCGCCGCACTGGGCACGCCGGGCCTTGCCCCTTACGTGCTGGTCGCCATGGGTCCGCCGCCACCGCCCGGCCAGCCGGACCCCGCCCGCACCATGCCGCGCCCCACCAACAACCACCTGTCCTATGCGCTGACCTGGTACGGGTTGGCCGCGGCGCTGGCGGTGATCTTCGTCCTGCATGCCCGCAAGGTGCTGCGCCCATGAACACCGGCCCTGTCGCCGCCTATGCCCGCCTCGTGGCCCGCGCCACCCGCATCGCCACCATCGGCGAAGCCGCCGCCATGCTCGGCTGGGACGCCGCGGCCATGATGCCGGCCGGTGGCGGGGCCGCCCGCGGCGACCAGATGGCGGTCCTGGCCGGCCTCGCCCACGGCCTGGCCACCGAGGCACAGGTTGCCGACGACCTCGCCGAAGCCGAAGCCGCCGCCCTCACCGACAGCTGGGCCGCCGCCAATCTTCGCCTGATGCGCCACGCCCACACCCGCGCCACCGCCATCCCGCCCGACCTCGTCGAGGCCCAGGCCCGCGCCAACTCGGCCTGCGAGAAAATCTGGCGCGAGGCCCGCAAGGCCAGCGACTTCGCCATGGTCCGCCCGCATCTCGCCGAAGTGATCCGCCTGGTCCGCGAACAGGCCGCCGCCCTGTCCCCCCGCCTCGGCCTGTCGCCGCTCGACGCCCTTATGGACGGCTACCAGCGCGGCATCACCGCCGCCGACGTCGCCCCGGTCTTCGCCGCCTACGAAACCTTCCTCGCCGACGCCCTGCCGCGTGCCGAGGACATCCAGGCCCGCCGCGGCACCCCCCTGCGCCCCACCGGTCCCTTCCCCGAGGCGAAGCAGGAAGCCCTCTGCCGCCGCCTCTCCGCCCGCGCCGGGCTGGAACCCGAACACGCGCGTCTGGACCGCTCCACCCACCCGTTCTGCGGCGGCATCCCCGCCGACGTCCGTATCACCACCCGTTATGACGAGGCCGACTTCGCCCAATCCCTGCTCGGCGTGATGCACGAGACCGGCCATGCCCTCTACGAACGCGGCCTGCCCGCCGCCCATGCCCGCCAGCCGGTCGGCGAGGCCGCCGGCATGGCCGCCCACGAAAGCCAGTCCCTCATCATCGAGATGCAGGCATGCCGCTCAGACCCCTATCTGTCCTGGCTCGGCCCGCAACTGCTGGAAACCTTCGGCGGCGACCCTGCCGCCTACGCGCCCGAGAACCTCGCCCGCCTCTGGCGCCGCATCGCCCGCGGCTACATCCGCGTCGATGCCGACGAAATGACCTATCCCGCCCACGTCATCCTGCGCTTTCGCCTGGAAGGGGCCCTGGTTTCCGGTGACCTCGCCGTCGCCGACCTCCCCGGCGCCTGGAACGACGGCCTGCACGCCCTGCTCGGCATCACCCCCCCGGACGACGCGCGCGGCTGCCTCCAGGACATCCACTGGTACGACGGCGCCGTCGGCTATTTCCCGTCCTACACCCTGGGCGCCATGGCCGCCGCCCAGCTGATGAATGCCGCCCGCCGCGCCATCCCCACCATGGATACCGCCCTGGCGCAGGGCGACCTCGCCCCGCTGCTCGGCTGGCTGCGCACCCATGTCCACGCCAAGGGCAGCCTGCTCGGTTTCAACGACCTCCTGGCCGCCGCCACCGGCAAACCGCTGGACCCCGCCGATTTCCAGGCCCATCTGACGGCGAGATACCTGTCATGACCGCCCGCGCCCGCGCCACGTCATTCTGCACCCGCTTCGGGCTGCGCGCGCCCATCCTGATGGCCCCCATGGCCGGTTCCTGCCCGCCGGGCCTGGCCGCCGCCGTGGCCAATGGCGGCGGCATGGGGGCAATGGGCGCGCTGACCAGCGATCCCGCCGGCATCGCCGCCTGGGTCGCCGCCTTCCGCGCCCAGAGCAACGGCACCTTCCAACTCAATCTCTGGGTCCCCGATCCCGCGCCCGTGCGCGACGCCGCTGCCGAAGCGCGGGTCCGCGATGTGCTCGCCCGCTTTGGCCCGGACGTGCCCGCCGCCGCCGGCGACACCAGGCTCCAGGATTTCGACGCCCAACTCGCCGCCCTGCTGGCCGCCCGCCCGCATGTCGTCTCCTCCATCATGGGCCTGTTCCCCGCCCCCGCCGTCGCCGAGATGAAGCGCCGCGGCATCGCCTGGTTCGCCTGCGCCACCACCCTGGCCGAAGCCCGCGCAGCCGAGGCCGCCGGTGCGGACGCAATCGTTGCCCAAGGCGCCGAAGCCGGCGGTCATCGCGGCAGTTTTTCCCCCGACGCCGCCGAAGCCCAAATGGTCGGCCTCGTCGCCCTGCTGCCGCGCCTGGCCGACCACATCGGCGTGCCGATCATCGCCACCGGCGGCATCGCCGATGCCCGCGGCGTCGCGGCCGCGCTGACCCTTGGCGCCAGTGCCGTGCAGATCGGCACCGCCCTGCTGCGCACCCCCGAAGCCGCCACCGCCCCCGCCTGGGCCGCCGCCCTCGATGGTCTGGAGCCCGAAGCCACCATGCCCACGCGCTGGTTCAGCGGCCGCCTCGGCCGCGCCGTCACCACCGAGTACGTCCGCGCCACCGCCAGCCACCCGCCCGCCCCCTACCCGGTGCAGCGCGGCCTCACCACGCCGATGCGCGAGGCGGCCGCGAAATCCGGCGACGCCAGCCGCATGCAGCTCTGGGCCGGCCAATCCGCCGCCCTCGCCCGCCCCGGCCCCGCCGCCGACCTCGTCCGCCGCCTGTGGGACGAAGCGCAAACCCTCATCCCCTGAGAGGCGCCATGCTCGAACTCCGCCCGTGCTGCGAATGCTGCGGCGCCAACCTGCCGCCCGACAGCCGCGATGCCCGGATGTGCTCCTTCGAATGCACCTTCTGCGCCGCCTGCACCGACGGCGTGCTCCGGGGCCGATGCCCCAACTGCGGCGGCGAACTGCTGCGCCGGCCGATCCGCCCGGCCGACAAGCTGGCGAAGTTTCCCGCCAGTACCACGCGCAAGGTCAAGCCGACGGGCTGCGTGGCTGTTCAGTAAGAAAGCTTGTTCTTTTTTGAAAAAAAGAACCAAAAAACTTCTGATAAAAAGTCTTTTTGCTTCTTTTTCTTCAGAAAAAGAAGACCTTCCTTCTCATTTCCGCTTCCTGCTCCGCCGGGACAAACACGAAGATGAACACATACGGGTCCGATGCCGCGAAACTCGCCGGTGACGGCGACGCCACCTGCATCACGGCGGCATCGAACCCCGCCACCGGATGCCATGCCCCGTCCAGCGCATAGAATCCGCGATACCCCAGCCCCGCCAGGAATGCCGGCACCGCACGCGTGCTGCCCATCCGATGCCGTTCCTCGATCTCCACCGTCAGCACCGGCATGCAGCGCCGCAGCGTCGCCTCCGCCCCGCGCAGCACCTCCTCCTCCGCCCCCTCGGCATCCACCTTCATCGCGGTGACATCCGCAAGCCCCAGCGAATCCAGCGTCACCACCTCCACCTCCCAGCGCAGCACCCGCTCCACCCGAGGATCGGCGGCCGCGATGGCGTCGTAATCCTTGGCCACCGACGCCCACTGCTCCTGCGCCACCCCGCCCACCACCGGCACCGCCAGTGAAAGACGGCCTGGACCGGCCCCCAGCGCCTGCGCCCGCAGCTCGACATGCCCCGGCACCACCCCGCCATGCGCCGCCCGCACCGCCGCCCCCAGCCGGACGAAGGCCGGCGGCAGCGGCTCGAACGCCACCACCCGCACCCCCTCCAGCCCGGCCAGTGGCACGGTCAGCGCCCCGTCATGCGCGCCCACGTCGACGATGGTGCCGGGCCGGTGCAGCGCCCGCAGGAACGCAAGCTCGTCCATCAGCGCCGGCCTCTCATCCGGCCAACGCCGCCTCGAACACCTCCAGCCCCTTGGCCGCGAACAGCCACATGTTCTCCACCCGGTCATCCACCCCGGTATCGATCTGCAGCGACAGCGGCATCGGCCCCGCCACCGCAAAGCACGCCCGCCCCGCGGGATGGCCATAGCGGTTGCCGCCCGGCCCCGCCGCCCCGGTCTCCGCCAGCCCCCAAACGGTGCCGAACCGCGCCTGCACCGCCCCGGCCATCAACGCGGCCATCCCCACCGAATTCGGCGCCACGCTGGCCAGATCCTTGTCCGACAACTCCAGCAACAGGTTGCGCGACAGCCGCGTGTACACCACCACCCCGCCCTGGTAGTACGCCGAGGCCCCCGCCACCGCCAGCAGCGCCGCCGAGATCAACCCCCCGGCCGAGCTTTCCGCCACCGCCACCTTGTCCCCGCGCCGCTTCAACAGCGCGCCCACCCGCTCCGCCACCGGCATCAACCTGTCCATCGTCCAGTCCCCTCATGGTTCCGCGCGGCACCGGCCACTGCGCCAGCGGCCCCGCCGCCGCAGCAGCGGCGAACGCTCCGAACCGACCCGCGCGCCAGCCCCAACCTTATGCGGTTCCGTGCTACATGCGAACCGCAGCCAGGGAGTGGAAAATCATGTCCGGATTCGCCTCCACCAACGACATGGCGGACAAGCAGGTCTCGTTCGACGAGCTCGGCGATGGCCTCTACGCCTACACCGCCGAGGGCGACCCCAATTCCGGCATCATCGTCGGCCCCGACGGCGTGGTCGTGGTCGATGCCCAGGCCACCCCGAAGATGGCCGCCGAGGTCCAGGCCCGCATCGCCACCGTCACCGACACGCCGGTCCGCCAGGTCGTACTCTCCCACTACCACGCCGTGCGCGTCCTCGGCGCCACCGGATACCCCGCCCACAGCGTCATCTGCTCCGACATCTGCCGCGCCATGATCGCCGAACGCGGCCAACAGGACATGGACAGCGAGATCGGCCGCTTCCCCCGCCTGTTCCGCGGCAAGGAGAGCATCCCCGGCCTCACCTGGCCCACCCACACCTTCCACGGCCGCATGACCCTCTGGCTCGGCGAGCGTGAGGCCCAGATCATCCATATCGGCCGCGCCCACACCGCCGGCGACACCGTCGTCTGGCTGCCCAAGGAGAAGGTCCTGTTCGCCGGCGACACCGTCGAATTCGGCGCCACCCCCTATTGCGGCGACGCCCACTTCACCGACTGGCCCGACACCATCCACAAGCTCCGCCAGCTCGGCGCCGAGAAAATGGTCCCCGGCCGCGGCCGCGCCCTGATGAACGCCGCCGAGGTGAAGGAGGCGCTCGACGGCACCCAGGCCTTCACCAGCACCCTCTTCGCCCTGGTCCGCGCCGGTGTCGCCCGCGGCGACGACCTGCGTAGCATCTACCAGGAAGCCGTGGACAGGATGCGCCCGGAATTCGGCCACTGGGTGATCTTCGACCACTGCATGCCCTTCAACGTCAGCCGCGCCTTCGACGAAGCCCAGGGCATCGATATCCCCCGCATCTGGACCGCCGAACGCGATATCGAGATGTGGCGCACGTTGGAGAAGTGACGAGGTAGAAAGAAGTTCTTTTTTGAAAAAAAGAACCAAAAAACTTTCGTTCCTTGGCACCGTACCTGTATCTCCGCCGGCGGCAAATTAACGAAAATCTTTTTACCTTTTTTCTTCAGAAAAAGAAGGCCTTCCTTCCTATCCGGGAACCCGATGCCCCACCAGCCCCCCCGCTACCCCTTCATCCCCCCCAACGACCCCGGCGCCCGCCACCCCATCGTCGTGGTCGGCGGCGGCATGGTCGGCCTCACCGCGGCGCTCGATCTCGCCCGCCACGGCCAGCCCGTGGTCCTGCTCGACGACGACGACACCGTCAGCATCGGGAGCCGCGCCATCTGCCACGCCAAGCGCAGTCTCGAAATCTTCGCCCGCCTCGGCATCGGCCAGCGCCTCCTGGCAAAAGGCGTCACCTGGAACACCGGGCGCGTCTTCGCCGGCGACAGGCAGGTCTTTGTCTTCGATCTGCTGGCGGAGCCCGGCCACCAGTTCCCCGCCTTCATCAACCTCCAGCAATACCACCTGGAGGAAATCCTGGTCGAAGCCTGCCGCGAAGCCGGTGTCGATCTGCGCTGGTCCTCGCGCGTCGTCGCCGCCCAGGCGTATCGCGACCACGTCACCCTCGCCATCGAAACCCCCCAGGGCCGCACCACCCTGCACGCCGACTGGCTCCTCGCCGCCGACGGCGCCCGCAGCGCCGTTCGCGAAGCCATGGGCCTCGATTTCGTCGGCAAGATCTTCCGCGACCGCTTCCTCATCGCCGACGTGGTGATGAAGGCGCCGTTCCCCGCCGAACGCCGGTTCTGGTTCGATCCGCCCTTCCACCAGGGCGGCTCCGTCCTGCTGCACCGCCAGGCCGACGACGTCTGGCGAATCGATTTCCAGCTCGGCTGGGACGCCGATCCCGAAACCGAAAAAGACCCCGAACGGGTCCGCGCCCGCGTCGCCGCCATGCTCGGCCCGGATGTCCGGTTCGAGCTCGAATGGGTCAGCGTCTACACCTTCCGCTGCCGCCGCCTGGAGAAGTTCCGCCACGGCCGCATCTTCTTCCTCGGCGACGCCGCCCACCAGGTCAGCCCCTTCGGTGCCCGCGGCGGCAATGGCGGCATCCAGGACGCCGACAACCTGTGCTGGAAACTCGACGCCGTGCTGCGCGGCACCGCGCCCGACTCCCTGCTCGACAGCTACGACGCCGAGCGCATCCCCGCCGCGGACGAGAACATCCTCGCCTCCACCCGCAGCACCGACTTCATCACCCCGAAGAACGAGGCCGCCCACGCCTACCGCGACGCCGTACTGTCCCTCGCCCGCCACCACGCATTCGCCCGTCCCCTGGTCAATTCCGGCCGCCTCTCCCGCCCCGCCATCCTCGCCGCCTCGCCGCTGAACACACCCGACGACGCGCCGTGGAACGGCGGCCTCCCCCCCGGCACCCCCGCCGCCGACGCTCCGCTCGAAGATGGCTGGCTGCTGGATCGCCTCGGCCCCGGCTTCACCGCCCTGGTCTTCGGCACCTCCCCCACCGCGCTGCCCGAAGGCATCACCGCGCTCCCCCTTCCCGCCGAAGGCCAGGCCGCCACCCGCTACGCCGCAACCGCCGGCGACGTCGTGCTGCTCCGCCCCGACCAGCACGTCGCCGCCCGCTGGCATCGCACCGACCCCGCCGCCATCGCCGCCGCCCGCCGGAGAGCCCTCGGCCATGCCTGACCTGACCCTCACCGCCAACCTCGAAGACCCCGACGCCGTCTTCGAAGCCCTGATGGACGCCCACCGCGACCTCGACCCCGCCGCCTCCCGCCGCCTCGACGCCCGCCTGGTGCTGCTGCTCGCCAACCACATCGGCAGCGCCGCCATCGTGCGCCAAGCCATCACCCTGGCCCGGACCAGCGGATGACCACGTGGCACCCGACGGCCGACTGCTTGCCGCGCCTACACCTCCGGGCCGTGGCATTCACAGGGCGTTCGTGGAAGCCGCCTCCTGAACATGCGCGGAGTCCAGCCCATGGCGCACAGCTTGTCCGCGCGCATCAGCTTGCGCCGCGTACCACCCGGCTAGCTGCGGCAATGGACCGGTTCACCTCGTTACCCGACCACCCCAGCCACCATCACGGCCAGGGCGGCAACCGCTATGTCATCATCCGGGCCGCAATTGATACCAATCCTTGAAAGCAATGACCCATGAATCCAGGAAAGGGCAGGGCTTTGCCCCGCACCCACCAGAGGCCGAGGGCCTTTGGCATCCCATTGCTTTCCAGATGGATGAGGTCCAGGGGCTCGGCCCGTCGCGCGAAGGCGCGGGCCGGACCAGGCGGGTCTGGGCGGAGCCCAGGGCCTCCTGACCCAATCGATCCTTCATTTCGAGGATTGGTATGACATGTTCGGACCCGAACCAGCCGCGCGACCCGAATGTTGCTGCACCATCGTCCGCCATCTGTAGTATTCCGCCACCGATCCGCCTAAACTCGGCGCCGCTGCCCGGGACCCGGGCACCTTGAAATGCGATCACCTGAAGCGCATCGCCCCCAGTATGATATCCGGCTTCTCCTTCAGATTCGGCCGATCGAGGGCGGTCGGGAACACCTCGTCGGTCGCTTCGAACCGGTACATCGCACGGCTGGCAAAGCTCAGCTCCACAATATCGGCAACTGCAACATTCGCGACGACATCGAACGCTCCGTAGTTGTTGGCGTGCACATGCACCAGCGCGAACCCGGCGAGGATCTTGCCCAGAACCCGCTCGGCCCGCTGCCGCCAATGCGCGTCGAGCACATCGGCAAAGCCATGGAACTCGCCGACGATCTGGGAGAACCGCGACAGATCGTCCGCCGTCGCGGCATCGAGGGCATCCCACTCGGCGCCCTCGATGTCGATCTTCAGCACCAGGCGCCCGTCCACCGCCGGCGGCAACTTCGCCACGGTGTCACCCAGCGTCGCGCACCCCGCGCCCGACTGGCCACCAATCGCGGTGGGGAAGAACCGAAAGCGGGCATGCGGCTCGGGGGGGCCGGCAACGCTATGGTCGTACTGGTGGACATCGATTCCGCGTTCGGCGATGGCGATATCCCACGAACAGTCGGGCCCGATGCCGAGCGAAAGGGCGCCGCAAACACCGGCGAAATCGTCCAGCATCACATATCCGCCATCGCCCAATCCGCCGATCCGAACCTTGTCGACCCCGACCGCCCGGACCGGGGCCAGGCACGCCATCAGCTCCAGCACCGCCTGCTGGTCAGCCGCGCTGCCGGACTGCCGGGCGCGCCAGGACCGGGCATCGCTGGCCATCTGGTCGATCTCGGCGAACCAGCGCCGCGCCGGCGGTGCCAGGCACAGCAACCGCCGCAGGATCGAACCGCGAGGCGTCATAGTGTCCCCGGTCATGCAGATACTCCGTTCATTTCCGCGGGCCACCACCACCCTGGCCGACGACCGTAGCCGCAGCCCGGATGCCGCCGTCGGCGCGCCCCGTGCGGGCCGTGGTATCGCATGATGGCCGTTGATGACACGCCGGCGCAACGGCGGCCCCCATCGACCTCCCTGCATTGTGACCCCCGACACCGCCAACCCGCTCCGGACCGGCCACGCGGCTTCCGCTCGGTTTCGTTTGAAACTACCATCGCTCGATCGCTCCAGGAGGAACCCATGGACAAGGCGACAGGCACCGCCACCGCCGAGCGCCTGCAATCCGGCTTCGGCAACGAATTCGCCACCGAGGCCATCCCCGGCGCCCTGCCACAGGGCCGCAACTCCCCGCAGCGCCCCGCCCACGGCCTTTACACCGAGCAGCTCTCCGGCACGCCCTTCACCGTGCCCCGCACCGAGGCGCGCCGCACCTGGCTCTACCGCCTCCGCCCCTCGGCCAACCACCCGCCCTACCGCCGCATCGACCACGCCAGCCTCGCCGGTCCCCTCGCACCCCCCAACCCCAACCGCCTGCGCTGGAGCCCGCTGCCCATCCCCGCGGCCCCCACCGATTTCCTCGCCGGCCTCACCACCATGTTCGCCACCGCCGAGGGCGCCTTCGACCACGGCGTCAGCGTCCACCTCTACGCCGCCAACCGCTCGATGGAGCGCATCTTCTTCACCGCCGACGGCGAACTGCTGATCGTGCCGGAACAGGGCGCGCTGCTGCTGGAAACCGAACTCGGCCGCCTGCGCGTCGCCCCCGGCGAGATCGCCGTCATCCCCCGCGGCATCCGCTTCCGCGTCGTCCTCCCCGCCGGCACCGCCCGCGGCTACCTCGCCGAGAACCACGGCGCGGTGCTGCGCCTGCCCGATCTCGGCCCGATCGGCGCCAACGGCCTCGCCAACCCGCGCGACTTCCTCACCCCCACCGCCTGGTTCGAACAGCGCGACGAGCCGGTCGAGGTGGTTCAGAAATTCCTCGGAACCCTGTGGACCACCACGCTCGGCCACTCCCCGCTCGACGTCGTCGCCTGGCACGGCACCCTGGCGCCCTACAAATACGACCTCGCAACTTTCAACGCGGTCGGCTCGATCGGATTCGACCACCCGGACCCGTCGATCTTCACGGTATTGACCGCCCCCACCGCCACCCCCGGCCGCGCCAACCTCGATTTCGTCATCTTCCCGCCGCGCTGGCTGGTCGCCGAGGATACGTTCCGCCCGCCCTGGTTCCACCGCAACGTGATGAACGAGTGCATGGGCCTGATCACCGGCGTCTATGACGGCAAGGCCGAAGGCTTCCTCCCCGGCGGCTTCAGCCTGCACCCGATGATGTCCGCCCACGGCCCCGACGCCGCCACCACCGAACGCGCCGAGGCCGCCACGCTGGCCCCGCACAAGATCGACGGCACGCTCGCCTTCATGTTCGAAACCGCTGCCGTGCTGCGCCCCACCGCCCTCGCCATGGCCAGCGCGCAACTGCAATCCGGCTACGACACCGTCTGGAACGGCCTGGGCAAACGGTTCGCGCCATGATCGATGCCGCGGGAAGGAAGGCCTTCTTTTTCTGAAGAAAAAGAAGCAAAAAGACTTCATTCACTTTCTTGTGGTACGCCGGTCCTACGCCAGGATCAACGAATGAAAGTTTTTTGGTTCTTTTTTTCAAAAAAGAACATTCTTCCTTCCTTCGCTATGCTCACTTCACTTTCAACCCGCCATGCCACCAATGCGCGAACGGGTTGCTGTGAATGATGCTGTCGATCGTCGCATCGGCAATCCGCGGCAGGTTCGTCCCCTCCACCAGCCGGTTGATCGTCCGCAGCCCCGCCAGCGACTCGCCAACCTCGGCATAGGGAAAATCCGTCCCCCAGAACACCTTGTTGCGGTCGTGGATGGTATATTCCTGGGCCGCCATCAGGATGTTGTAGAACTGCCACGGCCGGTAGTGCAGGGCGGAGACCTCGCAGTAGACATTCGGCTGCTTGCGCGCGATCACCACGCATTCCTCGTACCAGGGGTGCCCCATATGGGCCATCACCATCTTCAGGTCGGGGTAGCGCAGCGCCACCTCCTCCACATGGATCGGCCGCCCATACTCGGCCGGCGCATTGCGGGCATAGGTGGTGCCCATGTGCATGGTCAGCGGCAGGTTGTTCTTGACCATGAACCGGTAGAACGGGTCCAGCCGAGGGTCCTGCAAGGAAACCCCGTTGTAGATCGGCCCGAACTTCACCCCCACCAGCTTCAGGTCCTGGACCGCATGCTCCAGCAATACCATCGCATCCGCCCGGCGTGGATCGAGGGCCGCGAACCCCACGAACTTGTCGGGATACTTCGCCACCGCCGCCGCCGTCACCTCGTCATCGCCGTCCACTCCGGTGGAGTCCGCGTAGCGCAGCGAAAAGATGATGGCGCGATCGACATCCTTCATTGCGGCATACAGCGTGTCTGCATCCGCCCGGTAGCCGATCGCCCCCGGCCGGGCAAACTGCGTCTGCTCGCGCATCAGCGGCGTGACATGCCTGTCCTCGAAGATGTTGACGTGGCAATCCACGATCATCACAGCACCCCGTACTTGGCGAACACGTCCCCCAGCTTCATCCCGGCCTGCAAATCCGCCAGCGTGGAATGCTCGCCCTTCAGCTTCTCGAACGCCGCCTCGATCACCTTCTTCTCGATCGCCTTCGGCACCACCACCACCCCATCGGCGTCGCCGAACACCAGGTCCCCGCTGGAAACCTTCACCCCGGCCACCTCCACCGGCACATCCAGCGCGACGATCTTGCCGCGCCCCTTGCTGTCCAGCGGCCCGATCCCGCCGGCGAACACCGGAAACCCCATCGCCCGGATCGCGCGGATATCGCGCGTCAGCCCGTCCATCAGCGCGCCGGCCGCCCCGCGCGCCTTGGACGCCGTGCTCAGCAACTCTCCCCACGGCGCAATCCGTCCACTGGCGCCACAGGCGAACACCGGGATCTCCCCCGGCAACAGGCTGTCGATCAGCTTGATCTCCAGCTCATACGGATTGTCCCCCTCGGCCACATGATACTGGTCGGCGAACAACGCCGTGCGCGCCCGCCCCACCATCACCAGGCTCTCATCCAGCGGCCGCACCCGCGGCGGCAGCGCCTGGTTCCAGGTGCCCAGCGCATCCATCACATCGGACAGCAGCGCAGCGAACAGCTTTTCCCGTATCATGGCCAGGTCGGTCATCCGTCATTCCCCTCGATGCGCCGCGATGATGCCGGGCCACGGCGCCCCGCTGTCAAGCCGCCGGCTTGACGCCACCGCCCCGCCGCCCTGGGATGGCACGGCATCAAGGAGGACACGTCATGGCGGTGATGGTCACGGGCGGCACCGGCTTCGTCGGCATCAACCTGGTCGAAGCCCTCCTGGCCCGCGGCGAACACGTCGTCGTCGCCGCCCTGGACGACGTGCCGGCCGCCGCCCGGCGCGCCTTCGCCCGCCTGCCCGGCAAACTCGAAGCCGTGCGCTGCGACATCCGCGACGCTGCGGCCTTCACCGCCCTGCTGCGCAAACATCAGGTCGACCGCCTGTTCCCCTTCGCCGCCATCACCTCCGGCCCCGCCCGCGAGGCCGAAGCGCCCGAACTGGTGGTCGAGGTCAACCTGCTCGGCTTCATCGCCCAGCTCCGCGCCGCCCGCGATGCCGGCGTGACGCGCGTGATCGCCCCCAGCTCCTCCTCGGTCTACGGCGACAGCTACTTCAGCCACGCCCTGCTCAACGAGGCCACCACCCCCTGCGTCCCCGCCGGCGTCTATGGCACCACCAAATACGCCATCGAGCGCTGCGGCCTGCGCCTCGGCGAGCTCTGGGGCATCGACGTCATCGCCGCGCGCATCGGCTCGGTCTTCGGCCCGTGGGAGCGTGACACCGGCCTGCGCGACATGATCGGCCCGCACCACGACCTCGCCCGCCTCGCCGCCGCCGGCCAGCCAGCGGTGCTGCCCGCCGCCATCCCCGCCTCGGCCTGGGTCTACGGCCCCGACGTCGCGCGCGGCCTGCTGCACCTGCTGGACATGAAGAACCCCCCACACCGCAGCTTCAACATCTGCTCCGGCCAGAACTGGGGCGATGTCATCACGCGCTGGGCCGACACACTCGCCGAACACGTCCCCGGCTTCACCTGGCGCCAGTCCGCCAACCCCGCCGAGGTCAACGTCCGCTTCACCGAACTGCGCCCCCGCGGCCGCATGGACATCGCCCGCATCCAGGCCACCGGGTGGAACCCCGAATTCGCCCCCGACACCGCCTATCGCCACTACGCCGCCTGGCTCGCCGCCAACCCCGACGCGCTATAGCCGCCCGCCGCAGCGCGAAATGGCCGACGCTTCCGGCCGTCTCGCGGGTCGGTATCGCGCGCGGGGCTGGCACGAATGGGTCGGGGGCACTAGCCCTTGGGCTGCAACACCGCGCCGATCTCGTCCAGGACCGCCGGGTCGTCGATCGTCGCCGGCGCATTGGCCGGCTGCCCATCGGCAATCCGCCGGATCGAGGCGCGCAGGATTTTCCCCGATCGCGTCTTCGGCAGCCGCTTCACCACCCGCGCATCGCGGAACGCCGCCACCGGCCCGATCCGCTCGCGCACCAGCGCCACCAGCTCGCGCACCACCACCGCCTCGTCGATGTCCACCCCGGCCTTCAGCACCACCAGCCCCAGCGGCACCTGGCCCTTGAGATCGTCGGCCGCGCCCACCACGGCGCACTCGGCCACCGCCGGATGCGCCGCCAGCACCTCCTCCATCGCCCCGGTCGAAAGCCGGTGGCCCGCCACGTTGATGATGTCGTCGGTCCGCCCCATGATCGACACGTCGCCGTCTTCGTCGATCACCCCGGCATCCCCGGTGCGATACCAGCCGGGATAATCGGCCAGGTACGCGGCACGATAGGCATCATCGTCGCGCCACAAGGTCGGCGCCGCCCCCGGCGGCATCGGCAGCCGCACCACCAGGTTCCCCGTCGTGCCGCGCGCCACCAGCTTGCCGTCATCGTCCAGCGCCTGCACGTCATACCCCGGCGACGCCCGCCCACCGGACCCCGGCTTGACCGGAAACAGGCCGAGCCCGCGAAACCCCGCGGTGATCGCCCAGCCGGTCTCGGTCTGCCACCAATGGTCCACCACCGGGATCTTCATCACCTCGGCCGCCCAGATCGCGGTCGGCGGATCGCAGCGCTCCCCGGCGAGAAATAGCGTGTCCAGCTTCGACAGGTCATGCATCGCGAGCAGCTTGCCGTCAGGGTCCTGCTGCTTGATCGCCCGCAGCGCTGTCGGCGCGGCGAACAGCGCCCGCACGCCATGCTGCGCGCACACCCGCCAGAACGCCCCGGCATCCGGCGTGCCCACCGGCTTGCCCTCGTACATCACGCTGGTGCAGCCGGCCAGCAGCGGCGCATAGACGATATAGGAATGCCCCACCACCCAGCCGACATCGCTGGCCGACCAGTAGACATCCCCGGCATGCACCCCGTAGATCAGGTTCATCGAGGCCTGCAGCGCCACCGCATGCCCGCCGCAATCGCGCACCACCCCCTTCGGCTTGCCGGTCGTGCCGGAGGTGTAGAGGATATACAGCGGGTCGGTCGCCGCCATCGACACGGGATCGGCCGGCTCGGCCGCCGCCTCGGCTTCGGCGAAATCATGGTCCCGCCCGGCCACCATCGCCGCCACCGCCTGCGGCCGCTGCAACACCAGGCAGGCGCCGGGCTTGTGCGCCGAGAGCCCGATCGCCGCATCCACGATCGGCTTGTATTCCACCACCCGCCCCGGCTCCAGACCGCAGGACGCGCAGATGATCAGCACCGGTTGGGCATCCTCGATCCGCTTCACCAGCTCGGCCGCCGCGAAGCCGCCGAACACCACGGAATGCACCGCTCCGATCCGCGCGCACGCCAGCATGGCAATCGCCGCCTCGGGGACCAGCGGCATGTAGATCACCACCCGGTCGCCCTTGCCCACCCCCAGCGCCCGCAGCGCCCCGGCCACCTTCGCCGTGCGGTCGCGCAGCGCCGCATACGTGAAGGTCTCCACCCGCCCGGTCATCGCGCTGTCCCAGATCAGCGCCGCCTGCGCCCCCCGCCCGGCGGTCACATGCCGGTCCAGCGCATTGGCACAGGTGTTCATCATCCCGCCGACGAACCACCTTCCATACGGCCCCAGCGCGGGATCGAACACCCGGTCCCAGCGCCGATCCCAGTCGATCCCCTCGGCCGCGCGCGCCCAGTACCCCTCGGGATCACGCTGCCAATCGGCATAAACCTCGGCATAGCGGCTATCTGGCATGGCATCCTCCGTCTGAAGCCATTTTGCCACGCCGCCACGCGGCGCGGCAAACCGGCGCATGTGCGGCAGCGCCAAGAAAGTAGGATCTTCTTTTTCTGAAGAAAAAGAAGCAAAAAGACTTTCTGCCGATCACCCTGGCATAGCCTGCCGAACGAACAAAAGTTTTTTGGTTCTTTTTTTTCAAAAAAGAACACTTCCTTCGCCACCCGCAAACGACAAACGCCGGGGGCGTCCCCCCGGCGTCCGCCCAACCCAGCCTCCCGCCGCTATTTCGGCGTATCGGCGAAGATATCCCGATCCTTGGTCTCCGGCAGGAAGATCATCCCGATCACGAAGGTCCCCGCGGCAATCACCACGGGATACCACAGCCCGGAATAGATGTTCCCGGTCGCCGCCACGATGGCAAAGGCGGTCGGCGGCAGGAACCCGCCGAACCAGCCATTGCCGATATGGTACGGCAGCGACATGCCGGAGTAGCGGATGCGGGTGGGGAACAACTCCACCAGCAGCGCCGCCATCGGGCCATAGACCATGGTCACCAGGATCACCAGCACCGTCAGGATGGCGACCGTCATCACCATGTTGGTCTTGGCCGGGTCCGCCTTGGCCGGATACCCCGCCGCGCGGATCGCATCGGTGGCCGCCTTCTCGAACGCGGCGTTCTTCGCCGCCGCCTCCGCCCCCGCCGCCTTGCGATCGAACGCGGCGACCTCGGTGCCGCCGATGATGATCTTCGCCACCGACCCCGCCGGCGCCTCGATGTTGCTGTAGTTCACCGCATTGCGCGCCAGGAACGACTTGGCGATGTCGCAGGACGAGGTGAAGCTCGCCGTGCCCGTCGGGTTGAACTGGAACGAGCATTCCGCCGGGTTCGCCACCACCGTCACCGGCGACGTCTCCAGCGCAATCTCCAGCGTCGGGTTCACCGCGTTGGTCAGCGCCTGGAACAGCGGGAAATACAGGATCGCGCCCAGCAGGCAGCCGCCGAGAATGATCGGCTTGCGGCCGACCTTGTCCGACAGCCAGCCGAAGAAGATGAAGAATGGCGTGCCGATCGCCAGCGACCCGGCAATCGCGTAGTTCGCCGTCACCGGGTCCATCCTCAGCGTCTGGGTCAGGAAGAACAGCGCATAGAACTGCCCGCCGTACCAGATCACCGCCTGGCCCGCCGTGCCGCCGAACAGCGCGGCCAGCGCGATCTTGGCGTTCTCCCACCGCCCGAACGCCTCGGCCAGCGGGGCGGTCGAATGCGTGCCTTCCGCCTTCATCCTGGTGAAGGCCGGCGACTCCTCAAGCTGCATCCGGATCCAGATCGAGATGCCCAGCAGCAGGATCGACAGCAGGAACGGCACCCGCCAGCCCCACGCGGCGAAAGCCTCCGGCGACATGGTCAGCCGCAGCGCCAGGATCACCAGCAGCGACATGAACAGCCCCACCGTGGCGGTGGTCTGGATCCACGAGGTGTAGAACCCGCGCCGCCCATGCGGCGAATGCTCGGCCACATAGGTCGCCGCCCCGCCGTATTCGCCGCCCAGCGCCAAACCCTGCAACAGCCGGAAGGCAACGAAGAGGATCGGCGAAAGGATGCCCAGTGTTCCGTAGCCTGGCAAAAGCCCAACCAGGAAGGTGGCCAGGCCCATGATGGTCATGGTCACCAGGAAGGTGCGCTTGCGCCCCACCAGGTCGCCCAGCCGGCCGAAGAACAGCGCGCCGAACGGGCGCACCGCGAAGCCGGCGGCAAAGCCCAGCAGGGTGAAGATGAACCCCGCCGTCGGGTTCACGCCGGAGAAGAAGTTCGCCGCGATGTTCGCCGCCAGCGAGCCGGCCAGATAGAAGTCGTACCACTCGAAAACCGTACCCAGCGACGAGGCCACGATGACCTTGCGCTCCTCCCTGCTCATCGGCCGCACCAGCGCGTCCGAACCCGGCAGATATTCCGTCGTCGCCATGGCGTTCCTCCCCCCCTGTATCGCCGAAACGCTTCCGGCGATGAGTCGCTCCTGCGCGAAAAGATGAACGAAACGCCATGATTCGGAAATCTCTTTTTGCTGCACTCCCCTAGCGAATGGCCGGTCGTTGCGTGATTACGTGACAAAGAATTTAGCCGCAGCCGCAGCTTCGCCGCGATTGCGCCGCCTCCGCGCCATCGCCGTGCGGTCAACTCCGCCTCGTCCGGCAATCCGGCCGGAACGCGGAGAACTCACAAGATGCGCAGCGTCCTTGCTTCCACCTTCGCCGCCCTGCTGACCCTCTCGATGGCGCTGCCGGCGGCGGCTCAGCCGAATGTCACGTCCCCCGCCGCCATGGCCAACCCCACCGCAACCTCGACGGCCAAGCCGGCCACCGCGGCCAAACCCGCCCACACAAGCGCCCGCGCCCGCGCCATGCACAAGCCGGCCACCGCCAGGCCCGCCGCCACCCGGACCGCCACCACCCCGGCCACGCCGGCGATCCCGGTGCCGAAGAGCAACTGATCCCGCCCCGCGCAATGGCCGACTCCTCCGGCCGTTTCGCGGGTTGGCATCGCGCGCGGGCCTGGCCGGTGGCCGCGCGCAAGGCTAGGACCCATGCCAGCCCGCGTTGACCCATCCGTCATGGGCAAACCTTTATGCGGGCTGGCATGACACCAGCCGCCACGGACAGCGCCTGCCAACCCGCCGGCCCGGCCGCCTTCACTCCCCCCCTGAAGCGCGCCCGGGCCCAAGGTTGCAGCGGACGGGGATCGGGCATGCGCCCGGCCCCCGTCTTGATTCCGGCCAAAGGTTTGCACCTGCACCGGCCACCGCCTATATCCCGGCCATCCCCCAAAGCCGGCACGGCGCGGGCCCTCGCGGTATCGCCACGCCCGCCGCGCCCCGACTCCCACCCCGCTCGCGCCGTCGAGCGCCGTGCGCTCCTCTCGGCTCTGCCGAACGCCTCTTGCCAGGATGGCCTGACCCATGCAGCCGCCCCCGGACGTCGATTTCGCCATCCCTGCCATCCCCGCCGACCTCGCCAGCCTGGCCACCCGCGAAGACCTCGTCGCCCTCGACCACCGCTTCCTCGCCCACCTCGCCGCCGACCCCGCGCTGCACCATCGCCTGCTGGCCGCCCGCGCCGCACCGCACGCGCTGGACGCCAAGGAGGAGGGCGAGCTGATCATCGCCCTCGCCGCCCCGCTGGAATCCTTCGTCGCCGAGCTCTTCGCCATCCAGCCGGACCTCGACGCGATCGCCGCGCAGACCGCCGGCCTCGATCCCGTCCATGCCTGCAAGCGCCTGTTCGTCCAGCGCCAGGCGCTCAGGAAATACCCCAACCCCACCGGTTTCGACGCCCCGGCCCTGCGCGCAGCCCTGCACGCCCGCATGGCCGAACCGCTCACCGAGCCCGCCTTCGCCCGCCACGTCGCCGCCTGGCAGGAAGCCGGCGACGCCGATGCGCTGGACCTGGCGATGCGCTACGCCGCCTGGGCCACGCTGACCGGCGCCGGCCGCGCCGCCCATGATGGCGGCACCCTGTTCCGCACCCCCGCCCGCGTCGATCCGAACGCCCTGGTCCCGGTCGAGACCATCGAGCGCGACGGCGTCACCATGCTGCGCCTGCCCGAACCCGCCCCGCCCGGCTACCATCACCGCGCCCGCGACGGCTTCGCGCTGACCGACCCCGGCATGTCCGTCCAACAGGTGCTGGACCAGTCCAACTACTGCATCTGGTGCCACACCCAGGGCAAGGATTCCTGCTCCAAGGGCCTGCGCGATCGCAAGGCGCAAGGGCAGGGCGGGGTGACGTTCCAGAAATCCGCCTTCGGCGTCACCCTGGCCGGCTGCCCGCTGGACGAGAAGATCAGCGAGATGCACACCCTGCGCGCCCGCGGCAACCTGCTCGGCGCCTTCGCCACCGTCGCGGTGGACAACCCGATGATGGCCGCCACCGGCCACCGCATCTGCAACGACTGCATCATGGCCTGCATCTTCCAGAAGCAGGAGCCGGTCGATACCCCGCAGGCCGAAACCCACATCCTGCGCGATGTCCTGGCCCTGCCCTGGGGCTTCGAGATCTATTCCCTGCTCACCCGCTGGAACCCGCTCAACATCCGCCGCCCGCTGCCCGCCGCCGACACCGGGCGCAAGGTGCTGGTGGTCGGCCTCGGCCCCGCCGGCTTCACCCTCGCCCATCACCTGCTGAATGACGGCCACACCGTCGTCGCCATCGACGGCCTGAAGATCGAACCCCTCGGCTTGGACCCCAGCACCCCGATCCGCGACGTCGAAACCGTGTTCGAAAACCTCGACGACCGCGTCCTCGCCGGCTTCGGCGGCGTCGCCGAATACGGCATCACCGTCCGCTGGAACAAGAACTACCTCAAGCTGGTGCGCCTGCTGCTGGAACGCCGCCAGCACTTCGCCCTGTTCGGCGGCGTCCGCTTCGGCGGCGGCGGCACCCTGTCCATCGACGACGCCTGGGCGATGGGTTTCGACCACATCGCGCTGTGCATGGGCGCCGGCCGCCCCACCGTGATCGACATGCCCGGCAACCTCGCCCGCGGCGTCCGCCAGGCCAGCGACTTCCTGATGGCGCTGCAACTCACCGGGGCGGCCAAGATGTCGTCGGTCGCCAACCTGCAGATCCGCATGCCCATCGTCGTCATCGGCGGCGGCCTCACCGGCATCGACACCGCCACCGAAAGCCTCGCCTACTACATCCGCCAGGTCGAACGCTTCGCCCTGCGCCACCGCACCCTGGTCGCCGAGCGCGGCCTGGCCGCCGTCCAGCACGGCTGGTCCGCCGAGGATGCCGAGATCGCCGCCGAATTCCTCGCCCACGCCGCCGAAATCGCCGCCGAACGCCACGCCGCCGCCGCCGCCGGCCGCACGCCGCAATTCACCAGGCTGCTGGACTCCTGGGGCGGCGCCACCCTGGCCTACCGGCGCAAGCTCGTCGAAGCCCCGGCCTACACCCTGAACCACGAGGAAGTGGCCAAGGCGATGGAGGAGGGCATCCGCTTCGCCGAGGGCCTTTCTCCGGTTGCCGTCGAAACCGACCGCTACGGCCACGCCGCCGCCCTGCGTGTGAAGCGTGCCGACGGCAGCGAAGCCAGCCTGCCCGCCCGCGCCGTCCTCGTCGCCGCCGGCACCCAGCCCAACACCGTGCTCGCCCGCGAAGACCACCGCATCAAGCTCGACGGCCGCTACTTCGAAGCCATCGACCCGGCGGGCAACAAGGTCGAACCCCAGCGCGCGCTGTCCAAGCCCGACCGCGCCGACGTGCTCATGCACCGCGACGGCGAAAGATTCATCTCGTTCTTCGGCGACCTGCACCCCAGCTTCTTCGGCAATGTCGTGAAGGCCATGGGCGGCGCCAAACAGGGCTATCCCGTCGTCTCCAACGTGCTGGCCGCCCACGCGCCCTCCGCCATCACCGGCCCCGCCCTCATCGCCAAATGCCGCGAAGCCCTCACCGCCACCGTCCACGCCGTCCACCGCCTGACACCGACCATCGTCGAGGTCGTGCTGCACGCCCCCGCCGCCGCCCGCGCCTTCCGCCCGGGCCAGTTCTACCGCCTGCAGAACTACGAAACCCGCGCGCTCCGCCTGGAGGAACCCGGCATCGGCACCACCGTGCTCGCCATGGAGGGCCTGGCCATGACCGGCGCCTGGACCGATCCGGACAAGGGCCTGGTCGCGGTCATCGCGCTGGAAATGGGCGGCAGCTCCGACCTCTGCGCCGCGCTGCCCATCGGCGAGCCCGTCGTCCTGATGGGTCCGACGGGAACGGCCACCGAAATCCATGAAAACACCACTGTCGCCCTGATCGGCGGCGGGCTGGGCAACGCCGTGCTGTTCAGCATCGGCGCCGCCACCCGTGCCGCGGGCTCCAAGGTGATCTACTTCGCCGGCTACAAATCCCTGCGCGACCGCTACAACGTCGAGAAGATCGAAGCCGCCGCCGACACCATCGTCTGGTGCTGCGACGAAGCCCCCGGCTTCACCGCCACCCGCCCACAGGACCGCAGCTTCGTCGGCAATATCGTCAGCGCCATGGCCGCCTACGCCACCGGCGCCCTCGGCCCCCAGCCCGTCCCGCTCTCCGCCGCCGCCCACATGATCGTCATCGGCTCCGACCGCATGATGGCCGCCGTCGGCGCCGCCCGCCACGGCGTGCTGAAACCCTTCCTCGATCCCGCCCACACCGCCATCGGCTCCATCAACTCGCCGATGCAATGCATGATGAAGGAGGTCTGCGCCCAGTGCCTCCAGGCCCATATCGACCCCGAAACCGGCGCCCGCAGCGTCGTCTTCTCCTGCTTCAACCAGGACCAGGCGCTCGACCACGTCGATTTCCCCTCCCTCAACGACCGCCTGCACCAGAACGGCCTGGCCGAAAAACTCACCGCCCAGTGGATCGACCGCGCCCTGCGCAAACTCGACGCCCGGACCCTGGCGGCGGAATAACCCCGTGGAGGAGCCGGTCTTCAGCGGCCTGCTGACCCTCTCGGGCCGCCGCAGCCGCCGCTCCTACGTCATGGTCATGCTCTGGTGCCTGGCCTTCTCCGCCGCCTTCCTCTACGCCGCCGCGGTCGAACAGGAATCCTGGGTCTGGGATCTCTACGTCGCGATCGCCATCGTGCTCTTCGTGCTGCACATGATCGCCCTGGCCCAGCGCCTGCGCGACGTCGGCATGGCCGGCGCCTTCGCCCTGCTCACGGTCACCCCGTTCATCGGCATGTTCGTCATCCTGCTGTTCGCCTTCCGCCCCGGCCATCGCGGCCCCAACAAATACGGCCGGGACCCCCTGCACGACCCGCTGCTGGGCCAGGATTTCCGGTAGCGCGATGGCCGCGCATTGCCCCGCCTGCATGCCGCGCCGCGCGGCACTCGCCCTCGGCCTGGCCACCCTGGCCACCCCCGCCGCCGCGCTCGACGCCATCGAACCCCGCTTCCGCCGCAGCCCCGCGCCCGACGGACGCCGCCGCGTCGCCCTCACCCTGGATGCCTGCAACGGCGGCTTCGACCGCCGCATCGCCGACGCCGTCGTCGCCCACCACGCCCGCGCCACCATCTTCCTCACCGCCGACTGGATCCGCCAGAACCCCGCCGGCCTCGCCTTCCTCCTTGCCCACAAGGAGAATTTCCGCTTCGAGAACCACGGCCAGCACCACCTCCCCGCCGTGCTCGGCACCGGCACCATCTGGGGCCTGCGCATCGCCGGCACGCTGGACGCCGTCCGCCGCGAGGTCACCGAGGGTGCCGCCGCCATCCTCGCCGCCACCGGCACCACGCCGCACTGGTACCGCGCCGCCGCCGCCCGCTACAGCCCCGCCGCCATCCCCGCGATCACCCGCCTGGGCTTCGCCATCGCCGCCTTCACCCTGAACGGCGACGCAGGCGCCTCGCTCCCCGCCCACACCGTCGCCGCCCGCGCCAGCGCCGCCCGCGACGGCGACATCCTGATCGGCCACATCAACCAGCCCCACCGCCCCAGCGGCGAAGGCTGGGCCCGCGCCATCGCCACCCTCGCCGGGTCCGGAGTCATCTGGTCGGACCTAGACGCGATGCGTCCGATACTTATGTCCCCTTAATGAATGAAAGTCTTTTGGCTCTTTTTTCCAAAAAAGAACAAGCACTTCTTCTTGAAAAAAACATAAGAACTTTCATCCACCCGCCCCCCTCGGGGTATTGCGGCCCCCGCCGCACCGGCGCAACATTTCGCCGGCAACAAGGAGGCCCGGCCATGGATTTCATCGAACAGCTCTTCGGCATCTCCCCCGACGGCGGCGACGGGTCGCTGGAGGTTCTCTGGATCGTCGCCATGATCGCCGTCGCCGGCGTGTTCGTCTGGCGCCGGCGTGCCGTCCGCCAGAAAAGCTGACCGGAAAGGCAAGGAAAGATGTTCTTTTTTGGAAAAAAGAACCAAAAAACTTTTATTCACTTAGTTTAGCTTAAATGAATAAAAGTCTTTTTGCTTCTTTTTCTTCAGAAAAAGAAGACCTTCCTTCCTACGCCTTCCTCAGCTGGAACAGCGCCTGCTCGCCAAACAGATTGGCCATCGCGGGAAACCGCCGCCACGGCGAACGCTGCCCGTCATCGTCCACCGCCAGCCAGCGCTCCACCACGTACCCCTCCTGCTCCGCCAGCGCGAAGAAGTCGCGGATCGTGCAGGGATGGATGTTCGGCGTCTCGTACCACGGCCGGTCCCAAACCTTGGTGTTCGGCATCCGCCCGGTCCACAGCAGCTTCCAGCGCAACTGCCAGTGGCCGAAATTCGGAAAGCTCACCAGCGCATGCCGCCCGATCCGCAGCATCTGGCGCAGCACCTCGCGCGGCCGCTCCACCGCCTGCAAGGTCCGGCTCAACACCACGTAATCAAAGGAATCATCGGGATACTGCGCCAGGTCGGTGTCGGCATCGCCATGCATCACCGGCAGCCCGTGCGCGATCGCCCGCGTCACCTCGGCCATGTCGATATTGATCCCGCGCGCATCGCAGCCATGGGTGCGGTACAGATGGTCGATCAGCGTCCCGTCGCCGCAGCCGATATCCAGCACCCGCGCCCCCGGCGCCACCATCCCGGCAATCAGCCGCAGGTCGAGGCGCATGTTCTTGGCGACATAGCGCACCGCCTCGCTCACGCCGCCAGCCCCGCATGCTCGGCGCACCCGCCCAGGAACCCCGCCAGCGTGCGATGGAAATCCGGCTCGTCCAGCAGGAACGCATCATGCCCCTTGTCGGACGCGATCTCCACGAAGCTCACATTCGCCCCCGCCCCGTTCAGCGCGCGGGCCACCGCCCGGCTCTCGGCGGTCGGATACAGCCAGTCGCTGGTGAAGCTGATCAGGCAGAACCGCGTCCGCGTCCCGGCAAACGCCGCCGACAGGTTGCCGTCATACTCGGCCGCCAGGTCGAACCAGTCGCAGGCCCGCGTGATCGTCAGGTACGAATTGGCGTCGAACCGCCGCACGAAGGTACTGCCCTGATGCTGCAGATAGCTCTCCACCTCGAACATGTCGTTGAACACCGCCAGCGACCCCCCGCGCATCCGCCGCCCGAACTTGCGCGTCAGCGCCTCCTCGGACAGGTACGTGATGTGCGCCACCATCCGCGCCACCGCCAGGCCCCGCGCCGGAATCGCCCCGCTCTGCCAGTACCGCCCCTGCTGCCAGTCGGCATCGGCGAAGATCGACTGCCGCCCCACCTCGTTGAACGCGATGTTCTGCGCCGAGTGATACGGCGCCGTGGCGATCGGCACCGCCGCGAACACGCTCTCCGGATAGCTCGCCGCCCATTGCAGCACCTGCATCCCGCCCATCGACCCGCCGACCACGGCAAACAGCCGCGCGATGCCCAGCTGCTCCACCAGCCGCTTCTGCGCCCGCACCATGTCGCGGATCGTCACCGGCGGAAAATCCGTCCCCCACAGCACCGCCGGATCGTCGTCGCGCCCCGCCTGCGTCATCACCGTCCGCGGCCCGGTCGAGCCCATGCACCCGCCCAGCACGTTGGACGAGATGACGAAATACCGGTCGGTGTCGATCGGCAGGCCCGGCCCCACCACCACGTCCCACCAGCCGCCCTTGCCGGTCACCGGATGGCGCTCGGCCACATACTGGTCGCCGGTCAGCGCATGGCAGATCAGGATCGCATTGCTGCGCGCCGCATTCAGCGTGCCATAGGTGCGATAGGCAATCGCCACCCGCGACAGGCTGCTGCCGCAATCCAGCATCAACGGCCCGTCCAGGACAAGGTGCTGATGTTCAACCGAGGGAAGCGGGGTCTGGTCCATTTCGGACCAGCATATGCGGCCCATGCCGCCCGCGCGCAACCATGCCGCCCGCAACCATGCCGCCCGCAACCATGCCGCCCGTCACCGGCGCGGCTTTGCACGGCGGCGGGGTTCCGCTAGGACTGCCGCACCACGCGCCCGCACCCCGAACGAACCTGGCAAATCCCCGCACGATGACGTCCCCGGCCTCCTCTTCGCCCGCGCCGGCCGCCCCAGCGGAAGGGACCGCCCCCGCCGCGCCCGCTCCCGCCGCGCCCGCTCCCGCCGCCCCCGCCCGCACCTTGGCCGCTCTGCGCGCCGAACTCGACACCATCGACAACGCCATCCACGACCTGCTCCAGCAGCGCGCCGCCGTCGTCGAACAGGTCGCAACCCAGGGCGGCAAGGGCGGCGTCGCCATCCGCCCGGGCCGCGAGGCCGACATCATCCGCCGCCTCCTCGCCCGCCACGCCGGCCACCTGCCCGCCCGCCTGATCGTGCGATGGTGGCGCGAACTCTTCGCCGCCACCACCAGCATGCAGGGCAGCTATGTGGTCGCCGTCTGCGAAACCGAACCCGGCAGCCCCTTCGTCCAGTCCGCCCGCGAACATTTCGGCGCCCTCACCCCGCTGCGCGTCCACCCCTCGCCGTCCCAGGCGATCGCCGAGGTCAGCGCCGGCACCGCCATCTCCGCCGTCCTGCCGCTGCCCGCCGAGGGCGACACCACCGCGTGGTGGACCGCCCTGCTGCACCGCGACGACCCGCGCATCCACGTCATCGCCCGCCTGCCGTTCTGGGCCCCCCGGCCCGAGGGCGCGCCACAGGTCCAGGCCCTGGTGGTCGCCGCCGTGGCGCCGGACGCCAGCGCGCGGGACCGCTCGCTGATCGGCCTGGAACTGCACGAGGACGCCAGCCGCGCCCGCCTCACCGCGGCACTCACCGCCGCCGGCCTGGCACCCCTGGCCACCATCCTGCGCCGCGACCCCGCCGCCACCCTCGCTTTGGTCGAAGTCGAAGGCCTGGTCGGCGAAACCGATCCCCGCCTGGCCCGGCTGGACGGCGTCGCCCGCCCGCCGGTCGTGCTCGGCGCCTACGCCGTACCCGTCGAGGGAGACTCCGCATGACCGACTCGCAGAACCGCGCACCCGCCGCGCCCCAACCCCGCGCCGCCGTGATGGCCATCCACGCCTACGTCGCCGGCGAGGCCAAGCTCCCCGGCGTCAACCGCATCATCAAGCTGTCCTCCAACGAGGGCGCCTTCGGCCCACCCCCCGCCGCCATCGCCGCCTACACCAAGGTCGCCGCCGAAATCCACCGCTACCCCGACGGCGGCAGCACCGCCCTGCGCCGCGCCATCGGCACCCGCTTCGGCCTCGACCCCGCGCGCATCGTCTGCGGCACCGGCTCGGACGAGCTGATCGGCCTGCTCTGCCACGTCTATGGCGGCCCAGGCACCGACATCCTGATGTCCATGCACGGCTTCACCATGTACCAGATCGCCGGCACCTTCGCAGGCAGCCGCGTGCTGAAAGTGCCGGAAAAGAACCTCACCACCGACGTCGATGCCATGCTCGCAGCCGTCACGCCGGAGACGAACATCGTCTTCATCGCCCACCCCAACAACCCCACCGGCTCCCTGCTGCCGCAATCCGAGGTCGAACGCCTGCGCGCCGGCCTGCGCCCCGACATCCTGCTGGTGCTCGACTCCGCCTACGCCGAATACGTCGAAGCCGCCGACTACGATGCCGGCCAGAAACTCGTCGATGCCGCCGAGAACACGGTGATGCTGCGCACCTTCAGCAAGGTCTTCGGCCTCGGCGGCATGCGCGTCGGCTGGGGCTACATGCCGCCCGCCGTCGCCGACGCGCTGAACCGCGTGCGCGGCGTCTTCAACGTCAACCTCGCAGCCCAGGCCGCGGCCGTCGCCGCCCTGGAAGAACCCGGCTGGGTCGAACGCTGCCGCGCCCACAACACCGAATGGCGCGCCAGGCTCGCCGCCTCCCTGGCAGCGGTCGGCATCAAGGTCTGGCCCACCGAAGGCAATTTCCTCCTGGCCGACTTCGCCACCGCCGCCGCCGCCCAGGACGCCGACGCCTTCCTGAAGTCCCGCGGCATCATCGTGCGCGGCATGGCCGCCTACGACCTGCCGCACTGCCTGCGCATCACGGTTGGAACCGCCGAGGAATGCACCCTGGTCACCGAGGCGCTGACCGCCTTCACGACATCCCCCCATGCCTGAACCGCTGTCCCAGCGGCCCCTCTTCAAACGACTGGTGCTCGTCGGCATCGGCCTGATCGGCAGCTCCGTCGCCCGCATCGCCATGGAAAAGCGGGAGATCGCCGCCGAAGTGGTCGCCACCGCCCGCACCCAGGCCACGCTCGACCGCGTCATGCAGCTCGGCATCGCCGACCGCGCCGAGCTCGATCCCGGCCGCGCCGTCGAGGGCGCGGACTGCGTCATGCTCTGCGCCCCGGTCGGCGCCTATGCCGCCCTGGCCGAAGCCATCGCCCCGCATTTGGCGCCCGGCTGCATCGTCACCGATGTCGGCTCCACCAAGCAGAGCGTCATCCGCGACGTCGGCCCGCTGATCCCCGCCGGCGTCCACTTCGTCCCCGCCCACCCCGTCGCCGGCACCGAATACTCCGGCCCCGATGCCGGCTTCGCCACGCTGTTCCAGGGCCGCTGGTGCCTGCTCACCCCGCCGCCCGGCACCGATGACGCCGCGGTCGAAGCCATCACCGAACTCTGGCGCCGCTGCGGCTCGATGGTCGAAACCATGGAGCCCGCCCACCACGACCGCGTCCTGGCCATCGTCTCCCACCTGCCGCACCTGATCGCCTTCACCATCTGCAACACCGCCGAAGGCCTGGAAGGCGAAAGCCGCCAGGAAGTGCTGAAATTCTCCGCCTCCGGCTTCCGCGACTTCACCCGCATCGCCGCCTCCGACCCGGTGATGTGGCGCGATATCTTCCTCAACAACCGCGAAGCCCTGCTGGAAATGCTCGCCCGCTTCATGGAGGACGCCCAAGCCATGGCCCGCGCCGTGCGCTGGGGGGACCCGGGCTTCATCGAGGACAGCATCGAACGCGGACGGGTGATCCGCCAGAGCCTGATCGAACTCAAGCAGGTTTAAGCAAGCGCTTCTTTTTGAAAAAAGAAGCAAAAACTTTCATTCACTAAGGACTCCAACCCGTAGGTCGGATAAGCGAAGCGCCATCCGACTCTTTCCAACAACCCGCCGTCATCCCGAGCGGAGCGAAGGACCCACGCTTTCGTCCCCGAA
>JADLHF010000118.1 GCA_020848935.1 Acetobacteraceae bacterium
CCTGTTCCGCGCCGTGCAGGGGTTGTTCGCGCAGTACGACATGCTGGTGATGCCGACCATCGCGCGCACCGCCCTGCCGGTCGGCCACGACGCGGCCAACGACCAGGTGATGGTCGATGGCGTGCCCACCGGCATCACCCGCCAGGGTTGGACCGCCTACCAGTACCCCTTCAACCTGACCGGCCACCCGGCGCTGTCCATCCCGTCCGGCTTCGGCGTCGATGGCCTGCCGACCGCGCTGCAGATCGTCGGGCCATGGGGCGGCGAGACCGACATCCTGCGCCTCGGCGCGATGCTGGAACAGGCGCGGCCCTGGGCGCAGCACCGCCCGAAGCTGACCGGCGCCGCCGCATGAGGCCGCGCGCCCTGGTCGCGTTGCAGCCAGCCGCCGCGACCGCCGCGTGACAGCGACGGCTGCCTGAGCCCCGCGCGTCGTCGCCGGCCCCGCCGCGTGGCGGCAGTACGCGTGCCGGGTGGCCGGGACCCCGCGCGCCCGGTGCGCCGGATCGGCGCGGCGTTGGCGGTGCAGCAATAATTGCGCCGCCACTACCAACGCTGTTGACGTTGCGCGAATCCGCCGCCTAGGGTCGCCGCAGAACATGCGCAGCGACGATGCAACGTCCGCGCCGTGGGGGAAACGTCTGCGGATGGACGATGTCGTTCGCCTGTTGCAACTCGCAATCAACGGTGCCGCCGCCGGCTGCATCTACGGGATGGTCGCGCTCGGCTTCGTGCTGATCTACAAGGCCACCGAGATGGTGAACTTCGCCCAGGGCGAGTTGATGATGCTCGGGGCGTTCTTCGCCTATACCTTCGTCAGCATCCTCGGCTTCAACTACTGGGTCGGCTTCGTGCTGGCCATCTTCGCCACCGCGGCCTTCGGCTACCTGCTGGATGCCATCGTGCTGCGCCGGGTGATCGGCCAGCCGCAATTCGCCGTGGTGATGCTCACCCTGGGCCTGGCCTTCATCTTCCGCGCGGTCGCCGGCGCCATCTGGGGCTATGACGCGGTCGGCTTCACCACGCCCTTCACCAACAAGATCGCCAATCTCGGCGGCGGCCTGGTGCTGGGCCAGGACAACCTGTCGATCATCGTCGGCACGGTGATCCTGTGCGCGGTGCTGTATCTTTTCTTCAGCCGCACCCGCCTGGGCATCGCCATGCAGGCGAGTTCGCAGAACCAGCTTGCCGCCTACTACATGGGCATCCCCGTACGCACCGTGTTCTCGCTGATCTGGGCGATCTCGGCCGGAGTGGCGGCGGTGGCGGCGATGCTGCTGGTGCCGGTGCAGATGATCGACGTGAACATGGGCATCGTCGGGCTGAAGGCGTTCGGCGCCGCGGTGCTGGGCGGCTTCGGCTCGATCCCCGGCGCGCTGGTCGGCGGCATCGTCATCGGCGTGGTGGAGCAGATGGCCGGCTACTACCTGCCCGCCGGCTCGATGGAGCTGACCTCCAACGTCGTGTTGCTGGCCGTGCTGATCCTGCGCCCGCAGGGCCTGTTCGGCCAGGTCATCCGCAAGCGGGTGTAGGGGCGCCGCATGAGCCAGCTCAAGACCGACTATGCCCAGGACCTTGTCCTTGCGCGCAAGCCGTCCAGCCTGGCCTGGTACGGGTTGCTGCTGGCGATACTGCTGTTGATCCCGCACACGCTCAGCGAATTCTATGTCGGCGAGATGTCGTTCGTCTTCATCTACGCCATCGCCGGCGTCGGGCTGATGCTGCTGACCGGCTATACCGGGCTGGTCAGCCTGGGCCACGCCGCCTTCCTCGGCATCGGCGCCTATGCCAACGCCATCCTGCTGGCCAAGGGCGTGCCCTTCGCCCTGTCCCTGCCCGCCGCCGGCCTGATCGCCGCCTTCGCCGGCGTGGTGATCGGCATTCCCACCCTGCGCATGAGCGGGCTGTACCTGGCCATCGCCACCCTGGCCTTCGGCAGCATCGTCGGCCTGGTGGCGGAGAAATGGGACAGCCTGACCGGGGGGTTCGACGGCTTCCCGGTGCCCCACCCCAGCGTGCTCGGCCTGGTCATCACCGCACCCACCGGGGTGTACTACCTGGCGCTGGGCGTGCTGGTGCTGGTGGTGCTGGTGGCGATGAACATCCTGCGCTCCCCGCTCGGCCGCGCCATGGTCGCCATCCGCGACAGCGAGATCTCGGCCCAGTCGATGGGCATCAACCTGGCGCTGTACAAGACCGTGGCGTTCGCCATCAGCGCGGGCATCACCGGGCTGGCCGGCGCGCTGTTCGCGCTGTACGTGCGCCACCTGGCACCGGATTCCTTCGGCGTGCTGCTGTCCATCCAGCTGGTGACGATCGTGTTCATCGGCGGGCTCGGCTCGCTGCAGGGTGCCATCTTCGGCGCCATCTTCGTCGCCCAGCTGCCCCAGGTCATCGCCATCGTGCGCGACGACCTGCCCTTCGGCATCGGCCGCATGCCGGGGCTGGAGCCCAGCCTGTTCGGCCTGATCCTGGTGCTGGTGATCATGTTCGAGCCCGCCGGCATCCATGGCCGCTGGCTGAAGCTGAAGCGCTGGTGCCGCGAGTTCCCGCTGCACAGGCGCGCCGCCTTCCGCCGCCAGAAAACCTACGCCAAGACGGACAGGCTGCGATGAGCAGCGGGGCAGAACCGATGAACGGCTATTTTTCCGCCCGCGACCTGGCGATGCATTTCGGCGGCATCCGCGCCGTCGAGGGCGTCAGCTTCGATGTCCGGCAGGGCGAGGTATTCTCGATCATCGGCCCGAACGGTGCGGGCAAGACCACCATCTTCAACATGATCAGCCGCATCTACACCCCCAGCGCCGGCTCGCTGCATTTCGCCGGCCAGGACATCACCAGCATCGCGCCGCACAGGATCGCCGGGCTCGGCATCGCGCGCACCTTCCAGAACATCGAGCTGTTCGCCAACGCCTCGTTGTTGCAGAACCTGCTGATCGGCCGGCACTGCCATTCCACCGTGCCGATCCTGTCCCAGCTGGTGTTCCTGCCCAGCGTGCGCCGTGCCGAGGTGGCGCATCGCCGCCGCGCCGAGGAGGTGATCGAGTTCCTCGGCCTGCAACGCTACCGCGACCAGCTGATCGCCAACCTGCCCTATGGCGTGCGCAAGGTGGTGGAGCTGGCCCGCGCGCTGTGCACCGAACCGAAGCTGCTGCTGCTCGACGAGCCCTCCTCCGGGCTGAACGTGGAGGAGACCGAGGAGATGGCCTTCTGGATCGACGACATCAAGAAGGATCTCGGCATCACCATCATCATGGTGGAGCACGACATGAAGCTGGTGACCGCGGTGTCGGACCGGGTGATGGCGCTGAACCAGGGCAGCATCCTGGCGATGGGCACCTCGGCCGAGGTGCAGAGCGACCCCGAGGTGATCCGCGCCTATATCGGCGGCGAAGTGGCACCGGCAACAGGCGCCGCGCCCGGGGATGTGCGATGACCGCCCCGCTGCTGCGCGTCCACGGCATCGACACGTTCTACGGCCCGATCCAGGCCATCCGCGGCGTGTCGCTGGAGGTGCCGGAGGGCAGGATCGTCACCGTGCTCGGCGCCAACGGGGCCGGCAAGACCACCATCCTGCGCACCATCTCCGGCGTGCTGGACCCCGACCGTGGCGAGGTGGTGTTCGCAGGGCGGGACATCGTCGGCCTCACGCCGGACCGGGTGATGCGGGCAGGCGTCTGCCACTCGCCGGAAGGCCGGGAAATCTTCCCGTTCCTCACCGTGGCCGAGAACCTGCGCATGGGCTCCTACACGCGGCGCGACCGCGACGAGGTGGCCCGCGACCTGGAGATGTGCTTCGGCTATTTCCCCCGGCTGAAGGAACGCGCCGAGCAGCGCGCCGGCCAGCTTTCCGGCGGCGAGCAGCAGATGCTGGCGATCAGCCGCGCGCTGATGGGCCGGCCGAAGCTGCTGCTGCTGGACGAGCCGTCGCTCGGCCTGTCGCCGATCCTCACCCTGCAGATCTTCGAGATCGTCCGCCGCATCAACCGCGAGCGCGGGGTGGCGATCCTGCTGGTGGAGCAGAACGCCCATATCGCGCTGCAGACCGCCGATTACGGCTACGTGCTGGAGGTCGGGCGCATCGTGATGGAGGACACGTGCCGGCGGCTGATGGAGAAGGACGACATCAAGGAGTTCTATCTCGGCCACAAGGATGAGGGCGCGCGCGGCCAGCGGCGCTGGAAGAAGAAGAAGCTGTGGCGATGAGCATCTCCGACCGCACCATCCCCGCCATGCTCGCCGCCCGCGTCGCCGCGCATGGGCCGCAGACCATCCTGCGCCGCAAGGAGCGCGGTATCTGGCGGCCGATCACCTGGGCCGAGCTGGGGGCGCGGGTGCGCGCCATCGCCGCCGCCCTGGTCGAAGACGGGCTGAAGCCCGGCGAGGTTGCCGGCATCCTCAGCGAGGCCACGCCGGACTGGATCGCCGCCGACCTGGCCATCCAGTCGGTCGGGGCCGCCAGCGTCGGGCTGTACCCCACCGATGGCGGCGCGCAGGTGGCCGAGATGCTGCGCGACAGCCTGTGCGCGGTGCTGTTCGTCGAGGGTGAGGAGCAGTTGGACAAGGTGCTGCAGCTGCGCGCCACCTGCCCGGCGCTGCGCCGCATCGTCATCCTGGACATGAAGGGCCTGCGCGACTTCGCCGACCCGATGTGCGAGGGCATCGACAGCCTGCTCGCCCGCGGCGCGGCCGCCGAGCGCGCTGATCCCGGCGCCTGGGCACGCAGCGTCGCCGCGATCGCGCCAGACGACCTCGCCGTGCTGGCCTACACCTCGGGGACCACCGGGCGCGCCCGCGGCGTGATGCTGAGCCATCGCAACGTGATGGCCCAGGTGATCGGGGCGGCAGCCATGACCGGCCAGGGTCCGGCCGACGAACGCCTGGCCTTCCTGCCGATGTGCCATGTCACCGAACGCGTGCTCGGCCTCTACCAGTCGCTGCATTGCCGCAGCATCAGCAATATCGTCGAGAATGCCGAGACGGTGCCGGAGAACCTGGCCGAGGTGCGCCCCACGGTGATGATCGCCATCCCCCGGGTGTGGCAGAAATTCTACGCCGGCGTCGCGGTGGCAGCGGAGGGTGCCACCTGGCTGCAAAGGACCCTCTACGACGCCGCCTTCGCGCTGGCCGCGCGCGGGGTGGATGCCCAGCTTGCCGGCCGGCCCGCCGGCGGTGGCCGGCTGTCCGCCCTGACCGACCGGCTGGTGCTGCGCCGGGTGCGCGCGGCCGTCGGGCTGGACCGGCTGCGCGTGGCCTGGGTCGGCGGCGCGCCGGTCTCCCCGGCCCTGCTGCGCTGGTACCGCTGCATCGGCATCAACCTGCGCGAGGTCTATGGCCTGACCGAATGCGGCGGCCTGGCCACCGCCACGCCGTCCGACCACCTGGTGCACGGCAGCGTGGGCGCTGCCGTCGCGCATGGCGAGATCGCCCTCTCGCCCGACGGCGAGATACTGGTCCGCGGTGCGCATGTCAGCGTCGGCTACTGGCAGGACGAGGACGCCACCCGCGCCGCCCTGGCCGATGGCTGGCTGCGCACCGGCGACCTGGGCCAGCTCACCGCCGGGCTGCTGAACCTGACCGGGCGGACCAGCGAGGTGCTGACCCTGGCCGATGGCAGCCGCGCCAGCCTGTCGGCGATCGAGAACGAACTCACCCTCAGCCCGTTCATCGCCGATGCCCTGGTGCTGCCGCAGGGCAGCGGGTTGGCCGCCCTGGTGATGGTGGAATACGACACGCTGGAGAAGTGGGCGCAGGACAGCAACGTCGCCTTCACCGGCTTCGCCAGCCTGCTGGCCGCACCCGAGGTGGCGGCCCTGATCGGTGCGGCGGTGGAACAGGCCAATGCCCGCGCGCCTGCCGGACGGCGCATCGCCCGCTTCCGCATCATCGACCGCAACCTGGCTCCCGAGGACCCGGAGCTGACGCCGATGATGAAGCTGCGCCGGGCGGTGGTGCTGGAACGCTTCCAGCCGCTGATCGAGGACATGAACCGCGCCGCCTGATCCGAAGACATGTCCCGCGCCGCCGGATCCGCCGACGGGTGCGCGGTGGGAGCGATGCTCCCGTAATAATCGGCGAGACAAGAGGAGGGACGAATGCGTCGAATGTTTCTTGCAGGAGCGGCCGCCGCCGTGGGCGTGCTCGCCGTCGGGCTCGCGCAACCGGCCTCGGCCCAGGCCGTGCGCGGGGTGACGGACACCGAGATCATCATCGGCACCTATACCGACCTGTCCGGCGTCACCGTGGCCTGGGGCGTCAACAACTCCAACGCCATCCGCATGGCGTTCGACGAGGTCAACGCCAAGGGCGGCATCAATGGCCGCAAGATCAAGTACATCGTCGAGGACAACCAGTACCAGGTGCCGCGCTCGATCCAGGCGGCCAACAAGCTGATCAACCGCGACGGCGTGTTCCTGATGATCGCCAATGGCGGCACGCCGATGAACAACGCGGTGATGCCGGACCAGCTGGCCAAGGGCGTGCCGAACATGTTCCCGCTGACCTCGGCGCGGTCGATGTACGAGCCGTTCCACCGGCTGAAGTTCGGCCTGGTGTCGTCGTACTACGACCAGATGCGCTCGGCGGTGAAGTACCTGGTGGAGAAGCAGGGCAAGAAGGCGCTGTGCGCCATGTACCAGGACACCGATTTCGGTCGCGATGTGTACGATGGGGTGCGCGACCAGCTCAAGGCCATGAACATGAAGTTGGCCGGCGAGACCGCGCACAAGCCGACAGATGCCGATTTCTCCGCCTCGGTCGCCCGCCTGCGCGATGCCAAGTGCGACGCGCTGCTGCTGGGCACGATCGTGCGCGACACCAACCAGATCGTCGCCGCCGTGCGCAAGATCGGCTGGGATGTCGAGATCATGACCCAGGTGGCCGCCTATGACAGCGCCGTGGCCGAGGTGCCCGGCGGGGTCACCGAGGGGCTGCTGTGCATGACCTCGATCGAGTTCGTGCACCCGGACGACAAGCGCCCGGCGGTGCAGGCGTTCCTGAAGAACTACAAGGAGCGCTACGGCCGCGAGCCCAACTTCGCCGCCCAGATCGGCTACACCGCGGCGCAGCTGACGATGGAGGGGCTGCGGAATGCCGGGCGCAACCTGACGCTGGACAGCTTCATCGCCGGCATGGAGGCGATCCATGGCTACAAGGACATCTTCGGCTCGCCGCCGATGACCTTTGGCCCCAAGATCCGCCAGGGCTCGAACATGAGCCTGCTGACCGTGGTCAAGGGCGGCAAGTGGGAGCTGGTCCAGCCGGAGCCGCTCGGCTACTGATCCTCCCGCGAGCCTGGCAACCGAGAGGCCCCGTGGCGACGCGGGGCCTTTCGCTTGCGCCGGCGGACCCGGCGCGCTGATAGTGCCGGTGCGCAATTGCGAGACCGCCGGCGATGAACATGCTTCTCCCCCCGCAGCCCCGGCTGGTGATCGAGGTGGTGCACGACCTGGTCTGCCCCTGGTGCTACCTGGGCGTGCAGCGCCTGCTGCGCGCCCTGGCGCGGCGGCCGGGGGTCGGCTTCGAGCTGGCCTGGCATCCGTTCCTGCTCAATCCCGACATGCCGCGCGCCGGCATGGCGCGCAGCGACTACGTGGTGCGCAAGTTCGGCGGCGAGGAGCGCGCGCGGCGGCTGTACGGCTCGATCACCGAGATCGGGCGGACGGAGGGGCTGGAGTTCCGCTTCGATCGCATCCGTCGCACGCCGTCCTCGATCGATGCCCATCGCCTGGTGCGCTTTGCCGCGCGCCAGGGGCGGGCCGATGCGCTGGCGATGGCGCTGTTCGCGGCGCATTTCAGCGAGGGACGGGATATCGGCGACACCCTCGTGCTGGCCGGCCTGGCGCAGGCCGCGGGGCTGGACGCGGCGGACGCGCGCAGCTTCCTGTGCAGCGATGCCGAGTTCGAGGCGGTGCAGGGCGAGAACCTGCGCGCCCATCGGCTGGGCATCAACGGCGTGCCGTGCTTCGTGCTGGGCGGGCGGCATGCCATCGCCGGGGCGCAGGAGGGCGAGGTGATCGAGCGGCTGCTGGACGTGGCGCTGCTGGACACGTGATCAGGCGCGGCGGCGGGTGACGATCAGGCAGGCGGCGACGATCAGTGCGGCGCCGAGCCAGACCGCCGGGGACGGCACCTCGCCGAACACCAGGAAGCCCAGCGCGGCGGCATAGGGCAGTGCGAGGTAGTCGACCACCGCCAGCATCCCGGCCGGCGCGCGGCCGAAGGCCCAGGTCAGCAGGAAATGGCCGCTGACCCCGATTGCCGCCAGCAGCACGAAGACCGGCCAGACCAGCGGCGCCGGGGCGTGCCAGTCGGCCAGGGCGAAGGGCAGCGCCACCAGGCTGGGCACGATGTGCTGGATCAGCACGATCGAGGTGGCATGGTCGCGCTGGGCCTGGCGGCGCAGCAGGGCGTTGTTCAGCGCGTAGGTGAACGCCGAACCGACGGCAGCGGCGATGCCGACGAGATCGGCGCTGAACCCGGCGGAATCCGACAATGCGTCCCACGCGATTACCGCCACGCCCACCAGCCCCAGCAGCACCGCGCCCAGCACGCTGGCCCGCAGCCGCTCGCCCAGCATGGCCGCGGCCAGCAGCGCCAGGATCAGCGGGCCGAGATAGCTGAGCGCCAGCGCCTCGGCGAACGGCAGGCGGCGCAGCGCGGTGAAGAACAGCAGGGTCGAGGCGACGTTCAGCACGCCGCGCGGGGCATTGGCCTTCCACGACGACAGGCTGGGCCAGCCCGCCCCCAGCCACCACAGCGCGGCCAGCACCAGCGGGATGCCGAAGACGAAGCGCATCGCCACCACCTGGATGGTGGGCAGGCTGGCCGGCATCGCCTTGACCACCGCGTCCATGGTGGTGAACAGCAGGATCGCCCCGGTGGCGACCGCGAAGGGCACGGCCGGGCGGGCGTGGTCGGTGGGAGGCATTGGCGCTTTCGGGCAAGAACAGGCCAGGGCGCTGCCCTGGACCCGCTGGGGACAGGGTCCCCAGACCCCGTTGACGGGCTAGGCGGGGTCGGCGCCGACCTTGACCAGCATCTTGCCGAAGTTTTCGCCGCGCAGGATGCCGGTCAGGGCGGCCGGCGCGCTGTCCAGGCCGTCGAGCACGGTTTCGCGGTAATGCAGGCTGCCGTCCTTGACCCAGGGGCTGGCCAGGGCGCGCCACTCGGCGAAGCGGGCGGGGTTGTCGGAGACGATCAGGCCCTGGATGCGCACGCGCTTGCCGATGACGAAGCCCAGGTTGGGGCCGGGGGGCATTTCGGTCTCGTTGTACTGCGCCACCATGCCGCACATCACCACGCGGGCGAAGGCGTTGAGCTGGGCGAAGACGGCGTGCTGCAGGGCGCCGCCGACATTCTCGAAATAGACGTCGATGCCGTCCGGGCAGGTGTCGCGCAGGGCGGAGTCGAGGTTGCCGACGCGATGGTCGATGCAGGCGTCGAAGCCCAGCGCCTCCTGCACCCACAGGCACTTGTCCGGCCCGCCGGCGACGCCGACGACGCGGGCGCCGGCGCGCTTGGCCAGTTGGCCGGCGACCGAGCCGACGGCGCCGGAGGCGGCCGAGATCACCACCGTCTCGCCCTTCTTCGGCTGGCCGATATCCGTCATGCCGGAATAGGCGGTGGTCCCCGGCATGCCGAGCACGCCGAGATAGGCGGAAAGCGGGGCGGCGTGGCGGTCGATCTTGTACAGCGCGGCGGCGGGGGAGATGGAGTGGGACTGCCAGCCGCGGGCGCCGCCGACGATGTCGCCGGGGGCAAATCCGGGATCACCGCTGGCGATCACCTCGCCGATGGTCTCGCCGGTCATCACCTCGCCGGGCATGATCGGGGCGGCATAGGTCTGCACCTCGCGCAGGCGGCCGCGCATGTAGGGGTCGATCGAGAGCCAGATGGTGCGGGTCAGCACCTCGCCGGCACCGGGCTGGGGGACCGGGTTGCTGACGATCTCGAAATGCCCGGGACCCGGCTCGCCGGTGGGGCGGCGCTTCAGGACGACGGAACGCTGGGTATCGTTGGTCATCACGCAACCTCCGATTTCAGGACCAGGCGGCCGATGACCTTGCCGTCGCGCAGGCGCATCAGGGCGTCGTTGGCCTCGCGCTGCGGGACGGTGGCGACGGGGAGCGCCGGCAGGGAGCCGTCATTGGCGAGCTGGACGAGTTCGCGCAGCTCCTTGGGATTTCCCACGTAGCTGCCCTGGATGGTCAGGGCGCGGATCGGCATCAGCGGCAGCGGCAGGGTGAGCTCGCCGCCGAACAGGCCGACCTGGACCAGTTTTCCGCCTTTGCGCAGGGCATCGAAGGCGAATTTCGCCGTGGCGGTGCCGTTGACCAGGTCGATCACCGCCAGGGGCGGCTTGCCGCAGGCCTCGACGATGCGCTGGGTGACGCCCTCGCCGGAGCCGTCCACCGTCTTGGTGGCGCCGGCCTGGGCGGCGACGGAACGCTTGGTGGCGTCGATGTCCACGACCACGATGTTCTCGTGCTTGAGCGCCTTCAGCACGGCGATGGCGTTGAGGCCGAGACCGCCGGCGCCGACCAGGACGATGGGCTCGGTGGGTGGCATCGGCATCACCTTCTTGACGGCGGAGAAGACGGTGATGCCCGAGCAGGCGTAGGTGGCGGCGATGGCGTGGGGGATCTTGCCGGGATCGACGAGGTGGCGCGGATGGGGGGCGACGACGTGGGTGGCATAGCCGCCGTGCTGGTACACGCCCAGCGCCTTGCCCTGGAGGCACATGTTGTCCTCCTCGGCGAGGCAGGCCTCGCAGGTGCCGCAGCCGACCCAGGGGAAGACGATGCGAATGTCGCCGACCTTCACGCCCTCGGCCTTGGGGCCGAGCTTGACCACGCGGCCGACGATCTCGTGGCCCATGGCGATCGGCAGGGTCAGGCCGCGATCGGTCAGGGTCATGACCTTGCCGCCGCCGAGGTCGTAGCGCCCCTCCCAGATGTGGATGTCGGAGTGGCATACGCCGCAATAGGTGGTCTCCAGCAGCACTTCGGTCCCTGTCGGTTCCGGCGTGGGCAGCTCGATTTCCTGCAACGGTTGGTCGTTGGCGACGACGGCCCAGGCGCGCATGACGGTGTTCCTCGGGAGGTGATGACTCGGCGCAGTTGAGGCGCGGGAGGGGTCGGGGTCAAGCGGCGCTGCTTGAGGGAGGGGAAAAGTGGGGGGGTGGAAGGGAGGGGGTCACAGAGGACACGGAGGAGACACGGAGGACATGGAGAGGCCGGAGGGCTTGGGTTGCGGGCGGTTGTGCGTTATTGTTTCGTTATCGTAACATTAACGGCATGCGACGACCCGACGGGCGCAGGAGCATTTTGAAGATAAGGGGGTGCCTGTGCCCGGGTCGGCGTGGGTTGTGTTGAGGGCAGCGCGGGTGCAGCCCCGGGGTTGGTGGGGGCTGAATGGGTCGGGTTGGATGTCGCGGATGCGCGAGGCGCGGCCGATGACGGCGCGGGGGTGGCATTGCGGGCGCGACGACGCGCGCGGCCGCGGACGCGCGGCGGCATGACGGCGGCGTTCGTCGCGCGGGGCACGATGCGGGGGGTGGCCTGGCGGACGGGAGGTTGCGGGAGTTGGCCGGACTGCCACGCGCGGATGAGGTCTTCCAGCCGCGCGAAGAGGCGGGTCAGAATGGCCAGAATCATGGCGTGCAGGGCATCGGGCAACCAGCCAGCATCGGGCTGCGCCGCCGCCGCGATGCGGAGGCGGGCAATGCCGTCGGCCAGAGGGGGAGGTTGCACTAACATTTCTCCATTATCGCTAACCGGAGAATCGCTGCAAGGGTTTTTCGCGCCGCGTTCCGATGGCGCGAATCGCCAAAGAGAAGCGGTTCTTTTTTGAAAAAAAGAACCAAAAAACTTTCATTCCTTGGTGGCGTGACGCACGCCGGTGCCACCGGGCGAACGATGAGTGGAGTTTTTTTGCTTCTTTTTGTTCACAAAAAGAAGGCCTTGCTCCCCTACCCTTGCTTGACGGCCTCGGGGTTGAGCACCCGGATCGGTGTCCCGGCGAGCCAGGCGGCGAGGTTTTCGGCGGTGCTGCGGTAGAGTTCCGGCATGTTCTCGGCGGTGACGTAGCCGAGGTGTGGGGTGAGCACGGTGCCCGGCGCGCGGCGCAGGGGGTGGGCGGCGGGCAGCGGTTCGGTGTCATAGACGTCGATCGCGGCGCGGATGCGGCCTTGTTCGAGGGCGGGCAGCAGGGCGTCGGGATCGACGTGGGGGCCGCGGGAGGTGTTGACCAGCAGGGCGCCGGGTTTCATGGCGGCGATCTCGGCGGCGGCGACGATGTGGCGGGTGCGGTCGGACAGCACGAGGTGGATGCTGACGACGTCGGCGCGGGCGAAGAGTTCGGCCTTGTCCACGCGGGTGACGCCGATGGCGGCGGCGCGTTCGGCGGTGAGGTTCTGGCTCCAGGCGATCGTCTTCATGTCCATCGCCTGGGCGTAGCGGGCGACGCGGCTGCCGATGTTGCCGAGGCCGAGCAGGCCGAGGGTGCGGCCGGCGACCTCGCCGCCGGGGGGCACGTTGGCCTGGAAGCGGCCGGCGCGCATTTCGGCGTCGCCGGTGGGGATATGGCGCAGGGCGGCGAGCATCAGGCCGAGGGCGAGTTCGGCGGTGCCATGGGAGCTCCGGGTGGTGGTGGTGTTGCAGACCACGACACCCTGGGCGGTGCAGGCGGGGATATCGACGGCGGCGTTGCGGGCGCCGGTGAAGCTGAGCAGCTTGAGGTTTGGCAGGCGGGTGATGACGTCGGCGTGCAGGCGGGTGCGTTCGCGCATGGCGACGATGGCGTCGAAGCCCGCGAGGGTGGCGGCGACCTGGTCGGGGGTGCCGAGGTGGTCGCGGAAGAAGACGAGTTCGGCGTGGGCGCGGACCGCGGACCAGTCGGCGGCGGTTTCGGCGATGCCCTGCCAGTCGTCCAGGATCGCGATGCGGGTCATGTGGGGGCTCCGGTTGCGGGGTGGAGCGTGGCGAAGCCGGCGCGGGGGCGCAAGGGTGGAAGGAAGGTCTTCTTTTTCTGAAGAAAAAGAAGCAAAAAGACTTTGTTCATTTTGGCATGCGGCTGTGGATCAGGCTGTACCCTTAACGAACGGAAGTTTTTTGGTTCTTTTTTTCTAAAAAAGAACATTCTTGCTTTTTGTTTCATACCGCGATGATCCCCGCTTCTGCCGGCGGGGATCATGGTCTAGCCTGCGCCGGGCGATCAGGGGGGGCTTGCCATGTACACGTTGTTCGCGCGTCCCGGCTGGGGTTCGGCGATCGTGGAGTTGCAGTTGGCCTGGTATGGGCTGCCCTATGCGGTGGAGGATGTGGGCAATCCGTTCACCTCGGCCGAGGCGCGGGCGCGGCTGGCACCGATGAACGGGATCACGCAGTTGCCGACGCTGCTGCTGCCGGATGGCGCGGTGATGACCGAGAGTGCGGCGATCACGTTGCATCTGGCCGATCTGGGGATTGGGCGGAGCCTGGTGCCGGGGGTGGGCGAGGCGGCGCGGCCTGGGTTCCTGCGCTGGCTGGTGTTCCTGGTGGCCAACATCTATCCCACCTTCACCTATGCCGACGATCCCGCGCGGTTCGTGGACGAGGCGGCGGCGCAGGCGGGGTTCAAGGCGCGGGTGGATGCCTATGCGCAGCGGCTGTGGGGCATGATGGAGGACGCGGCGGGCGGGCCGTGGTTCTGCGGCGCGGGGTTCAGCGCGATCGACCTGTATATCGGGGTGATGACGCAGTGGCGGCCGAAGCGGCCATGGTTCGCCGCGCATTGCCCGCGTCTGCATGGTATTGCCGAGGCTGCCGAGGCGGTGCCGGAATTGCGCGCCGTGTGGCAGCGCAATATCGTTCTGCCGTGACAATAGAATCACCGCGACGGAGGCTTGAGGCATGACACAGGTGGCCATTATCGGGGGCGGTTTCATCGGCCGTGCCTGGTCGATCGTATTCGCGCGCGCCGGCATGCAGGTGGCGCTGTGGGACCCCGACGCGGCGGCTTCGGGGGCGGCGAAGGATTTCATCGCGGCGCGGCTGCCGGAATTGCGCGCGGCGGGGCTGCTGGACGACGAGCCGGAGGCGGTGCTGGCGCGCATTGCGGTGGCGGCGAGCTTGGAGGCGGCGGTGGAGGGCGCGGTGCACGTGCAGGAGAACGGGCCGGAGAATGTGGAGGGCAAGCGGGAGAGTTTTGCCCGGCTGGACAAGCTGGTTCCGCCGGGCGTGCCGCTGGCCAGTTCGACCTCCGGCATTCCGGCCAGCGCGTTCACCGAGAAGCTGGGCGGGCGGCACCGGTGCCTGGTGGCGCATCCGGTGAACCCGCCGTACCTGGTGCCGCTGGTGGAGCTGTGTCCGTCGCCGTGGACGGAGGACGAGGTGGTGGGGCGCAGTGCCGCGCTGATGCGCGATGCCGGCATGGCGCCGGTGCGGCTGCGGCGCGAGGTGGCGGGGTTTGCGCTGAACCGGTTGCAGATCGCGCTGGTGAGCGAGGCGTTCCGGCTGGTGGCGCACGGGGTGATGTCGCTGGAGGATGTGGATGCGACGGTGAAGCACGGGCTGGGGCTGCGGTGGAGCTTCATGGGGCCGTTCGAGACCATCGATTTGAACGCGCCGGGGGGGTTGTCGGATTATATCGACCGCTACGGGAAGCTGTACGAGCAGGTGGAGGACGAGATGACGCCGATCGCCTTCACGACGGAGCTGGTGGATGATTTGCAGGATGCGCGGCGGGAGCTTCTGCCGATGGACAAGCATGCCGAGCGGCAGGCGTGGCGGGACCGGCGGCTGATGGCGCTGCTGGCGCACAAGAAGGGGCAGCCGGAGTAGCGGCTTCGGCGTGGCGGTGCATGCGGAGCTGCGGCGGGGCTGGCCGGTTATTGTCGCCTGCTTCTTCGTGGCGGTGCATGCCTGGACCTATGGGTTCTACGGGTTGTCGGCGTTCGTGGCGGCGTTCCAGGTGGAGCGCGGCTGGTCGAGCGCGCTGACCTCCGGGGCGACGTCGGCGTTCTATCTGCTGGGGGCGGTGGTGCTGACGCGGGCGCCGGGGCTGGTGGGGCGGCTGGGGCCGCGGGCGGTGCTGATCGGCGGGTCGGTGGTGCTGAGCCTGGGGGCGGTGGTGGCGGCGCGGGCGCAGGCGCCGTGGCAGCTGGTGGCGGGGTTCCTGGTGCTGGGGGTGGGCTGGGCGTGCACCAGCGTGGCGGCGATCTCGGCGGTGATCGCGCTGTGGTTCGATGCGCGGCGCGGGATGGCGATGAGCCTGGCGCTGAACGGGGCGAGCGTGGCGGGGTTCACGCTGGCGCCGGCCCTGGTGTGGCTGACGGACCGGCATGGGCTGGCGTGGGCGGGCACGACGCTGGCGCTGGGGATGCTGGGGGTGGTGGTGCCGCTGGTGCTGGTGGCGTTCAGGGGGCCGCGCCCGGTGTTGGCGGCGGCGATGGCGAGCGGGGCGGAGGCGGATCTGGCGGGCCAGGGGGCGGCGCTGCGCGATGCGCGGTTCTGGTGGATTGCCGGGCCGTTCGCGCTGGTGATCATGGCGCAGGTGGGGCTGGTGGTGCACCTGGTCGCGATGCTGCTGCCGCGGCTGGGGGCTGGCGGGGCGGGGGTGGCGCTGGGGGTGGTGGCGGTGTGCGCGGTGGCGGGGCGGCTGGGGCTGGGGGGGGTGGTGGACCGGATCGACCAGCGGCGGGCGGGGGCGGCGGGGGTTGGGGTTCAGATGGTGGGGTTGGCGCTGATGTTGGCGCTGCCGGGGGCGGCGTGGGCGCTGTTCCTGGGCTGTGTGCTGTTCGGGCTGAGCGTGGGCAACAACATCACCCTGCCGCCGCTGCTGTTGCAGGGGGCGTTCAGCCGGGCCAGCTTCGGGCTGGCGGTGGGGCTGTACAGCGCGCTGGCGCAGCTGGGATACGCCGTCACGCCGGGATTGTTCGGCGTGATGCACGACGCGACCGGGGGGTATGCGGCGGTGCTGGTGCTGGCGATGGGGATGCAGGGGGTGGGGGCGGTGCTGCTGCTGGGCGGCGCTATTTCGCCCGAGGGTCGAGCGCATCGCGCAGGCCGTCGCCGACCAGGTTGAAGCTGAGGACGACGAGGAAGATGGCCGCGCCGGGGAAGACGGCGAGCCAGGGGGCCTGGGTGAGGAAGCGCTGGGCGGAGTTCAGCATGCTGCCCCAGGACGGCGCGGGCGGCTGCTGGCCGAGGCCGAGGAAGGACAGGCTGGCCTCGGCGATGATGGCGCCCGCGATGGCCAGCGTGGCCTGGACCATGACCGGGGGGATGATGTTGGGCAGGACGTGGCGCACGGCGACGCGCCAGGGGGGATTGCCCAGGGCGCGGGCGGCTTCGACGTAGTCGTTGGTGGCGGCGTCGATGGTGGCGGCGCGGGAGACGCGCACGAAGATCGGGGTGGCGGTGATGCCGATGGCGATCATGGCGTTCTGCAGGCTGGGGCCGAGGAAGGCGGCCAGGGCGATGGCCAGGATCAGGAACGGCGAGGCGAGCATGGCATCGACCAGGCGGCCGATGATCATGTCGGTCTTTCCCCCGGCGAAGCCAGCAAGCAGGCCGATCGGCACGCCGACGGACGTGGCGATGGTGACCGAGATGACGCCGGCGGTCATGCTGGCGCGGGCGCCGAAGACGATGCGGCTGAGCACGTCGCGGCCGTTCTCGTCGGTGCCCATCCAGTGGGCCCAGGACGGTGCCTTGCGGATCATGGTCCAGCTGGTCTTGATCGGGTCGAAGGGCGCGATCCAGGGCGCGAAGGCGGCGACGATGATGAAGAACAGCACGACGACCAGGCCGGCGACGGCGGCGGGGCGGGCGAGGAAGCGGCGCACGGCCAGGCGGGCGGGCGACTGGGAGGCGGCGGCCATCACCGCGCCGGCGGTGTTGGCGGCTTGGGGTGCCGTTGCGGCACTCATGCGCCGCGCAGCCTCGGGTTGATCAGGACATAGAGCACGTCGGCCAGCAGGTTCAGCATGACGTAGACGGTGGCGGTGACCAGGACGACGCCCTGGACCACGGGGTAGTCGCGGTTGAAGACGGCATCGACGATCATCTTGCCGAAGCCGGGGATGGAGAAGACCTGCTCGGTGAGCACGGCGCCGGACAGCAGGGTGCCGAGTTCGAGCGCGCCGAGGGTGACGACGGGGACCAGGGCGTTGCGCAGGGCGTGCTTGATGACGACGAGCCATTCGGACAGGCCCTTGGCCCGCGCCGTGCGGACGTAATCCTGTTGCAGGGCGGTCAGCATGGCGCTGCGGGTGTGGCGCATCAGCACCGCGGAGATGGCGTTGCCGAGCACGAAGGCGGGCATGATGGTGGTGGCGAGCGATTGTCGCCAATCCTCGGTGAGCGGGACGTAGCCGGAGGGGGGCAGCCAGCCGAGATTCACCGAGACCAGCAGGATCAGCATGATGCCCAGCCAGAAATTCGGCGTGGAGAGGCCGGCCAGGCCGATGCCGTTGGCCAGGTAGTCCCAGAAAGTGTTCTTCTTAACCGCCGACAGCACCCCCATCGGCACGCCGATGCACACGGCGATGACGAAGGCCATGCTGGCGAGTTGCAGGGTGACGGGCAGCTTGGTGGCGACCAGCTCGGTGACCGGCTGGCGGATGCGCCAGGAAAAGCCGAGATCGCCCTGGAGCACGTTGGTGATCCAGTGGAAATACTGCATCACCAGCGGCTGGTCGAGGCGCAGTTCGTGGCGGATCTGCTCCAGCACCACGGGGTCGCGCTCCTCGCCGGCGAGCACCAGGGCGGGGTCGCCGGGCATCAGTTGCTGGAGGCAGAACACCATGATGCTGACCAGCAGCAGGGTGGGGATGACCTGGGCGAAGCGGACGCCGAGATGGCCCCTCACGCGCGTGAAACCGGATCGGGCGCAGGGGCCGCGCGCGTGGCCTTGGCCCCGGTCATGGCGCGATCGACATGCCGTGCAGGCGGACCATGCCGTCGGGCACCGGCACGAAGCCCTTCACCCGCGTGGACATCGCGAAGATGTTGTTCGGCGTGTAGAGGTACATGCGCGGCAGGTCGCGCAGCAGTTGGAGGGCAACCTTGGTGTAGAGCGCGCGCCGCTCGGGCACGGCGGAGACGCGGCGCGCTTCCTCCAGCCAGCTATCGACCTGGGCGTTGGAATAGCCCGCGGCGTTGAGGTTGGGTGGGCCGGTGTGGACGAAGCTGTAGACATTGCCGTCCGGGTCCGCCCGGCCCGACCAGCCGATCAGGAACATCTCGTAGTCGCCCTTGTCGGAGGCCTGGAGTGCGGTGACGAATTCGGTGGAGCGCAGCTTCACGTCGAAGCCGGCCTCGGCGGCCATCGACTGGATCACCTCGCCGGCCTGGCGCAGGTCGGGGTTGTTGGCCAGCATCAGTTCGACGGTGTACGGCGTCTTCACCCCGGCCTCGGCCAGCAGGGCGCGGGCGCGGGCCACGTCGCGGGCCGGGGCCTTGACCTCGTCGGAGTAGAACGGGCTGCTGGGCGGCACGAAATGGGCGTTCGGGGTGTGGATGCCGCCATAGACCACCTGGTTGATCACCGTGCGGTCGATCGACAGGGCGAACGCTTGGCGGACGCGGGCGTCGGTCATCATCGGCGTGCGCGGGCCGGTGCCGTTCTTATGGTTGAACAGGATGCTCTGGAAGCCCAGCCCGGCGTTCTGCACCAGCACCAGTTTCGGATCATTCCTGATCTCCGGGACGTCGGAGGGCTGGAAGCGTTCGCCGAAATCGATGGCGCCGGCCTGCAGATTGGCCAGGCGAACGGTGGCATCGACGATCGGGCGGTAGACCACGCGGTTCAGCGCAATCGCCTTGGCGTTCCAGTAGCCGTCGAAGCGCTCCAGCACGATGCGGTCCTGGGGCACGCGCTCGGCGAACTTGAACGGGCCGGTGCAGACCGGGTGCTTGCCGAAATCGGCGCCGGCGGCGATGGCGGCCTTGGGCGAGACGATCATGCCGGAGCGGTCGGCGAACTGGACGATCAGCGGCGAGGAGGGCGATTTCAGGATCAGCTTCACGGTCAGCGGATCGGGCGTCTCGATGCGCTCGACCGCGCTGATCTCGCCGCGCCGCGTGCTGCCCTGCATGGTCTGGTGGCGTTCCAGGGTGAATTTCACCGCCGCGCTGTCGAATTTCTCGCCGTCGTGGAAGGTGACGCCAGGGCGCAGCTTGATCAGCAGCGTGGTGGGGTCGGCGTATTCGTAGCCGGTGGCGAGTTGCGGCACGACGTTCAGCTTGGCGTCGATGTCGAACAGCTTGTCGCACAGCCCGGCGAAGACGATGCGGCCGACATAGGTGCGCGACAGGGTGGGGTCGAGCGCATCGGGGTCGTCGGCCAGGCCGATGCGCAGGGTGGTCTGGGCGGCGGCGGGCGGTGGGGTGGCGGCGAGGGTCGCGGCGAGGGCGGCGAGCAGCAGCAATGGTCGCTTGCCTGGCAAGGTCATCGCGCAGCCTTTCCTGTTGGGCAGGGCAAGGGAGGGGCTGACCGAAGCCGCGCGTCGCTCCCGATTGCCCCCCTGTGGTTTGTTGGCGCGAAACATCGTGCCGGGACGCAGGGAGCATGGCAAGCGATTGTGCGCGGGCGCTGGCGGCGAGAAGCGGCGGTGGGCGGCGGGCGCGCGGCGGCGTAACCTGCCGCCATGACGCCACCCCTTCCGATTTCCACCGACATCGTGCTGCTGGGCGCCGGGCATGCGCATGTGGAGGTGCTGCGCCGTGCCGCGATGGCGCCGATGCCGGGGGTGCGGCTGACGCTGGTGGCGCGCGAGGGGCACACGCCCTATTCCGGGATGCTGCCCGGGCTGATCCGCGGCGAGCATGGCTTCGACGACGCGCACCTGGACTGCGCGCGGCTGGCCGCGGCGGCCGGGGCGCGGCTGATCCTGGCGGAGGCCAGCGGCATCGACCTGGCGCGGCGCGCGGTGGCGCTGGCCGGGCGCCCCGCCCTGCCCTACGACCTGCTGTCGGTGAATGTGGGCGGCGTGCCGGCGATGCCGGCGGGTGGCGGGGTGGGGGTGAAGCCGATCGGGCGGTTCCTCGGGCGGTTGGCCGCGATCGAGACGGGGCTGGCGCCGGGGGTGGTGATTGCGGTGGTGGGCAATGGCGCGGCCGGGTGCGAACTGGCATTGGCGCTGGCGCAGCGGCTGGCGGGGCGGGCGGCGATCGTGCTGGTGGGGCGCAGTGCCGCGCCGATGGCCGGCACCCCGGCGCTGGTGCGGCGCGCGGTTCAAGCGGCGCTGGTGGCGTCAGGGGTGGCGATGCATGGCGGCGTGGATGCGGGGGGGCATGACGGCCGCCACCTGGCGCTGTCCGACGGACGGATGGTCGCCGCCGATCATGTGCTGTGGGCGACCGGGGTGGTGGCGCCGGATTTCCTGGCGGCATCCGGCCTGGCGTGCGATGCCGCCGGCTGCATCCGGGTGGATGCGACATTGCGCAGCCTGGGCGACCCCCGCGTGTTCGCCGCCGGGGATTGCGCCGCGCTGGAGGGGGCGCCGCGGCCCAAGGCAGGGGTGTGGGCGGTGCGGGCGGGGGGGCCGCTGGCCGGGAACCTCGCCGCCGCCGCCGCTGGGCGGACGCTGCGGCCATGGCGGCCACAGCGCGACGCGCTGGCGATCGTCGGCCTGGGGCATGGCCGGGCGGTGGCGTTTCGCGGGCGCTGGGCCTTCGCCGGGCGGCTGGCGGCGCGGTGGAAGACGCGGATCGATCGACGCTGGATGGCGATGTACCAGGAATTGCGGCCGATGGCCGCCGGCGATGCCATGCGCTGCGGCGGGTGCGGCGCCAAGATCGGGCCCGACGCGCTGGCCGCGGCGCTGGCGGGGCTCGCGGAGGCGCCGCGCCCCGACATTCCGGTGGGCATGGCCGACGGCGACGATGCCGCGGTGACGCTGCCGCCGCCGGGCATGGCGGTGGTGCAGAGCGTGGATCACTTTCGCGGCTTCATCGACGACCCCTACATCTTCGGCCGGATTGCCGCGGCGCATGCGCTGTCGGACATCCATGCGATGGGGGCGCGGCCGTGGACGGCGATGGCGATTGCCGCCCTGCCCTACATGCCCGGCCGGCGCATGGGGCAGGATCTGCGCGCCATGATGCTGGGGGCGTCCGACGTGCTGCGCGGCGATGGCTGCGTGCTGGTGGGCGGGCACAGTGCCGAAGGGGCGGAGGCGGCGCTCGGCTTTGCGGTCACCGGCCTGGCCACGCCGGGCGCGCTGTGGCGCAAGTCCGGGTTGCGGGTGGGCGATGCGCTGGTGCTGACCAAGCCGCTCGGAACCGGCATCGTGCTGGCGGCCCACATGCAGGGCCTGGCGCGCGTCGATTGGCTGGCCGCGTGCCTGGACAGCATGGCGACCAGCAATGCCGCCGCCGCCGAGGTTCTGCGCGGGTTCGGGGTGGTGGCCTGCACCGATGTGACCGGGTTCGGGCTGGGCGGGCACCTGATGGAGATGCTGCGCGCCTCCGGCATGGCCGCGGTGCTGGACGAAGCCGCGCTGCCCGCGCTGCCTGGCGCGATGGAACTGGCGGCGCGCGGGGTGGCGAGCACGCTGGCGCCGGCGAACCTGGCGGGACTCGACATGGGGGATGGGCCGGCGCTGGCGCTGTTGGCGGACCCGCAGACCTCGGGCGGGCTGCTGGCGGGGGTGGCGGCGGCGCGGGCGGCGGCGTGCGTGGCGGCGTTGCGGGAGGTGGGTTGCGCCGCTTCGGTGGTGGGGCAAGTTGTTCAGGAAGGAAGGCCTTCTTTTTCTGAAGAAAAAGAAGCAAAAAGACTTTTTTTCATTTTCTCCGGCGGCTGATCGAACACTTATGCTTAATGAATAGAAGTTTTTTGGTTCTTTTTTTCCAAAAAAGAACATTCTTCCTTCCCCCGGTTGATCGCACCGCAGGTGCGGGCCACTCTGCCCGATCCGCAAGCCGAGGACTCGCCGATGCGCACCCACCGGATCGCTTCCATTCCCGCCGACGGCATCGGGCCCGAGGTGATCGAGGCCGGGCTGGAGGTGCTCGACGCGCTGGCGGCGCGGATGGGGGACTTCCGCCTGGAGGTGACGCGGCTGGACTGGGGCTCGGCGCGCTACAAGGCGACGGGTGCCTTCATGCCGGCGGACGGGATGGCGCGACTGAAGGCGGTGGACGCGATCTATTTCGGTGCCGTGGGCGCGCAGGACGTGCCGGACCATATTTCGCTGTGGGGCTTGCGGCTGCCGATCTGCCAGGGGTTTGACCAGTACGCCAATGTGCGGCCGACGCGGATTTTCCCGGGGGTGACGTCGCCGTTGCGCGATGTCGGGCCGGGTGATCTGGACTGGCTGATCATCCGGGAGAATTCCGAGGGCGAGTATGCCGGCAATGGCGGGCGGACCCACAAGGGCATGCCGGAGGAGGTGGCGACCGAGGTGGCGATCTTCACCCGCGTGGGGGTGGAGCGGATCATGCGGTTCGCGTTCGGCTGCGCGCGGGCGCGGCCGCGCAAGCACATCACCATCGTGACCAAATCCAATGCGCAACGCTTCGGGCTGGTGATGTGGGACGAGATCGCGCTGGAGGTGGCGGCCGATTTCCCCGACGTGACCTGGGACAAGGAGCTGGTGGATGCCATGACGATGCGCATGGTGCGCAAGCCCGCCAGCATCGACACGGTGGTGGCGACCAATCTGCATGCCGATATCCTGTCGGACCTGGCCGCGGCGCTGGCGGGGTCGCTGGGGATTGCGCCGACCGGCAATGTCGATCCGCAGCGGCGCTATCCCTCGATGTTCGAGCCGATCCACGGCAGCGCGTTCGACATCACCGGCCGCGGCATTGCCAATCCGGTGGCCAGTTTCTGGACCGCCAGCCTGATGCTGGAGCACCTGGGCGAGCGGGCCGGGGCGGCGGCATTGATGACGGCGATCGAGCAGGTGTGCGCCGCCGGGGTGCTGACGCCCGACCTGGGCGGGCGGGCGACCACGAAGGAGGTGACGGCGGCGATGCTGTCGGCCCTGGCGGGGATCAACCGGCCGCCGGGCGGCTAGGGCCAATGGCGCGGGCGCCGCGAGCGGAGGCGCGGCCAGCGGGGCGTTCGCTGGCCGATCTCGCCGAGAGCGCCGGCTCGGTGCGGTCCCGGCGCACACCGGACCCCGGCCGGCGGCCGCCCTGGCGGTTCCGCCGGCTGGCGCGGCGGCTGCTGGTTCTGCTTGGGCTGGCGGTGCTGCTGGGTGCGGCCGGGCTGGGCGGCGTGGCCTGGTATCTGGACGAGCAGGGGCGGCCGCCGCGCGAATGGGCGCCGTATCTGGAGCGCCGGGCCAAGGGCCACAACCCCGTCGTGCTCACCATCGCCGACCTGGCCGCGCGCTATCTGCGGCAGGTGGACCAGCTGGAGCGCACGGTGGATGCGGTGGTCCCGCCGCGCATTGGTGCCGGGGTGGAACGCTCTGGCGCGCCGGTGCCCGGCATGGCGCGCCTGGTGCAGACGACCGCCCAGCTCGCCGCGGCCCTGGCCAGTGCGACGCCCGGCCAGGTGATCCTGCTGGTGCCGGGGACATACCGCATCGATGGCCGGGGCCTGGTTCTCAATCGGGCGGGCACAGCGGCGGCGCCGATCGTGCTGCGCGCCGAGCGGCTGGGCGATGCTACGCTGCTGTCGTCGGTGGTGGAGATGCTGAAGGTTTCCGCGCCGCACTGGACGATCGAGAACCTGGTTGCCCGCGGCGTCTGCGGCAGCCACGGCGACTGCGAGCATGCGGTGCATGTGGTGGGGGCGGCCGAAGGGGTGGTGATCCGCAACAATCGCTTCGAGGACTTCAACGCCCACATCAAGATCAACGGCGAGGGCGGGGCGTTTCCGGACAACGGCGTGATCGCGGGCAATACCCTGGTCGACAGCGCGCCGCGCGCGACCGGCAACCCGGTGACCCCGATCGACCTGGTGGCGGCCAGCAACTGGCGCATCAGCGGCAACTTCATCGCCGATTTCCAGCGCGACGGC
>JADLHF010000119.1 GCA_020848935.1 Acetobacteraceae bacterium
CCCGCTTCCCTGGGTCCCCGCTTCCCTGGGTCCCCGCTTCCCTGGGTCAGAGTGCTGCGAGCACCGCCTCGGCGCGGCTGACATCGAAGCCGCCGGCCGATTCCACCGCCAGATGGGTGACGCGGCCATCCTGCGCCACCAGGGCGAAGCGCTGGCTGCGCACGCCCATGCCGCGGGCCACCAGGTCCAGTTCCAGGCCCAGCGCCTTGGTCAGCGCGGCCGAGCCATCGGACAGCATGGTGATCTTGTCGCCGGTGCCCTGTTCGCGGCCCCAGGCACCCATGACGAAGCCGTCGTTCACCGCCATGCACACCACCTCGTCGACCCCCTTGGCCTTCAGCGCGTCGAAGTTCTGCACGTAGCCCGGCAGGTGCTTGGCGCTGCAGGTGGGTGTGAACGCCCCCGGCACCGCGAACATCACCACCTTGCGGCCCTTGAAGATCTCGTCGGTGGTCACCGGCTTCGGCCCGTCCGCCGTTGCCTTCGTCAGCGTCATCGAGGGAATCTGGTCGCCTACCTTGATCATCGGTCCTGTGCCCCATTTGTATTCTGCGATGGCGAACGGCATCGTGCCGTGCCCACCGCCTTCCTAGCCGTGAGCGCGCCCGGTGTCACCACGGCCCGCCAGCCGCGCCGAGCGGCCGAAGCTGGCCCCGACGCTTGCGCTGCCGCCCAACCTGACCAACATAGGCACCATGGAACGCAAATCCACCCTCGGCCTGCCCGACGGCCCCTGGTTGACCGGGCAGGTGCTGATTGCCATGCCGGCGCTGGCCGACGGGCCGTTCGCCCGCAGCGTGATCTACATGTGCGCCCACAACGCCGACGGCGCGATGGGGATCGTGCTGAACCAGCCCCTGGCCAGCCCCAGCTTCGAGGACCTGCTGAAGACCCTCGGCGTGGCCCCGCTGCCGCCGGCGCGCATCATCCGGCTGCATTCCGGCGGCCCGGTCGAGAACGGCCGCGGCTTCGTGCTGCACACCACCGACTGGACCGGCGAAGGCAGCCTGCGGGTGGATGGCCGCCTGGCGCTGACCGCCAGCCTGGACATCCTGAAGGCGATCGCCCAGGGCGGCGGGCCGGACCAGGGGCTGCTGGCGCTGGGCTATTCCGGCTGGGGCCCCGGCCAGCTTGACCGCGAGATGCAGGACAACGCCTGGCTGTCGGTTCCGCTGACCGGCGACGACCTGGGCCTGGTGTTCGACGCCGATCACGCGGGCAAGTGGCAGCGCGCGCTGGCGCGCCTCGGCGTCAACCCGGTGCTGCTGTCCGGCACCGCCGGCCACGCCTGAACCCGCCCGGCCCGGGATTCCGCTTGCCGTCGGGGCCGGCATGGGTCCACGCTGGGCGCCATGCGCCGGATCGGCCTGCTGTTCCTGCTCGCATCCCTGCTGCTGCCCCGCGTGCCGCTGGCCGGGGAGCGGAACGTCGATCTTGCCCTGGTGCTGCTGACCGACGTGTCGCGCAGCGTGGACGCGCCGGAATACGCCCTGATGAAGGACGGCTATGCCGCCGCCCTGACCGACCCGCGGGTGCTGGCCGCCATCGCCGGCGGGCCGCAGGCCGCGATCGCCATCCTGTATGTGGAATTCGCCGGCGCGCAGGAGGTGCGCACGCTGGTGGAATGGAGCGTGGTCAGCGATGCCGCCACCGCCGCCGCCTTTGCCGCGCGGGTGCAGCAGGCGCCGCGCGCCTTCTGGGGCCGCACCTCGATCTCCGCCGGCATCGACCATGCGATGGCCGCCCTGCTCCGTGACCTCGACTCCGCGGGGATCGCGGCGGACCGGCTGGTGATCGACGTCTGCGGCGACGGCACCAACAACAGCGGCCGCGAAGCCACCGCCGCGCGCGACGAGGCGGTGGCCGCCGGCGTCACCATCAATGCCCTGGTGATCCACAGCGACCCGGCCAATGCCTGGATCGCCGCGCATGTGAACCCGCCGGGCGGGCTGACCGCCTGGTTCCGCGACAATGTCATCGGCGGCCTCGGCCCCTTCGTGCTGGAGGTCGAGGATTTCGCCAGCTTCGGCCACGGCATGACCCGCAAGCTGATCAGCGAGATCGCCTCCCGCCGGGATGTCGACCTCGCAGCCGCCGCACGAAGGGGTGTGCGGCGCGCCCCGGCTACAAGCCGATGAGGTCCAGGGTGCGCGCGACGATGCGGGTTTCGTCATATTCTTCGCGCGCCCGCGCCAGGCCGGCCGCACCCATGCGGGCGCGCAGCGCGGGGTCTTCGGTCAGGCGGCGCAGGGCGGCGGCCAGGGCGGCCGCGTCGCGGGTCGGCACCAGCAGGCCGGTCTGCTCCGGCACCACCTGTTCGCGCGGGCCATGGATATCGGTGGCAACAACCGGCAGGCCGGTCAGCATCGCCTCGATCACCGACATCGGCAGGCCCTCGAAATGGCTGGGCAGGACGAAGATGTCGGCGGCGGCCAGAACATCGGCAACGTCGTTGCGGTAGCCCAGCAGGCGCAGCCGCCCGGTCGCGGCAAAGCGCGCGAAATGCGGGCGGAGATCGGCGCCGCGGTCGCTGGGCAGCCGGTCGCCGACCACCCACAGTTCGGCCGGCACCTCGCGCATCGCCTCCAGCAGCTCGATGTAGCCCTTGTACACCACGACGCGGGAGACGATGACAACGGCGATAGTGGACTCCGCCACACCCAGCGCGGCGCGCAGCCGGGCGCGGGTGGCGGGGGCCGGGCGGAACTGGGCGGGGTCGCGGCCATTGCCGATCGCCACCGCGCCACGGTGGATGCGCAGCCGCCTAGCGTTGCCGGCCTCCTCGCGGGAAACGTTCATGTACACGTCCGTCAGGCGGCCGCCGACCCACTCCATGGCAAAACCGCCGGCGCGGCGCAGCCAGGACCCCTCCTGGTTGAACAGGTAGCCGTGGCATGTGTAGGCAACCCGGGGCACGCCAGCCACGCGCGCGGCCAGGCGGGCGATGAAGCCGGAAATCGGCATATGGGCATGGACGATGTCCGGCCGCTCGCGCCGGATCAGGGCAACCATCTCCCAAAAGGCCCGCCAATGCGCGCGCGGCGACAGCGAGCGGGCAAAGGGCAGCGGCTCAACCCGGAAACCCTCGGCCCGCACGGCGTCAAGATGGCCGCCCTCGGCACAAACGCCGACAACCTCGTGACCGCGGGCGCGAATGGCGCGCATCAGGGGCAGCAGGAACTGGCGCAGCGAGAAATCGACGTTGGTGACTTCCAGGACCTTCAGCGGGGGGGTCATGGGAAGGGTGGGAAGAAAGAAGACTTCTTTTTGTGAACAAAAAGAAGCAAGAAAACTTCATTCATTGCTGTGGGGGCGAGGGCACGGCGCCACTCCCGACCCCCATCTGTTGCCGACAGGGCGACAAAGTTTCCATCCCTCCAGCGAATGAAGTTTTTTTGCTTCTTTTTGTTCACAAAAAGAAGACCTTCCTTACCCTACTGTATTCTTCACCCAACCCGCGTAATGGCCCATCGCACCTGTTGCGGGCCATCCTGGCTGGCGGTGAGCACCACCTGTTCGGCGTGGCGGGGTTTCGGCCCACCGAGATAGACGCTTTCCTGCAGGCTGACGCGGGCCCCATCGGCGCGCAGGCGCCAGCCGCCGCCGGAGGGCAGGCGCAACAGCACCGCCTCGCCGTCCTGTTGCATGCTGGCTTCCACGGTGGGGTGGAGGTGGAAGCGCACCACGAAGGGCTGCGGGCTGGCCGCTTCCACGGCGTCTTCGCCGCGGATGTCCTCGCCGCTTTCCGAGACGTAGATGCGCCGGTGGTGGACGGCGCCGAACGGCGCCCGCCAGCCGTCGTGGCTGGCGTGCAGCCAATGGGCGGCGCCGGATTCCTGGCGCGTGACCTCGACATGTTCGGGCCGCCGGCCAAGCCCGTCGGGGCGCAGCTCGGCCGAGCTGGTCTCGGCGATCACCAGGGTGGAATGGGCGGCGGTGGCGCGGCAGGCGTCGCGCCATTCGGTGCCTGCGCCGCGGGCGGAACCACAATTGACGATCAGCCGCTCGCGGCCGATCGACAGCTCGAAGGCCAGCGTGCCGGCATGGGCGCAGCGGTCGAGCTTGGCCGGCGCCGGGGCGCCGCAATCCATGATCAGCACGGTGCGCCCGGTCTGCAGGCGGTGGAAGCCGCCCTCGGGCAGTTGCGAAGGCATGCGCCCGGCCCGCCCGGCCTGGGCCAGCACCGCCTCGATCCGCGTCGCGGAGTCCTCGCGCGAGCCGTTGAACAGCGCCAGGCCGCCATCGCCGTGGCGCAACAGCCGCAGGGCCGGGCCCATGCGCTCGATGGCACGGGCCAGCGGTTCCGGCGCCGGCGCCTGGGCCGCCTGCAACAGGGCGCGGATCTCCACCAGGTCCATCAACACGGCCATCTGCTGGGCAGGGGAGCGCTCGCAATGGCAGCCATCGGGCAGGATCTGCCGGTTGAGCTCCTGCGGCAGCACGCGCAGCGCCCGGGTGAGAAAGGCGGCGTGTTCCGGCAGCGCCACCGCCGCGGCTATCAGGCCCTTGACCGCGGTCAAGGCGCGCGCGTCCAGCTCCTCGGCCGGCAGGGCGGCCGCCAGGATGCGGGCATCGCCCACCAGCCGGGCCATCATGCGCTGGCGAAAGGCATCGTCGGCCGAGGCGGCGAAGAAGTCGTACTGGCCCAGCCAGGCGGTGATGCGGGCGCCCACCACATCCGGCCGGTCGGCGATCCGGTCCAGCTCGGCCTCGCCGATCCAGTCCGAGACCAGGGCGCGGGCGCGCATGCGGGCGGCATCGGTGCCCAGTGCCCGCAGGTCGCGCAGCCAGGTGAAGCCATGCAGGGCGGCGCGCAGCACGGCATTGCCGGGCGCCGCGACGAAGCCGCCCGGCCGCAGCGCAATCCCGCCACCGTCCAGCAGCAGCTCGCCACGCATCACCACCGTGCCCTGCTCGTGATCGCCGAGCCAGGGATCGCGCACCGGCTGGGCGGGGGCATCGGGCACCCGGGCCATGCGCAGGCTGGGCAGCTTGGCGAGCTGCCGCCGCGCGTCGCGCAGCCAGGAGCCGGGCGTGATGCCCTTCATGCCGGCAGGCTCCGCAGGCCGGCGATCGCGGCGGCATAGTCCGGGGCGGCGAAGATCGCGGTGCCGGCCACCAGCACGTCGGCCCCGGCGGCAATCACCAGCGGCGCGGTGGCGGGCGTGATGCCGCCATCCACCTGCAACCGCACCGCGCGGCCGGATGCCCGGATGGCCGCGCGCATGGCGGCTATGCGCGGCAACTGGCTGTCGAGGAAGGGTTGGCCGCCAAAGCCCGGGTTCACCGTCATCATCATCACGGTATCGCACATGTCGAGCACGGGCAGCACCATCTCGATCGGCGTGGCCGGGTTCAGCACCACGCCGGGCGCGCAGCCCACCGCCCGGATCAGCTGCAGGCTGCGATGCAGATGCGGCCCGGCCTCGGGGTGGATGCTGATCCGGTCCGCGCCCGCCTCGGCGAAGGCGGGAATATAGGCATCGACCGGCGCGATCATCAGGTGAACGTCGAACGGCAGTGCGCAATGCGGCTTCAGCTTCGCGATCACCGGCGGCCCGAAGCTGATGTTGGGCACGAAATGCCCGTCCATGATGTCCAGATGCAGCCAGTCGGCACCAGCGGCAGCCACGGCGCGCAACTCCTCGCCGGCACGCGCGAAATCGGCCGCCAGCAGGCTGGGGGCGACCAGGATGGGGACTGGGGACTGCATGGATGGGTTCTAGCCAGAGGACTCCTGGGACAGCAAGCGGGAGGAAGGAAGAATGTTCTTTTTTGAAAAAAAGAACCAAAAAACCTTCACTCCTTGGAGTGTGGGGGCGCCCTGCTGCCTCACGACGAACAATGGTCGAAGTCTTTTTTCTTCTTTTTCTTCAGAAAAAGAAGACCTTCCTGAAAACCCCTACACCCGCACCAACCCGGCGATGAAAAACCCATCCATCCCCCCCATCATCGCCGGCGTGGTCCGCACGCAACCCTCTCGCGTCAGGGCCTGCGGCACCGGGCAGCCGGTGATGGCCACGCCCCGCAACGGAAGGCTGGCCAGCGCCGCGGCGATGCGCTCGGGCCCCTCCTCGGGTTGCAGCGAGCAGACGGCATAGACCAGGCGCCCGCCGGGCCGGAGCATGGCGCAGGCAGCTTCCAGCAGGCGGTCCTGCTGCGCCGCCATGGCCGCGACATCGCGCGGCCGGCGCAGATGCAGGATCTCCGGGTGCCGCCTTATCGTCCCGGTGGCGGTGCACGGCGCGTCCAGCAGCACGGCGTCGAACGCGCCATCCGGCCGCCAGGTCGCCGCGTCAGCCTCCACCACCGTGGCACTCAGCCGCAAACGGCCAAGATTCTCGCGCAGCCGCCCCAGCCGCGCCGGGTTCTGCTCCACCGCGGTCACATCGGCCCCGGCCGCGGCAAGCTGCGCGGTCTTGCCACCGGGTGCGGCACAGAGATCGGCAATGCGCTCGCCCGGCCGCGCCGCAAGCACCAGGGCCGGCAGCGCGGCGGCCGCGTCCTGAACCCAGAAGTCACCCGCGGCAAACCCGGGCAACTCGGCAACCCGGGTTCCCGGGGGATACCGCCAGGACCCCGTCGGCAGCGCCACCCCACCCGGCGGCGCCACCGCGCCCGGCTTCAGGCTCAGATCGATCGCGGCCTCGTGCTGATGCGCCTCGGCGATCGCCCGCGCGTCACGCCCCCAACTCGCCCACAGCCAGGGCGGCGTATCCAGGCGCGGCGAATCCAGCCCCTCCAGGCTGGCCACCGCCACCTTGCGCAGCACCGCATTGACCAGCCCGGTAAACGGCGCCAGCCCGCGCGCACGGGCCAGCCCGACCGCCGTGGCAACGGCCGCATGGGCCGGCGTCCCCAGCAACAGCAGCGCCGCCGCCCCCAGCCGCAGCACGGCCCGCACCGGATCGGGCGGCGCCTTGCGCAGAAACGGCTCCAGCACCGCATCCAGCGTCCCCGCCCGGCGCAGCACCGCGGCCGCCAGCCGATGCGCCGCAGCCCGATCGCGCGGGTCGATGGCGGGAAGGCCGGCCAGCGCCTCGTCCAGCGTGCGGCGCTTCTCCAGCACGGCGTTCAACAGATCGAAGGCGGCCAGGCGGGTGGGGTCGGGCATCAAGGAAGTCTTCTTTTTGTGAACAAATAGAAGCAAAAAAACTTAATTCCATGGAGGTGATTCAACGCAGCACGGAATACGGCGGCCAGCAGGGCACCGCCCCCGATCCCGGCAAATCCAGAAAGTTTTTTTGCTTCTTTTTGTTCACAAAAAGAAGACTCTTTCTTCACCCTAAACATTAAACCTGAACAACATCACATCCCCATCGCGCACCACGTAGTCCTTGCCCTCGACATGCATCTTCCCGGCCGCCTTGGCCCCGACCTCGCCCTTGAGCGCCACGTAGTCCTCATACCCGATCGTTTCCGCCGCGATGAACCCGCGCTCGAAATCGCCATGGATCACCCCGGCGGCGGCCGGCGCCTTGGTCCCGGCCGGGATCGTCCAGGCACGGGCCTCCTTCGGCCCGCAGGTGAAATAGGTGATGAGCCCCAGCAGCGCGTAGCCCTCGCGGATCACCCGGTCCAGCCCGCTATCCTCCAGCCCGAGCCCTTCGAGGAACTCGCGCCGGTCCGCCTCGGCAAGCTGGGCCACCTCGGCCTCGATCGCCGCCGAGACGATCACATGCCGCGCGCCCTCGGCCTTCGCGCGTTCGGCCACGCGGGCGGAATGGGCATTGCCGGTGGCCGCCTCCGCCTCGGCGACGTTGCAGACATACAGCACCGGCTTGGCGGTCAGCAGTTGCAGCCGGCGCACCGCCTCCTCCTCGCCTTTTGGAATCGCGGTCCGCGCCATGCGCCCCTCGGTCAGCGCGGCCACCAGCGGTTCCATCAGCGCCACCTGCCCGATGGCCTCCTTGTCCCCGCCGCGGGCCTTCTTGGTGGCGGCCAGCAGCCGCTTCTCCAGGCTGTCCAGGTCAGCGAGCATCAGCTCGGTCTCCACCGTCTCGGCGTCGCGGATCGGATCGACCGAGCCCTCCACATGGGTCACGTCGCTGTCCTCGAAGCAGCGCAGCACGTGGATGATGGCATCCACCTCGCGGATATTGGCCAGGAACTGGTTGCCCAGCCCCTCGCCCTTCGACGCCCCGCGCACCAGCCCGGCGATATCGACGAATTCCAGGCTGGTCGGCACCGTCTTCTGCGATTTGCCGATCCGGGTCAGCATGTCCAGCCGCGCATCGGGCACGGCAACGCGGCCCACATTCGGCTCGATCGTGCAGAACGGGTAGTTGGCGGCCTGCGCCGCGACGGTGGCCGTCAGCGCGTTGAACAGGGTCGATTTGCCGACATTGGGCAGGCCGACGATGCCGCAGTTGAAGCCCATCTTATATCTTCTCCTGCGTGAGCAGGGCCACGCGCGTCATGAAGTCTTCGGGTTTGCCGGCGGCCAGCAGCGGCGCCGCATCGGCCACGGCATCCAGCAGGTCGAGCAGCCAGGGCTGGTCCACCTTGGCGAAATCGCCCAGCACATGCCCGGTCACGCGCGCCTTGTCGCCGGGATGGCCGATGCCCAGGCGCACCCGCCAGTACTCCGGCGTGCCCAGGTGGCGGTCCATGCTGCGCAGGCCGTTATGCCCGGCCGCCCCGCCGCCCTTCTTCACCCGCACCTTGCCGGGCACCAGGTCCAGCTCGTCGTGAAACGCGGTGATGTCGTCCGGCGCCAGCTTGTAGAAGGCGCTGGCCGCCTGCACGCTCTCGCCCGACGCGTTCATGTAGGTCAGCGGCTTCAGCGCCAGCACCTTGGCGCCGCCGATGCTGCCTTCCGCCACCACGCCCTTGAAGCGCCGCCGCCACGGGGTGAAGCCGTGGCGGTGCGCGATCACGTCCAGCGCCATGAAGCCGATATTGTGGCGCTGGCGCAGCATGCCGGGCTCCGGATTGCCCAGCCCCACCCACAGCTTCACGGCGGAGTACTCCGGGGGTTACTTCTTCTTGGCGGCCGGCTTGGCCGGGGCCTTGGTGCCGCCGGCCGGGGCCGCCGCCGCCGCGCCGGCTTCCGCCGGGGCATCGGGCAGCTTGCTCGGCGTGGCCACCGTGGCGATCACGAAGTCGCGGTCGATGATGGTCGGGCGGATGCCCTCGGTGCCCTTCAGGTCGGACCAGCGCACGGTATCGTTGATCTCCAGCCCGCCGAGATCGGCATCGAAATGCGGCGGCACATGGTCGGGATCGACCAGGCATTCCACGGAATGGCGCACCACGTTCAGCACGCCGCCGCGCTTGATGCCGGGCGAGGTGGCCTCGTTGTGGAACATCACCGAGACCGCCACGCGCATCTTCTCGCCGGGGGCGAGGCGCTGGAAATCGACATGCTCGGGCTGGTCGGTGACCGGGTTCAGCTGCACGTCGCGGATCAGCGCGCGGGTGGAGTCCGCACCGACCTTCAGCTCGAACAGGCGCGAGCGCCAGCCGCCGGTGTGCAGCTCGCGCCACACCACCTTGGGGTCCAGGGAGATCAGCGTCGGCGCCTGCCTGGCGCCATAGATCACGGCGGGCACTCGGCCCTGCCGCCGGGTCGCGCGTGCTGCCCCCTTACCTGCACGCTCGCGCGCCTCGGCCTCGATCGTCACGAAGTTGGCCATTGGTTCGCTCCATATGCGATAGCGAGCGCCGGCCTCCAGGGGTGCCGGCGCTCTTCATGATGATGCCGGCCACCAGGCCGGCGGGTGGGCGTGTAGCAACTGCGCGCGCCGCAGGCAAACCCCTTGACCTCACACGAGGCATGCGTGCCCCATTACGGTCATGGAATTCTTCGGCCTCGTGGCGCTGGTCTTGGTGGTGGGGTGGGTGCTGGGGGTGGCGGGATTCGTCCAGGCCCGCCGCGCCCGGCGCGACCTGGCCGCGCTGCGCCGCACCCTCGCCGCCGGCGAAGCGATCACGGCCGAGGCCGATCCACTGGCGGCCTACCTGGCCGAACGCCAGGCCGAGTTGGCGCCGCAAGCGCCCGGCGCGCGGCCGTCGCCGTTCGGGCCACGGCCGCCGCCGCGCGGCTCCGTCCCTGCCGCCGGGTCGCCCGACCCGTCGATTGCGCCTGCGACCGAACCCGAGCCCGAGCCCACGCCCGGGGAAATGCCCGAGGAAACGCCCGAGCCGGCCATGGCCGCGCCTCCGCCCGGGCCGAAACTGGATATCGAGGCCCTGCTGACCCAGCGCTGGGGCGTCTGGCTGGGCGCCGCCGCACTGCTGCTCGCCGGCGTGTTCCTGGTGCGCTACGCCGTCGAGGAAGGCTATCTCGGCCCCGAGGTGCGTTGCGTGCTGGCCACGCTGCTGGGCGTGGCGCTGCTGGCGGCGGCGGAGTGGCTGCGCCGCCGCCCCGCCCCGATGCTGGCCCCGATGCTGGCCCCGATGCTGCAGGGCACGCTGGCCGCCGACCATGCCCCCGCCGCTTTGGCCGCCGGCGGGGCGGCGGTGCTGTTCGGCGCCGCCTATGCCACCGGCGCGATGTACGCGCTGGTGCCGGCCCTGGTGGGCTTCGCGCTGATGGCGCTGGCCGCGCTGGTGGGCATCTTCGCCTCCCTTCGCTTCGGGCCGGTGGTCGGCGTGGTGGGGGTGGCCGCCGCCTTCGCCACCCCGGCGCTGGTGGACACCGATGCCCCGTCCGCACCCGGCCTGTTCGCCTACCTGCTGCTGGTCACCGCCGCCGCCTGCGTGGTGGTGCGGTTCAGCGCCTGGGCCTGGCTGGGCTGGATCGCCACCATCGCCGGGGCCGCCTGGGTGGCGCTGGCGAGCACCGGCGAACTGGGCCGGGAATACTGGGCGCCGGGCCTGTTCGTGCCGGCGGCGGCGGCGCTGCACCTGCTGCTGCTGCCGCGCGCGGCGCTGGACCAGGTGGCCGGCCGGCGCCTGTCCTGGGTGCCGTTCCTGGTGCTCGGCCTGGCCGGGGTATGGCTGTCCGGCGAGGTGCCGGACTTCGCAGTACGCCTGGGCGTGCTGCTGCTGGCGCCGCTGGCGGTGGCCAAGGGCGCGCGGGAGCCGATCCTGGACCGCCTGCCTTGGCTGGCGGCGCTGCTGTTCCTGCTGACGCTGCTGGTCTGGGCCATGCCCGCCTGGCAGCCCACCGGCGAACTGATCACCATCGAGGGCGCGGTACAGGCCTTCCTGCCCGGCGCCTGGGCGCCCCAGGTGATCCAGCCCCTGCTGTTCACCGCCGCGGCGATGGCGGCCTTCTTCGCCGCCGCCGGGCTCGCCATGGCCCGGCTGTCGCAGGCCCCGGTGCGCTGGGCCGGGCTCACCGCCGCCGTGCCGGTGGTGGCGCTGGGCGTCACCTATCTGCAGGTGGCCGGGTTCCAGCCCGATCCGCTCTGGGCGCTCGCCGGCGCGGCGCTGGCCGCCGGCCTGATCGCGGCGGCGGCGCAGGCCGTGCGGGCCGGCGCCCGGCAGCGGGCACATGTCCAGGTCGCCGGCACCCATGCCGCCGGTGCCGTGGCCGCGCTGTGCTTCGGGCTCGCCGTGGTGCTGCACGACCACTGGATCACCCTTGCCGTGGCGCTGATGCTGCCGGCGCTGGCCTGGATCGCCGCGCGGGCCGACCTGGCGCCGCTGCGCCGCGTGGCCCTGGCGGTGGCGCTGCTGGTCCTGGTCCGCCTGCTGCTGAACTGGTACGTGCTGGATTACGCCTACGGCGCCACCCCGGTGCTGAACGGCCTCTGGCTGGCCTACGCCGTGCCGGCGGCCTGCTTCTGGCTGGCCGCGCGGATGTTCCTGCGCCGCGGCGACGACCTGACGGTGGCGGTGCTGGAGGCCGGCGCGATCGCCTTCGCCAGCGTGTTCATCGCCCTGCAGATCCGCCACTGGAACGGCCACGGCGCGATGCTCCGCGATGGCAATTTGCTGGAAGCCGGGCTGCACGTCTCCGCCCTGGCGGCACAGGCCGTGGCCGGGCTGTTCCTGGCGCGCCGCACCGGGCGGCGGGTCCTGGCCGTCGCCTGGCGCATCCAGGGCGCGCTGGCGCTGGCCGGAGGCGTGGTGCTGCTGGTCGCCAACCCGGTCTGGGCGAACCTGCGCGTCGGCCACGCCGCCCTGCTGTTCGGCTACCTGGTGCCGGCCCTGCTGGCCGGCGCCGCCCTGCCACAGGCGGAACTGCGGCGCCTGCTGAAGCCGCTCGGGCTCTACGCCCTGGTGGCCGGCTTCGCCTGGCTGAGCCTGGAAGTGCGGCTGCTGTTCCACCCCGATGCCTGGCTGGGCAGCGCGCCCACGCTGGACGCCGAGATGTGGACCTTCTCCGGCGTCTGGCTGGGCTACGGCGCCGCGCTGATGGCCGCCGGCATCGGGCTGAAACTGCGCGCGGTGCGGCTGGCGGCGCTGGCGGTGATCGCCGTGGTGGTGGCCAAGGTGTTCCTGCTGGACATGAGCAACCTGGACGGGCTGTGGCGGGTGCTGTCATTCCTCGGACTGGGGTTGAGCCTGATCGCGCTCGGGGCGGTGTTCCGGCGGTTTGTTGCGGGGGGGCGGGTGGCGACGTAGGAAGAATCTTCTTTTTCTGGAGAAAAAGAAGCAAAAAGACTTTTTTCCGTAAGAATGGTGTTCACGCGAGTAGAGGTGAAAATTTTCCTTACGTCGGATGTGGACGTAGGATAAAGCGCCTGGATGTTGGATCAGGCAACCCCATTGGCCACGGCGATCGCCAGCCTTCGCACCTCCGCCGCCGCGGACGGGGCACCCGGGCTGCTGCGCGCATCGCTGCAATCCCTGATCCTCGCACTTCTCACCCGCCTGTTCGCCCGGCTGGAAAGCCTCGTCCCGGCGTGGCAGGCCGGCACGCTCGCCATCCCCCCGCCCGTCGCAGCCCCGTGCCCCGCCCAGACCCCGATTTTCCGCGCTGAACTCACGTTGCAGGCTTGCGCGTAATTTACTACGTTTACGGAACAAAAAGTCTTTTTGCCTCTTTTTCTTCAGAAAAAGAAGGCCTTCCTCCCCCTTCCTTCCCTCCCGCAACCCCACCCCACCTGATCCGCCGCAGCGCCGCCAGCGCCATCACCGCCAGCCCCAGCAGCAGCACCTGCGCCGCCGGCCGGGTCGCGGGATCGAACGCCAGGTTGGCGTGCAGCACCCGCCCCGCCGGCACCTTGGTTGCCAGCCCGTACCACGCGATCTCGCTGGTTGCCGTCACCAGCATCGCCGCCACCGCCAGCCCGGCCAGCACCCAAAGCCGCCCCCGGTGGCGCCGCGGCACCATGCGCCACAGCATCAGCCAGGCGTACAGCCCGAACCAGAAGATCGCATCCACCGCATTGATCTTGGCTTGCAGCGCGTAGTGGAACAGCGCCAGCCCGGCCAGCGCATAGACCCAGCGATGCAGCGTCTTCCAGCGTTGCCGCAGCCGCTTCTGCCAGCCGTCGGTCGAGGTCCAGGCCAGGGTGCCCAGCCCCAGCAGCACCACGAACCCCACCGTCAGGTAGAACCGCAGCACGATCTCGCTGGCCACCGTGAACAGGTTCCATTTCTGGTCGGTGATGTACAGCATCAGGTGCAGCCCGCCGTACAGCGCCGCCGTCACCCCCAGCATCCGCCGCAGCAGCAGCACCCGCGGCCAGTCCAGCACCGCCCGTGCCGGGGTCACCGCCAGGGCCAGCACCAGGAACCGCACCGCCCAGTCGCCGCTGCGATGGATCGCCTCGGTGATCGGCCGGGCGCCCAGGTCGCCCAGCCCCCACCGCGCCAGCAGCCACAGCGCAGGATACAGCGCGAACACCAGCGTCGTGGCCTTCAGCAGCGAGAACTTTCCGGCATGGTCGGCCCAGGGCATCGGCAGGTCACTCCGCGACTGCGCCGGAGACTCCCCCGGCGCCGCCGCGTGACACCCTACCGCCCCGGCGGCCGCCCGCCCAAGCCGGCCGGGATTTCCAGCCGGGTGAAACCCGCCGGCGGCTTGAACAGGGCGGCGGGTTGCGGGGCATAGGAAACCGCGGTCGCCAGGATCGCGCCCTTGCCGTCGATGCCGCTGCCGCGCAGCATCACGCCGTCCTCCGTCAGGCAGGCCTTGCCGTTGCCGTCCGCCGAGGTGATGTCCCAGACGGTGCATTTCAGCCCGGCAACCGTCTCGCTGCCGCGCCGCACGAACTTCATGGTGGCCGACAGCAGGAAGCCGCGCGAGAATGCGTTGTTGGCCGGCATTTCCATGAAGCGCCGATCCTGCGCCATCACCATCGTCATGCGCTGGGTGGTGTGATCCACGATGACATAGGCCCCCGCTTCGCGCCCGCCGCCGCCGATGCCCTCCACCCGCATCAGCTTGCCGCCCGCGGTGAACGCCACCCGCAGGTCCTGCTGCTGTTGCCGGCCCTGGACCGGCCCGCTGGCGCGATAGGTGATGGCCACGTCCCGCGTCGGCAGGATCGCCGGCCGATCCTGCGCCGCCGCCGATTGAAAACACCCCAGCGCCACACCCAGCGCCAGCCCGCCAAGAACGCCTCGTGCCATGGCACCTTCTCCTGTCGCTCGCGAGAATCTCACCCGTCCAACCCCGCATCAATCCGCCGCCCCGCCAGCGCGCGGATCTCCGCGGCCAGGGCATCCCGGCCGGGCGCGGCCAGCCATGCGGCGGGCGCCTCCAGCGCCGAAGCCAGCAGCAGCTTGTAGCTGTCGCGCGGGATCTCGATGGCGCCGAACCGGGTCAGGTGGCTGGTCACGAACTGGGTATCCAGCAGCACGAAGCCACCCAGCCGCAGCCGCGCCACCAGGTGCACCAGCGCCACCTTGGAGGCATCGGTGACCCGGCTGAACATGCTCTCGCCGAAGAACGCCCCGCCCAGCGCCACCCCGTACAACCCGCCCACCAGCTGCCCGCCCTGCCAGCTCTCCACCGAATGGGCCTGGCCACGGCGGTGCAGCTCGGTGAACAGCTGCTCGATCTCGGGGTTGATCCAGGTATCCTCCCGCCCCGGCGCCGCGGCCGCGCAGCCGGCGATCACGCCGGCGAAATCGGCGTCGGCGGTGACGGTGAAATCGCCGGAGTCCACCGTCCGCCGCAGCCGGCGCGGCAGGTGGAAGCCATCCAGCGGCAGGATGCCGCGCTGCTCCGGGTCCAGCCAGTACAGCCGCTCGGTGTCACGCGCCTCGGCCATCGGGAAGAACCCGGCGCGATAGGCCCGGACCAGCAGTTCCGGCGTGATCTCGACCGTGCGTCGCGACATCGCGCCAGTGTGCCCGAAATCGCCCGGCTCAGGCCAGCACCCAGCTCCGGAACAGCGCCAGGTCGATATTGCCGCCGCACAGCACCACGCCGACCCGCCGGCCAGCCTGGCGGTCGCGCTCCTGCAACAGCGCCGCCAGCGGCGCCGCCCCCGCGCCTTCGGCCAGGTTGTGGGTGTCGGTCCAATAGGCGCGGATGGCCGCGGCCACCTCGTCGTCATCCACCGTGACCACCCGCGCGGCGCCCTGGCGGATGATCGCCAGCGCCCCGCCATCCGGCTGGCGGGTGGCCATGCCGTCGGCCTTGGTATCGGCGCGGTTGGTCTCCACCACATGGCCGGCGGCGAAGGACAGGGCATAGGCCGGCGCCCCGGTGCTCTGCACGCCGACGATCTCGGTGGCCAGGCCCAGCAGGTCGCGGGTGCGGATGGCGCCGGCGATGCCGCTGCCCAGCCCGATCGGCACGTACAACGCATCCAGCGGCGGCGCCGCGCGAAACAGCTCGTAGGCCCAGGTGGCAACCCCCACCACCAGGTCGGCGTGGAAGCTGGGCGCGAAGCGCAGCCCGTCCCGTTCGGCCAGGGCTTGCGCATGCGCCCGCGCCTCGTCGAAATCGCTGCCGTGCTCCACCAGGGTGGCGCCGAAGGCGCGCATGGCCGCGTTCTTCTCGGCGCTGTTGGCGTGCGGCACCACGATGGTCACCGCCACCCCGGCCCGCGCCCCGGCATAGGCCAGCGACTGGCCGTGATTGCCGCGGGTGGCCGAGACCACGCCACGCACCACGGCACCGCGAGCCCGCAGCCGGTCGAAATAGGTCAGCCCGCCGCGCACCTTGAAGGCGCCGGTCGGCGTGTGGTTCTCGTGCTTCACCCAGACCTCGCAGCCGGCCCGCGCAGCCAGCAGCGGCCAGGCATAGGCGGCGGTGGGCGGGAAGGCGGCATGGACGAGGGCGGCGGCCTCGTCGAGTTCGGCCATCGAGAACATCGCGTGCTCCAGAACTGAAAAGGGCCGCCGCGGCATACCGCGGCGGCCCTGATCGGGGAAGGCGTGAGGTTCAGGCCAGCTTGAGGTTGGTGGCGGCGGCCTTGCCGCGCTCCATCACCACGTCATAGCTGACGTTCTGGCCGTCGTTCAGGCCCTTGAGGCCGGCGGCCTGCACGGCGGTGATGTGGACGAACACGTCCTTGCCACCATCCTGCGGCATGATGAAGCCGAAACCCTTGGTGGCGTTGAACCATTTGACGGTGCCGATGGCCATGGCGGTAGTCTCCTGCGATCAGGCGCGCTCTGGCGCGCCTGGGAATGTTGCGGTGGTTGGGGGGTTGCGGGGCGCCCGGCTTGCGGCGGGCGATACGACGGCCGGCAACGCCGAGTGCTGTCTCAGCACCCGGCGCGCCAAGCATTCACGCCAGCATGGACCGATCCCCAGGACCGGTCCGGCATGGTCGCATGGATCAAGGGAACCGGCCGCGGGACGCGTGCTTGGGGCTGTGCTTCAGGCCAGCTTAAGATTGGTGGCCGCGGCCTTGCCGCGCTCCATCGCCACCTCGTAGCTGACCTTCTGTCCCTCATCGAGGCCACGCAGGCCGGCGGCCTGGACTGCGGTGATGTGGACGAAGACATCCTTGCCGCCATCCTGCGGCATGATGAAACCGAAGCCTTTTGTGGTATTGAACCACTTGACAGTCCCGATAGCCATAGCTGCGTCAAACTCCGTGCGGGCACTGCGCGGGGGCGCGCAGCAAGGGTAGACAAACGTTCTTCCGGTGTTCCCGAAGCCATCCGGTTCGCCGGCACAGCAGGGAGCCTCCCTTGCTGAACAGGAACATCTTGAACCGGACATACCTCAGGGTATGCCAAAACACGATTGCGGCAGCAATTTGGCGCAGATATCCCTTGCGGAGTCAATCATTACCGCACCGGAGAATTCACATACCGCAGCTGCGGCCGCGGGCCAACGAAAACCGGCCCCGGTGTTGCCACCGGGGCCGGCTGGGTCGCCTGATATCGGGCAGCAGGCCTGCCGCCTGCCCGGCAAGCCGGGCAGGCGAACGGGGTTCAGAAGTCCATGTCGCCCATGCCGCCCATGCCGCCGCCCGGAGGGCCGCCGGCGGGCGCCTTGCGCTCCGGCTTCTCGGCGATCATCGCCTCGGTGGTGACCAGCAGGCCGGCAATCGAGGCCGCGTCCTGCAGGGCGGTACGCACGACCTTGGTCGGGTCGATGATGCCGGCCTTGACCATGTCCTTGAACTCGCCACCCTGGGCGTCGAAGCCCCAGTTGTAGTCGTCCTTGTCCAGCACCTTGCCCGAGATCACCGCACCATCCTCGCCGGCGTTCTCGGCGATGATGCGCAGCGGGGTCAGCACCGCACGGCGCACGATCTCGATGCCGACGCGCTGGTCGTCGTTGTCGGACTTGAGCTTGGCCAGGATCAGCGACGCGCGGGCCAGGGCCACGCCGCCACCGGGGACGATGCCCTCCTCGACGGCCGCACGGGTGGCGTGCAGGGCGTCGTCCACGCGGTCCTTGCGCTCCTTCACCTCGACCTCGGTCGCACCGCCGACGCGGATCACGGCAACGCCGCCGGCCAGCTTGGCCAGCCGCTCCTGCAGCTTCTCGCGATCGTAGTCGCTGGTGGTCTCCTCGACCTGGGCGCGGATCTGGTTGCAGCGGCCGGTGATGTCGGCCTTCTTGCCGGCACCTTCGACAACCGTGGTGTTCTCCTTCTCGATGATGACCTTCTTGGCCTTCCCGAGCATGGCGAGCGTCACGGACTCGAGCTTGATGCCGAGGTCGTCGCTGATCACCTGGCCACCGGTCAGGATCGCGATGTCTTCCAGCATCGCCTTGCGGCGATCACCGAAGCCCGGCGCCTTGACGGCGGCAACCTTCAGCCCGCCGCGCAGCTTGTTCACCACCAGGGTGGCAAGGGCCTCGCCCTCGATGTCCTCGGCGATGATCAGCAGCGGACGGCCCGACTGCACCACGCTCTCGAGCAGCGGCAGCATCGGCTGCAGGCCCGACAGCTTCTTCTCGTGGATCAGGATGTAGGGCTGATCCAGCTCGGTGACCATCTTCTCGGCGTTGGTGATGAAGTACGGCGAGATGTAGCCGCGGTCGAACTGCATGCCCTCGACGACGTCGAGCTCGGTCTGGATGCCCTTGGCCTCCTCGACCGTGATCACGCCCTCGTTGCCGACCTTCTGCATGGCTTCGGAGATCATCTTGCCGATCTCGGTCTCGCCATTGGCCGAGATCGTGCCGACCTGGGCCGTCTCGGCCTGGGTGGTGATCTTGCGGCTGCGCTTCTTCAGCTCCTCCACCAGGGCGCCAACCGCCTTGTCGATGCCGCGCTTCAGGTCCATCGGGTTCATGCCGGCGGCGACGGCCTTGTTGCCCTCGCGCACGATCGCCTGGGCCAGCACGGTGGCCGTGGTGGTGCCGTCACCGGCGGTGTCGTTGGTCTTCGAGGCCACTTCGCGCACCATCTGGGCGCCCATGTTCTCGAACTTGTCGGCCAGCTCGATCTCCTTGGCGACGGTGACGCCGTCCTTGGTGATGCGCGGCGCGCCGAAGCTCTTGTCGATCACGACGTTGCGGCCCTTGGGGCCCAGCGTCACCTTCACGGCGTCAGCGAGGATATCGACGCCGCGCAGCATGCGGGCGCGGGCGTCGCCACCGAAACGTACTTCCTTGGCAGCCATATGGTTATTCCTTGTGTTTGGTCAGATCAGTCGTGGGCGCGGGGCGCGGATCAGGCCGCCTTGGACTTCTTGGCCGGCATGCCCTCGACGATGCCCATGATGTCGGACTCCTTCATGATCAACAGCTCTTCGCCGTCGATCTTGACCTCGGTGCCCGACCACTTGCCGAACAGCACGCGATCACCGGCCTTCACGTCGAGGGCGACGATGGCGCCGGCCTCGTTGCGCGCGCCGGCTCCGGCGGCGATCACCTCGCCCTCCATCGGCTTTTCCTGGGCCGTGTCGGGGATGATGATGCCACCCTTGGTCTTCTCTTCGGCATTCAGACGCCGGACCACGACCCGGTCGTGCAGGGGACGGAACTTCATGCGGATCGCTCCTGGATATGGATGGCCGCACCTGGCCCCGCCAAAGGCAGGGCAACTGGGCGGCCGGGTTGTTAGCACTCCCCACCGGGGAGTGCCAAGAACCTAGTTACCTGGCCGGATGGAGTCAAGGGATCGGCAGCAATCTTTGGTGCCGAGTGCTAAACTGCTGTTCCCATGCAGTTTTTTCTTGCAGCGCCGGGCGGCGGTCATGGCATGCTGGCGTGGCCGTACAGCCCATGCGGCCAGACAGCAAGCCCCTGCGCGCCAAGCAGGCCAGGGCGGCAGCGGATCGGCCGACAGCGCGCGGCGATGATGGTGATATCACGGACGGAGACCGGAATGAACGTGCAGACCCAGATGCAGCGCCAGCTCAAGGGCTATCGCCTGACCACCGCGGAGATCCTCTACCACCTGCCCGACCACCCCGCGGTGCTGCAAAGCTACACATGGCAGAACCTGGACATCGCCCCGGAATACCCCGAATTGCACCACTTCCTCGATTTCTGGATGCGCGAACTCGAAGGCAAGCTGCACTCGGTGCGCGTCGGCTCGGTGGACCTGGTCACGCCGGGCCGCTGGCAGCACGCCGACCACGTGTTCCGCCTGCACTGAGGCGTTGGGACTGGGGCGGGCAGTAAGGCAAGGAAGGTCTTCTTTTTTGAAAAAAAGAAGCAAAAAACTTCATTAATAAGAAATTTATGCTTAATGAGTGAAAATTTTTTGGTTCTTTTTTTCAAAAAAGAATAATCCTTCCTTCTAAACCTTCCCCTGCATCCAAACGGGCGGCCGCGCCACGATGGCGTGTCCCCCGCAGGTCAAAGCGGCATCCATTGCATCCAGCCGCAGGGTCGCGAGCGCGATCGAGTCGCGGCCGGAGCGCAGGGTGCCGACCTCGGTGCCGTCGCGCAGCACCGGGGTGCCGGGGGCGGGCAGGGGGCCGGCGACATCGACCGGCACCAGCCGGCGCTTGATCAGGCCGCGGTATTTGGTGCGCGCGGTCAGTTCCTGGCCCATGTAGCAGCCCTTGGACCAGGAGACGCCGGCGAGTTCATCGAACCCGGCCTCCAGCAGCACGGTCTTTTCCGCCTCCAGGTCGCGCGAGCCGTCCGGCAGGCCGAGGCGCAGGCGATGGGCGTCCCAGTCGGCGGCATCGGTGGTGCCGGCCAGGATGTGCGGCGACAGCACCCGCCAGCCGGCCTCCGGCAGGCGCGGGTCCGGCGCGGCGATGGCCCCGGCCGGGAGCGCGGGGGGACCGCCCCAGGCGGCGTGGACGTGCCAGGTGTCCGACCGGTCGGCGAGCGTGACCTTCGAGCGCAGGCGGAAGCGGGTGAGCTTTTGCACCACCATTGCCGCCTGGGCCCGTTCGACATCGAGCAGCAGGCGCTCGCCATCGGAGAGGATGAAGAAATCCGCCAGCCACTTGCCCTGCGGCGTCAACAGCGCCGCCCAAATGGCGATGCCGGGTGCGGCCGGTTCCACGTCGTTGGAGACCAGGCCCTGGAGGAAGGCCACCCGGTCCGGTCCCTCGACGGCGACCACGCCGCGGTCGGGCAGATGCGCGATGCTTGTCATGGCCTCGAAGTGGTTGTGCTTCATCGCGCCGGCAAGGGGCTTGCATCGCGCCCGGCTCTGGCCGAAACGCTCGGGGGCAACCCGCCGAGGAGGCCGCGATGGCGCATTTCGACCTGGTGATCCGGCACGGCACCTGCGTGCTGCCCTGGGGCATGGAGCAGACCAGCGTCGGCGTGCGCATGGGCCGCATCGCGGCGCTCGGCGTGGCGGCGGACGCCACCGCCGAGGAAACCATCGACGCCACCGGCCTGCACGTGCTGCCCGGGCTGATCGACCCGCATGTGCATCTGCGCGATCCCGGCGATGCCAGCGTGGAGAGCATTCCGACCGGGACGAAGGCCGCCGTGCTGGGCGGGCTGACGGCGGTGTTCGACATGCCGAACACCGCGCCGTCGATCACCAATGCGGAGAATCTTGCCTGGAAACAGGACTACGCCGAGGCGAATGCCTGGTGCGACATGGGGCTGTATGTCGGCGGCACCAAGACCAATATCGCCGAGCTTGGCGCGCTGGAGACCGGGCGCGGGGTCTGCGCGATCAAGGTTTTCGCCGGCTCGTCGACCGGCGACCTGATGGTGGAGGACGACGAGAACCTGGAGCGGGTGATGCGCGCCGGGCGCCGGCGGATTTCCTATCACAGCGAGGACGAGTACCGGCTGCAATCGCGCAAGCCGATGTTCAAGTCGGGCGATCCGTATTCCAGCCACATGGTTTGGCGCGACGAGGAAACCGCCTTCCTGGGCACCCGCCGGCTGATGGCGCTGGCCAGCCGCACCGGCCGGCAGGCGCATATCCTGCACGTCTCCACCGCCCAGGAGCTGGAGTACCTGAAGGATTTCCGCGACGTCGCCACGGTGGAGGTGCTGGTCAACCACCTGACCCAGTCGGCGCCGGACGTGTATGACCGCTTGAAGGGGTTCGGGGTGATGAACCCGCCGATCCGCGGGCCCGAGCACATGGCGGCGGCCTGGCGCGCGGTGCGCGACGGCACGGTCGATACCGTCGGCTCCGACCATGCGCCGCATCCGCGCGCGGCCAAGCTGAAGCCCTGGCCCGACTGCCCGGCCGGGCTGACCGGGGTGCAGACGCTGGTGCCGGTGATGCTGGACCATGTCAGCGCCGGGCGGCTCTCCCTGTCGCGGCTGGTGGACCTGATGTGCGCCGGGCCGGCGCGGGTCTATGGCGCGGTCGGCAAGGGGCGGCTGGCCGCCGGCTATGACGCCGACTTCACCCTGGTCGATATGGGCCGCCAGCGCACCATCGAGGAGTCCTGGATCGTCTCGCCCTGCGGCTGGACACCGTTCGCCGGGATGCAGGTGACCGGCTGGCCGGTGGCCACCATCATCCGCGGCCGGGCGGTGATGCGCGAGGACGAAGTGCTGGGTGCGCCGCAGGGGAGGTTGGTGCGGTTTCAGTAGAAGGAAGAATCTTCTTTTTCTGAAGAAAAATAAGCAAAAAGACTTTTTCCATTTAGCCGTGCCGCTTTTGAGTATGAAAATGGATAGAAAGTTTTTTGGTTCTTTTTTCAAAAAAGAACATCCTTCCTTCATCTTCTTCGCCCATCCACCCCCCCCTGCAGGAGCAGCATCGAGAACCAAGGCCCGCATCGAAGACATTCCCGAGCCCACGCGCTGGGTCGGCCGGGCGGCTGCTGGTGGCGCGGCGCGCGGCGGCGCTGGCGGGCGAGGATGGCGGCTTCAAGGTGGCGGGGGGCCGCTTCCTGGTGCCGGTGCCCTGGCTGCCGCCTGGCTGAGGGCGGCGGCGACATCGCGGATCACGGGCGCCCAATCGCCGGGCGCCGCCTGCCGGAACTGGCGCAGCGTGGGGTACCACGGGCTGTCGTCGCGGTCGCGCAGCCAGCGCCAGCAGGAATTGAAGCGGTTGAGCAGCCAGACCGGCCGGCCGAGCGCGCCGGCGAGGTGGGCCGGGCCGGTATCGACGGTGATCACCAGGTCGAGCGCCGCCATCAGGGCGGCGGTGTCGGCGAAATCGCCGAGTTCATCGGTCCAGTCGTGCAGAACCATTTCTACAGGAGCGGGGCCTGCGGGCTGAGCGGCCGCCTGGGCGGCGGCGGCGCCTTTCTGCAATGACACGAAGCTGGTCCCCGGCACGGCGGCGAGCGGCGCCAGCGCGGCCAGGGTCATCGAGCGCTGGCGGTCGATCACGCGCCAATCGGCCTGCTGCTGGTTCGGTGCCCCGGCCCAGACCAGGCCGACGCGCAGCCCCGGCAGGCCGGCCAGGCGGCGGCGCCAATGGGCCGTCGCGCCGGGATCGGCGGCGAGATAGGGAGTTTGGCCGGGGATCGTCGCCAGCGTGGTGCCGAACGCCCAGGGCAGGTTGAACAGCGGCACGGCGGCGTCACAGCCGGGCGGGTCGTCGTCGGCCGGGACCACCGGCGCCTCGCCCGCGATGGCGCGCACCAGCCTTACCAGCCCCGGCTGCACCGCCAGCACCGCCCGCGCCCCGGCGGCGCGCACCAGCGGCAGGTAGCGCAGGCACTGGATGGTGTCGCCATGGCCCTGTTCGGAATACAGCAGCACGGTGCGGCCGCGCCATGCGGCGGGGTCCGGGCGACGGTGCGGCTCGCGCGGGCGGCGCCGGGCCGTCTGCGGGTCGATCAGCTGCCAGCGCCAGGCGTATTCCGCCCAGCCTTCCGCCAGCGCGCCGGTGGCCAACAGGTGGTGGGCCAGCAGGAAATGCCCGCGCGGGTCGCCGGGATGCCGCGCCACCCGCCGCCGCAGTGTCGCAATCGCCTCCCCGGCACGGCCCAGCAGCAACAGGCCCTGGGCGTGCCAGTCGTGCAGTTCCGGCCGGGCCGGCAGGCGCACGCCCAGCGCATCCATCAGTGCGACGCCCTCCTCCCAGGCGCCGGTCTGCAACAGCGCGGCGGCCAGGGCGGCGGCCACCTCGGCGTTGCCGGGGTGCTGCGCCGCCACCACGCGGAACCGGGCGATCGCCTCGGCCTGCGCGCCCTCGCCCCACAGCCGGGCGCACAGCGCCATCTGTGCCGCCAGCGCCCCGCTCATCGCGCCTGCGCGGCCAGGGCTGCCGCCATCCGTGCCACGGCCCCTGCCCAGTCGCCCGGCGAGGCCTGGCGGAACCGGCGCAGGGTCGGGTACCACGGGCTGTCCTCGCGTTCGCGCAACCAGCGCCAGCAGGAATCGTAGCGGTCCAGCAGCCAGACCGGCCGGCCCAGCGCGCCGGCCAAGTGCAGCGGCGCGGTGTCGGCGGAGATCACCAGGTCCAGCGCCTGCATCAGCGCGGCCGTCGCCGCGAAATCGCCGAGCGCGCCGGTCCAGTCGTGCAGCACCATGCCCGGCGGCGGGGCGGCGGCCTGCGCGGCGGCGGGGCCTTTCTGCAGCGACACGAAGGAGACGCCCGATACGGTGGCCAGCGGGGCGAGTGCCGCCAGGCCGAAGGAGCGGCGGCGATCGATGCGAAACGCCGGCTCGTTGTCCGGCCGAGGATCGCCCGCCCAGACCAGCCCGACCTTCAGCCCCGCCAGCCCGGCCAGCCGCGCCCGCCACGCCGCCACCGCCGCGGGATCGGGCGTGAAATACGGGATGGCGGCGGGAATGCTCGCCAGATCGGTGCCGAAGGCCCAGGGCAGGTGCAGCAGCGGCACGGCGAAATCGTGCGCCGGCACGGGATCGCCCACCGCCACCACCGCCGGCCGCCCCGGCAGGGTTTCCGCCAGCCGGCGCAGCGGCGGGTCCACCTCCACCACCACCTCGGCGCCGGCGGCCATCACCAGCGGCACGTAGCGCAGGAATTGCAGGGAATCCCCGTATCCCTGCTCGGCGAACAGCAGCACGCGCCGGCCGCGCCATGCCGCCGGGTCGGGTCGCTGCAACGGGTCGGCGGGCCGGCGATGGGCATCGGGCATCGACTGCCAGCGCCGGGCGTAATGCGGCCACGCCTCGGCCAGGTTGCCACAGGACAGCAACGCGGTGGCCAGGGCGGTATGGCGGCGGGGATCGGCCTGGTCCTCGGCCAGCCGGGCGCGCAGCGGGCCGATCGCCTCCGGCCCACGCTCCTGCCAGTGCACGACGGACAGGGCGCGGCCGAGCCAGTCATGCAGGGGATGGTCGCGCGGGGCCAGCGCCGCCGCCGGCTCCATCGCGTGCACCGCCTCCAGCGTCCGGCCCAGTTGCACCAGCGCGGCCCCCAGGCGCAGCGCCAGATCGGCATCGGTGGGGGCGCGCCGATGCAGCGCGGCTATGTCCGCCACCGCGTCGGCGTGGCGGCCCTGGGCCCAGAGCCGCGCCGCCTGCGCCATCACCGCCGCGCGGTCCGTGCCGCTCATGCCGCCACCCCCCTCAGCGCATCCGCCACCCTGGCCACTACGCCCGGCCACGCGCCGGGGGCCTCCTGGCGGAACTGGCGCAGCGTCGGGTACCAGGGGCTGTCGTCGCGCTCGCACAGCCAGCGCCAGCAACTGTCGTAGCGGTTCAGCAGCCAGGTGGGAACGCCGAGCGCGCCGGCCAGGTGCACCGGCGCGGTATCCACGGAGATCACCAGGTCCAGTGCCGCCACCAGCGCCGCGGTATCGTCGAAGTCGCCCAGCTCCGCCGTCCAGTCGTGCAGCACCATCCCGGCCGGCACCGGCTGGCGGGCCGCCGCCCCCTTTTGCAGCGACACCAGGCGCACGCCGGCCACCGCGCCCAGCGGCGCCAGGGCGGCCAGCGGCAGCGAGCGGCGGCGGTCGGTGGCCAGTGCCGCGGACTGCTCGGGTCGAGGTTCGCCGGCCCAGACCAGCCCGACGCGGACTCCCGCCAGCCGCGCCCGCCAGCGCGCGACGGAAGCGGGATCGGCGTGCAGGTATGGCGGCTGCGGCACATTGGACAGCGTGGTGCCGAAGGCCCAGGGCAGGTTGAACAGCGGCACCGCAACATCGTGCGGCGGCACCACGGCGCCGGCGGCGACCACCGCGGCAACCCCGGGCAGGCGCGCGGTCAGCCGTACCAGCGAGGCCTGCACCTCCAGCACCACCCGCGCGCCGGTGGCCACCGCCGGGGCGACGTAGCGCAGGCATTGCAGCGTGTCGCCCTGGCCCTGTTCGGCGTACAGCAGCACCGTCCGGCCGCGCCAGGATGCCGGGTCCGGCCGCAGCAGCGGCGTCGTTGGCACACGCAGGCGGCCGGGGGCGATGCCCTGCCAGCGCCAGGCGTGTTCCGCCCAGCCTTCCTCCCAGCGCCCCAGCGCCAGCAGTGCCTCGGCGCGCGCCATGTGCCACAGCCGCTCCCCCGGCCGCAGCGCCAGGGCGGCTTCAAGCGGTGCCAGCGCGGCATCCGGCCGGTGTTGCGCGAACAGCGCCATGCCCCACCAGGCCAGCGCCTCGGCATGGCCAGGGGCACGCGCCGCCACCATGCGCAAGACCGCCTCGCCCTCGTCCAGCGCGCCGGTCTGCACCAGGGCGCGGCCCAGGGCGTAGCCCAGCGCGGCATCATCGGGATGGCATGCCGCCAGCCGCCGATACTGCGCCAGCGCGTCGCGATGCCGCCCGGCCGCCCACAGGCAGGCGGCCAGCGCCAGCCGGGCGGCGTCGTGCCGCGGCTGTGCCGCCACCACCTGGCCCAGTGCCGCGGCCATCGCCGTGGCGTCGGCCCCGCCCTGGCGCAGCCCGCCCAGCAACGCGCCGGCCGCGTCATGCAGGCCGGTCACCGTGCTTCGCCGGCGGCCAGCGCCGCCGCCACGCGGTCCACCACGCCGGCCCAGTCGCCCGGCGCATCTTGGCGGAACTGGCGCAGGGTGGGGTACCACGGGCTGTCGTCGCGCCCGCGCAGCCAGCGCCAATCGGCATCGAAGCGGTTCAGCAGCCAGACCGGCCGGCCCAGCGCGCCGGCCAGATGCACGACCGAGGTATCGACCGTCACCACCAGGTCGAGTGCCGCCATCAGCGCGGCGGTGTCGGCGAAATCGTCCAGCTCCGCGGTCCAGTCGTGCAGCACCATCCCCGCCGGCGGACGCTGCGCCGCGCCGGGGCCTTTCTGCAGGGAGACCAGCGTCACCCCCGGCATCGCCGCCAGCTTCGCCAGGGCGGCCAGCGGCAGCGAGCGACGGGCATCCATCGCCCGGTCGGCCAGCCCGCGCCGGGGCTCGCCGGCCCAGGCCACCCCCACCCGCATCCCCCGCAACCCGGCCAGCCGCGCCCGCCAGCGCGCCACCGCCGCCGGATCGGCCGCCACATAGGGCACCTCGGCGGGGATGCTGGCCAGGGTGGTGGCGAACAGCGCCGGCAGCGAGGCCAGCGGCAGCGTCATGTCCGCCTCCGGCGCCGGGCGGGTGCTGGCGATGCAGTGCGCCGCCCCGGCGACGCCGGCCAGCAGCCGCACCAGCGCCGGCTGGACATGCAGCGTCACCTCGGCCCCCCGCGCCGCAACCAGCGTGGCGTAGCGGGCGAAATGCAGCGTGTCGCCATGGCCCTGTTCGCCCGCCAGCACCACGCGCCGCCCGGCAAGGGATGCCGGTGACGGCAGGGCGGGGGCATCGCCGCGCCGCCGCTCGAAGCCGGCGAAGCCGCGCGCCAGCTCGCCGCGCGCCAGGTGCACCATGGCGGCGTCGCAGCGCGCCGCGACATGGCCGCCATCGCGCGCCAGCGCCTGTTCATAGGCCGCCAGCGCCTCGGCCAGCCGGTCCTGCTGGTGCAGCGCCAGGCCGAGCGTCACCCAGCGATCGGCGGATGCGGCGTCACCCGCCAGGGCACGGCGCGCCGCCATCTCGGCCGGCCCGGCCACCCCGGCGGCGACCAGCAATCCGGCAAGTTCGGCCAACTGGGCCGATGAAAGATCGTCGCGGCACGCCAGCAGCCCGGCCAGCAGTGCCGCGCCCTCGCCAAACCGCCCCTCGGCGAAGTGCAGCCGGGCCAGGTTGCGCACCGCCTGCTCGTCGCCCGGATGCGCCGCCACCAGCGCCGCCAGCAGCGCCTCGCCCTCCGCCCGCCGCCCGCCTTCCAGCAGGGACAGCGCGTGGGCGTGGCGGGTTTCGCGGTGGGTGCGGGCGATGTCGGCGCGCGCCGGCGCCAGCCGTGCGGCCTGTTGCAATGCAACGAGCGCCTCGGCCAGGCGGCCCTCGGCGCGCAGGGCGAGGCCCAGGTCGCGGGCCTGCTCGGCCAGCGCCTCGGCCGCCGCGCTCACCCCGCGCGCTCACGCAGGGCGAGGGCCAGCCGCGCGATCACCTCGTCCCAGTCGCCCGGCCGCGCCTGCCGGAACTGGCGCATGGTGGGGTACCACGGGCTGTCGTCGCGCCCGGACAGCCAGCGGAAATCGGTGTCGAAGCGGTTCAGCAGCCACACCGGCCGGCCCAGCGCGCCGGCCAGATGGGCGGGCGCGGTATCGACGGAGATCACCAGGTCGAGCGCGGTCATCAGGGCGGCGGTGGCGGCGAAATCCTCCAGCTCGTCGGTCCAGTCATGCAGCACCATGCCGGCGGGCGGCTCGGCGGCCTGCGCGGCGGGCGCGCCCTTCTGCAACGAGACCCACACCACCCCGGGCACGCGGGCCAGCGGCGCCAGCGCGGCCAGCGTCACCGAGCGGCGGCGGTCCATCGCCGACTGGCTCGGCGAATGCGGCCGCGGCTCGCCCGACCACACCAGCCCCACCTTCAGCCCCGGCAGGCCCTGCATCCGCCGGCGGAACGCCGCCGCCCGCGTCAGCTCCGGCCGCAGATAGGGCACGGTGGCCGGAATCGTCTCCAGCGTGGTGCCGAACGCCCAGGGCAGGTGCAGCAGCGGCACGGCGATGTCGTGCGGCGGCAGCTCGTCGCCGCGGGCGAACACGCCGGCGAGGTCGGGGATGCCGGCGGCGAGGGTTTTCAGGCCGCGATGCACTTCCAGCACGACGCGGGCGCCGCGTGCCGCCACCAGCCTTGCGTAGCGCAGGAACTGGATGGAATCGCCCTGCGCCTGTTCGGAATACAGCAGCACCGTGCGCCCCGGCCATTGCGCCGGATCGGGCCGGGACAGCGGTTCGGCCGGCATGCGGTTGGCATCGGCATTGTCGCGCCGGCGCCAGCGCCAGGCGTATTCTGCCCAGCCCTCGTCGTAGCGCCCGGTCACCAGCAGCGCCATCGCCCGGCCGAAATGCGCGTCCGCGTCATCGGGCCGCAACGCCAGCACCCGGTCCCATTCCGCCAGTGCGGCGTCGTGCTGCTGCAACCCGGCCAGCGCCAGCGCCCGGATGGCGCGCGCCGGGGCGATCGGCTGCGCCGGGTCCAGTGCCAGCGCGCGGTCCACCAGGTCGATCGCCGTCGCGTCGGGGCCCTGGGTCAGCAGCGCGTCGGCCAGCCCGAGCAGGGCACCGGGCAGGTCGGGCTGCAACCCCAGCGCGGTGCGGAAGCTGCGCATCGCCGCGGCGGGCTCGCCGACCTGGCGCAGTGCCTCGCCCAGCCGCAGATGCAGGGCGGCATCTTCCGGCGCCAGCTTCAGCGCCGCGCGCAGCATCGCCACCCCCTCGGCGGGATCGGCCTCGTCCAGCAGCAGCCGCGCCAGCTCGGCGGCGGCGTCCTTCTGGCCCGGTTGCAGCGCCAGGCTGCGCCGCAGGGCGGCCACCGCGGCATCGCGCGACAGCCGGTCCCAGTCTTCCGCCACCGCGCCCGGCGGCGGTGCGGTGCGGGCGGCCAGCAGCGCGCGGGCCAGCGCCATCGGCCAGACCGCGTCCTGCGGCGCGCTGGCCAGGCCCTGCAACGGGCGATGCAGCCGGCCGACCACCGCGTCGCGCGCGGCGGGGTCGTCGGCGCGATCGGGCTCGCCCAGCGCCGCGGCGGTCTCGGCGTCCTGCGGCGCCAGCACCACGGTGCGGCGGAACCAGGCGCGCGCCGCCTCGTGGCCACCGACAGCGGCCAGCAGCCGGCCGATATCGCGTGCCGCCACGGCGGAGTCCGGCGCCAGCAGCGCGCGGGTCAGCAGCGCCAGCAGCGTCTCGGCCAGCCGGTCGCGCCCGGCCAGCATGGCGGCGATGCGCACGCGCGCGGGGTGGGGGCCGCGCCCGGCGATGGCGCGGATGCGGGCACTGATCGCCGCCTCGGGGCGGTCGCGTTCCCACAGCAGCTGGGCCAGCCGCTCATCCACCTCGCGCAGCTGGGCATGGTCGGCCGGGCGCGCCGCCTCGCCCAATGCCCGCTGCGCCGCAAGTGCCTCCGCGGCCTCTTCCCGCGCAGCGAGCGCCTCATCCAGACGGCCGGCCGCGACGCGGGCCAGCGCCAGGTTCATCGGCAGGCGGGCATCGGGCCGGGCCATGCGGCTGCGCGCCAGTTCGGCGCACCGCTCCAGCGCCGCCACCGCGCGGTCCGGCGCGCCGGTGGCCAGCGCCAGGGCGGCGTCCAGCTCCCAGAACGCCGGCAGGCGCGCGGCACCGGGCCGGGCCTGTTCCAGCAAGCCGGCCGCCTCGTCATTGCGGCCGGCGGCATGGGCGCGCGCCGCCTCGGCCACCAGGGCCGCCGCAGCAGTGGTATCGTTGGGCGACTCCAGTCGTGGGGGCACCACCGCGGCGCTCACCGCGGATGCAGCGCCGCCTGCACGGCATCCAGCACCGGCTGCCAGTCGCCCAGCGCCGCCTGGCGGAACAGCGAGGCGGAGGGGTACCAAGGGCTGTCGGCGCGCCCGTGCAGCCAGCGCCAGTCGGCGGCATAGGGCAGCAGGATCCACACCGGCCGGCCCAGCGCGCCGGCCAGATGCGCCACCGCGGAATCGACCGTGATCACCAGGTCCAGCTGCTCGATCACCGCCGCGGTATCGGCGAAGTCACCCAGCGCGCGGCGCCAGTCCCGCACCCCCGGCGCCGCGGCCACCACCGCGTCATCGCCGTCGCGGATGTCCGTCTGCACCAGGTGCACCTCCAGCGCGGGGTCGGCCAGCAGCGGGCGGAACATCGCCAGCTTGATGGAACGGAACTGGTCGGCGCTGAAGCCGGGATTGCCGGACCAGCACAGCCCCACCCGCCGCCGCCCCGCCACCGCCGGCCCCAGCCGCGCGGACCAGTCGGCCCGCCGCTGCGCCGGCACCGCCAGGTAGGGCACCGCGGCGGGGATGCTGTCGATCGTGGTGGCGAACACCAGCGGCAGGCTCATCATCGGGCAGGTGGCATCCACCTGCGGCGCGGCCGCCCCCTGGGCCGAGACCGCCTCGATTCCCGCCATGCCGGCCAGCAGCGGCACCAGCGGGGCCTGGACCTCCAGCAGCACGCGCGCGCCGCGCTCGGCCAACAGGCGCGCGTAGCGCACGAAATGCAGCGTGTCGCCGATGCCCTGCTCGGCCGCCAGCAGCACCCGCCGCCCGTCCACCGATGCCTGGGAGAGCGGCGCCAGGCGCGCGCCCTCGGGGCGGAAGGCGGCAAGCTGCGGCAGGTCGAAGCGCGCCTCCAGCCCGGCCATCCCGTCGGCGAAGTTGCCGTCGGCCAGCTGCATCATCGCCAGCGTGGTACGCGCCGCCGCATCGTTCGGCGCCACGGCCAGCACCGCGCCGAAGGCGGCACGCGCCTCGGCGGTGCGGCCCTGGATATAGCGGATCGCCGCGATGCTGCCGGTCGCGTCCAGCGCCCCCGGCGCGATCGCCAGCGCCTGCTCGCAGGCCGCCACCGCCTCGTCCAGCCGCCCGGCGCGGGCCAGCACGCGGGCCAGCCGCACCAGCGGCGCCGCGGCACCGGGCTGGCGGCCGGCCATCGCCCGCTCCACCTCGATCAGCTCGCCCAGGCTGCCCGGACCACCCAACATGCCCACCAGCGCGGTATGGGCCAGGGTCGGGTTGGCCAGCGTCTCCAGCGCGCGCCGCAGGCTGGCCACCGCACCGGCGGTGTCGCCCTGGTCGGCGAGGATCTGGCCGATGGCGAAATGCGCCTGGCCGCGCTGCGGGTCTTCGGCCACCGCCTGGCGCAGGTTGGCCAACGCCTCGTCCACCCGGCCGCGCTCCAGCAGGAACAGGCCCAGGTTGGTGCGCGCCTCCGGGTAGTTCTGGCGCAGCAGCAGCGCCACGCGCAGGCTGCCGATCGCCTCGTCCGGCTTGCCCAGCATGCGCAGCGCCACGGCCAGGTGCATGTGGATCTCGGGATTGGCCGGCGCCAGCCCCAGCGCCTGGCGCAGGCTGGCCTCCGCCTCCTGATAGCGCTGCTGGAACAGCCGCGCGCCACCCAGCCCGGCATGAACCAGCGGGTCGTCGGGCGTCAGCCGCACCGCCTTGAGGAAGGTCTCGGCCGCCGCGGCGGCATCGCCCTGGGCCATCAGCGCGAAGCCCAGGTTGCGCAACGCCTCGGGGTCGTCCGGCCGCGAATCGACCGTCCTGCGCAACAGCGTCAGCGCCTCGCCGGGGCGGCGCATCAGCCGCAGCATGGTGGCCAGGTTGCCGGCAGCAACGCTGAATTCCGGCGCCTGCGCCAGCGCCCGGCCCACCAGCGACGCCCCGGCCTCGGAATCGCCCTGGGCGAAGCGCACCAGCCCCAGCAGGTGCAGCGCATTGGCATTGTCGGGATGTCCCGCCAGCACCGTCTCCAGCCCGGCGCGCGCCTCCGCCAGCCTGCCGCCCTCGTGATGCGCGATGCAGGCGCGCAACGCCTCCTCGACCGCGGGGTCCTCGGCCGGCGGGGCGTCCTGGGCGGGGGTATCGGACATGGAATACTCCGGTTGGGCGTGGGCGATCGGCGCCATACTCGGCGCTATACCACGAAAGCGGGCACTCTCGGCGCCCGGCCTGGCGGGGCGGTCCGGGCCCGGCCTAGCGGGCCAGCGCGGCCCCGCGATGGTCCAGCCGCGGCAGCAGCGCGATCAGCAGCCCGATCAGCGGCAGGAAGGCCGAGACGTGATAGACGAACTCGATGCTGGTGGCATCCGCCAGCCGCCCCATCCCGGCCGCCCCCAGCCCGCCCAGCCCGAAGGCGAAGCCGAAGAAGATGCCGGCCACCAGCCCCACCCGCCCGGGCATCAGCTCCTGCGCATAGACCACGATCGCCGAGAACGCCGAGGACATCACCAGCCCGATCATGATGGTCAGCATGATGGTCATCGGCAGGTTGGCGTAGGGCAGCACCAGGGTGAACGGCAGCACGCCCAGGATCGACACCCACATCACCGCGCGCGTGCCCAGCTTGTCGGCGAACGGCCCGCCCAGCAGCGTGCCCACCGCATTGGCGGCCAGATAGACGAACAGCAGCACCTGCGCATCGGCCACCGACACGCCGAAGCGCTCGATCAGGTAGAAGGTGTAGTACGACCCCAGGCTGGCGCCGTACACGCTCTTGGAGAACATCAGCGCCAACAGGATGACGATGGCAAAGGCGATCCTACGGGACGGCAGCGCGTTGCCCCCCGCCTTGGCCGCCGCCGCCCGCGCCCGGTGCGCCCCGGCATGGGCGGCATACCAGCGCGACACCCAGGACAGCACCATCATCGCCAGCAGCGCGGCCGCCGAAAAGAACGCGATCGCCCATTGCCCGCGCGGCAGCACGATCAGGGC